>VAYJ01000037.1:25937-30310 GCA_005888465.1 Actinomycetota bacterium
GTGACCGCGTCTCGGGATTTCGAGAGGGCGCCGTCGCTTCGGATGAGCTCGAGAGCGGCGGCGAGCCGTTCGCCCTGGGGCGCGCCCTCATTGAGAATGGCCCGGAGCTCGCGTCCGCTCGAGCCGTCGGCGAGCGCGTGCAGAACCGGAAGCGTGTAAACGCCCTCGCGCATGTCCTGGCCGGGAAGCTTGCGGAGCTCCTCCTCGGTCGAGGTGACGTCCATGATGTCGTCCGAGAGCTGGAACGCCAGGCCGAGCGCCATGCCGAAGTCGTCCAGGCGCTCGACGGTGTCGAGAGGCGCGTCGGAGAGCATCCCGCCCAGCCGGCAGGACGTCGCCATGAGCTGCGCGGTCTTGCGCCGGATGATCTCCATGTAGGCGTCCTCGGACTGGTCCAGGCGGCCGGCGGCCGCGACCTCCCGGATCTGGCCGTCGCAGAGGATGGCGATCGTTCGGGCGAGCAGGCGCGTGACCTCGGTGCCCAGGTCCGAGGAGATCTCGGACGCTTTCGCGAACAAGAAGTCACCCGTGAGGATCGCGACGGTGTTGTCCCAGCGCGCGTTCACCGAGGGCCGGCCGCGGCGCGTGTCCGCTTCGTCGATGACGTCGTCGTGGTAGAGCGTCGCCAGGTGCGTGATCTCGATCGCGGTGGCGCCCTGGATCAGACGCGGGTCGGAGGGGTCGCCGAAGTACCCGGAGAGCAGTACCAGGAGCGGCCGGAAGCGCTTGCCGCCGGCCGCGACCAGATAGCTCGCCGCCTCGGTGACGAAGTCGGTGTCGGAACGGACGGCCTTCTCCAGGGACGCCTCGACGTCGTTCAAGCGGCCGCGGATCTCGAGCTCCAGGGTGGGATCGGGTGCCTCGAGGCCGCGAATCTCGGCGCGGGTCATCCGCGCATCCCCCTGCTCATCGACCCGATGCTACCCGGGCGCCGGGGGCGCGACCAGCCACGCATTAGAACCGGACCACCGACGCCGTCCGAAGGAGCCCGAACAGCAGGCCGGGCAGGATCCCGAAGACGACCGTGAGGAACGCCGGCGCGAGGACCGCGGCCCAGCCGGCCGGGTCGCTCTCGATCCTAACGCCTTCGATCTCCGGGGCCGGATCCTGCATGTACATGAGCACGATCACCCGGATGTAGAAGAACGCCGCGGCGACCGACGCGAGGACCGCGATCAGGACGAGCGGCCAGGACCCCGCCTGCACGGCGGCGCTGAACACGCTCACCTTCGCGATGAAGCCCGCCATCGGCGGGATGCCGGCGAGCGAGAGCAGGAACGCGGTGAGCGCGAGCCCCAGCAGGGGCCTGCGGCGAGCGAGCCCGGCGTAGGACGAGAGCGCGGTGTGCTCCTCGCCCCGCACCGACGCGATGGCCACCACGGCGAATGCGCCCAGCACGGTGCCCGCGTAGACGGCCAGGTAGAACATCGCGCTCTGGATCCCCGCCTGCGTTCCGGCGGAGAGGCCCACCAGGATGAAGCCCGCCTGGGCGATCGACGAGTAGGCGAGCAGGCGCTTGATGTCGGTCTGTGCGATCGCCAGGACGCTCCCCACGATGATCGAGATCGCGGCGAGCACGCCCATGAACGCCCGCCAGTCGTGGGCGAGCGGCAGGAACGCCACGCCGAACACCCGCAGGAACGCGCCGAACGCGGCGACCTTCGTCCCCGCCGACATGAACGCCGTCACGCAGGTGGGCGCCCCCTGGTAGGCGTCCGGCGTCCACATGTGGAACGGCACGGCCGCGATCTTGAAGCTGAAGCCGACCGCGAGCAGCCCGACCGCGATGAGCGCGAGCGCATCGCCGTTCACGCGACTCGCGAGTGCCGTGGCGATGCCCGCGAGGTTCGTCGTCCCCGTCGCGCCGTACGCGAACGCGATCCCGTAGAGGAAGAACGCCGAGGAGAACGCGCCCAGGAGGAAGTACTTCATCGACGCCTCGGCCGACGCCAGCCGACGGAACGAGAACCCCGTGAGCAGGTAGAGCGAGAGGGAGAGGATCTCGAGCGCGAGGAAGATCAGGATGAGGTCGCTGGCGGCGGTGATGAGCGTCATGCCCGCGGTCGCGAACAGGAGCAGCGGGTAGTACTCGCCGCGGGCCTCGCCCGCGCGGTCCAGGTAATAGGAGGAGAGCAGGATCCCGAGCGCCGCCGCGGCCAGGATGACCAGGCGGAAATACACAGCGAAGCGATCGGCCGCGATCATCCCCCCGAGCACCGACCCGGGCCCCTTCCAGGTCCAGAGCGAGAGGGTCGCTGCCGCGGCACCGGCCACGCCGGCGAGGCTGAGCAGCACGAAGGGACGCTGGTCGGGCGTCGGCCGGAGCGCGTCGAGGAGCATGAGCGCGAGCGCGGTCCCGACGAGGATCAGCTCCGGCAGGAGCGGCCGCAGGACGATCGGCATGTGGGACGGGGCGACGGCCTGAGCGAGCGGTCCCACGTTCAGGGCCCTCCCGACGTGCACAACAACCTGCGCAGCGATTCCGCTGACAGGGGCCCATTACTCGCGGGGAGCGGAGCCCCCTTGTTCGTGGTCATCTGGACGCAACCGACGATTGTGTACGTGGTGGGCTCGATGCGCGACAAGATCGGCTTCGGGTAGATCCCGATGAACAGGATCGCCGCCATGATCGGGACGATCACGAAGTATTCGCGCAGCTCCAGGTCCTTCAGCCGGCCAGAGGACCCGTTCCCGTGCCCGTTCGTCGCGCCGCCGGCGACGGGGAGCGCGCCGTGCATCGCGCGCTGGTAGCCCCAGAGCAGGTAGATCGCTGACAGCACGACACCGGTCACAGCGACCACCGCGTAGGGCTTCGTCACGATGAACGTCCCCAGGATGACCAGGAACTCGCCGACGAACCCGTTCAGGCCGGGAAGGCCGATCGAGGAGAGCGCGACGAAGAGGAAGACCCCGGCGTACGCGGGGATCACCGCGGCGAGCCCGCCCATGCGATTCAGGTCGCGGGTGTGGAGGCGATCGTAGAGCATCCCGACCAGCAGGAACAGCCCGCCGGTCGACAGCCCGTGGTTGATCATCGTGAGGACCCCACCTGTGAGCCCCTGCAGGCTGAACGCGAAGATCCCGAGCACGACGAAGCCCATGTGCGACACGCTCGAGTACGCGACGAGCCGCTTCAGGTCGCTCTGGATCAGCGCGACCGTGGCGCCGTAGACGATCCCGACCACGGCGAGGACGAGGACGAGAGTTCGGAAGTACCCGGACGCCTCGGGGAAGAGCCCCAGGTTGAACCGGATCAGGCCGTACGCCCCGACCTTGATGACGACGGCGGCCAGGGCGAGCGAGCCCGCTGTCGGCGCTTCGGTATGGGCCTCGGGGAGCCACGTGTGCAGGGGCACCAGCGGCGTCTTCACGGCGAACGCGACGAAGAAGGCGAGGAACAGCCACCTGGCGGTCGTGGTCGCGATCGCGAGGTGCTGCAGCGCCCGGTAGTCGAAGGTCGCGCGGCCGAGCTGCGACCCCGACAGGAAATAGAGGAAGAGGATGCCGAGGAGCAGGAACGCCGAGCCCGCCATCGTGTAGAGGAAGAACTTGATCGCGGCGTGGATCCGCCGCTCGCTCCCCCACCCCCCGATGATCAGGTACATGGGGAAGAGCAGCGCCTCGAAGAAGAAGAAGAACAGCAGCAGGTCGATCGCCAGGAACGATCCGATCATCGCCGTCTCGAGCGCGAGGAACGCCAGGAAGTAGTTCTTCACCTGATGCTCGAGCTTCCAAGAAACGAGGATCCCCGCGGGCATCAGGAAGGTCGTGAGGAGCACCAGGAACAGGCTTACGCCGTCCACGCCCAGCGTGTAGTTGAAGTTGAGCGAGCGCACCCACACGGCGTGATCGACGAGCTGGAACCCCAACGTGCCGGTTCGGAACTGCGCGAGGATCCCGAGCGACAGGCCGAACGTGAGGACGGTGACGAACATGCCCCAGATGCGATGGAGGTTGAGCGCGCGCTTCGGCAACAGGGCTAGGGGGACCGCGCCGGCGAGCGGGGTGAACGTGACGACGGTGAGCCACGGGAAGTGGTGCATCTACGACCTCACCGCGACGAAGATCAGGATGCCGACCGCGCCGGCGGCGAACGCGAGCGCGTAGCGGCGAACGAGGCCCGTCTGCAGCAGCCGGCCCGCGCGGGCCAGCTGCCGGAACGCCCCGCCGATCCCGTTCACCGAGCCGTCGATCAGCCGGTCGTCGACCACGTATGCGAGGAACGCCGAGCCCGCCTTCGCCGGCGCGACGATCGCGCCGCCGTAGACGTCGTTCACGTAGAACCCGCGCGACAGGGTCCGGCGGGCGCCGGCGAAGCGCGCGCGGAGCGCCTGCCAGTCGAAGCGCCCCGAGACGTAGACGAACGCCGCGAG
>VAYJ01000290.1 GCA_005888465.1 Actinomycetota bacterium
ACGAGGATCAGCGCCGCAATTGGTTCGCGATACATTCCTTGATCTCCTCGTTTCGGCGTGGGCACTGACAATTTGAGGGGAACCTCGATTTCCGATCCACGGCAAGTGCCGGATTTCATGGCTCGGAAAAGCTGGCCCGCCCCTTGCTCCTCCAGCAGATCGAGACATGCGCGATGCCCAAAAATCAAGCGCCCATTCCCACGCCGGGTGCCCCGGCTCGAATCCTCGTCGTCGACGATGATCCCCTCGTCATTCGGCTCATCATAGACACGCTCATCGTGGAAGGCTACGACGTCGACAGCGCGGAGAACGGCGCGGCCGCCCTCGAGAAGCTCCGGCACGCCCACTTCGACCTGATCCTCAGCGATCTTCACATGCCCCAGCTCGATGGCGTCGGCCTCTATCGCGCGCTGACCGAAGGGCAAGGCCACCCCGTGCCGAGGATCATCTTCATGACGGGCAGCGTCGGAGCCTCCGACCAGCACCGCTTCCTCAAGGAGACGGGCCTGCCCCTCCTGCGCAAGCCCTTCAGCCTCGCCGAGCTCCAGCAGATCGTTCGCCAGGCCCTCGCGGCCCCCTGAGCAGCACCCACAGTCGTCCCAGTTGCGGAGCCGGGCACTCGCGGCTATCTTCGACGACGCCACGCGACGAGCGTGCTCGCGCGCTGCCGTCTCACCTCACCCGGACAACGAAGGGACGACTTCCATGAATGCAGACCGGTTGACGATGCCGCTCGGCGAGGCCATGTTCACTCAGCGATCGATCAGGAAGCTCAGGCCGGACCCGATCCCCACCGAAGACCTCCGCCTCCTCCTCGAGGCCGCGGTGAAGGCGCCCAACGGCGGCAATCACCAGACCGGGCGCTTCCTCGTCGTCACCGATCACGAGCGGATCCGCGAGTTCGGCGCCCTCTACCGCGAGGCCTGGTGGGCCAAGCGCCGCGACGATCACGGGTGGAGCGGCCCCCAGGACATTCCGCCGGGGGAGAAGAACTACAACGCGGCCATGGAGCTCGCCGACGCCATGAAGGACGTCCCCTGCGTCGTCTTCGCCTTGACGGTGCCGCCCGGCGGGGCCAACTCCGTGATCCCCGCGTGCCAGAACCTCATGCTTGCCGCCCACGCGCTCGGCATCGGCTCCCTCCCCACGACGCTCCACGCCACGGTGATGGATCGCTTCCGCGCGCTCTTCGGCATTCCCAAGGAGATGGTGTTTCACTTCTGCATCCCCCTGGGCTATCCCGCGGTGAAGTACGGCCCGAGCCGGCGCAAGCCCGTCTCGGAGACCACCTCGTGGAACCGGTGGGGTGGCGCGGTCCCGTGGGCATGACGGGCAAGCCCGCCGTGAGCCTCGCCGCCGTGCCGGGACGGCGGAAGGCCACGCTGGAGATCGCGCAGCGTCTGGAGCAGGAGGGCTTCGCGGGCCTGTACTGCCCGAGCTTCGGAGACGGCCTGGGATTGTGCGAGGCGATCGCGCTGCAGACCCGGGAGATCCCGTTCGGGACCACCATCGCCAATATCTACGCCCGCCATCCCCGCGACTATGCCCAGACGGCCGCCCTCATTCACGAGCTCTCGGGAGGGCGGTTCCGCTTCGGGATCGGCGTGAGCCACGGCCCCACCCTGGAGCGTCTCAACGTGAAGGCAGGCACGCCGCTCGAAGACATGCGACGCTTCGTCACCGCGCTTCGCGAGGGCGCTTCGCAGGCCGGCGCCCTCCCGCCCCTCGTGCTCGCCACGCTCAGAGGGAAGATGGTGGCTCTCGCCGGCGAGATCGCCCAGGGCGCGGTGTGGGCCAATGCGGCCCGCTCGCACATGGCCGCCTCGCTCGCTTACCTGCCCGCCGCCGCGCGTCAGGACCCGAGCTTCTTCATCGGCAACATGATCCCGACCTGCATCGACGCCGATCGCGCGGCGGCCGCCGCCGTCAACCGCCGCACGCTCACGGGCTACGTCAAGCTTCCCAATTACCAGAACTACTGGATGGAGGCCGGCTTCGAGGAGGAGATGCAGGCGATCCGCAAGGCTCTGGCGAGCGGCGAGGAGGAGCGCGTCCCCGGCCTCATGTCCGAGCGCTGGCTCTCCCAGGTCACCCTCTACGGCAGCGCCAAGCAGGTGCGCGACGGCATCGAGGCCTGGCAGGCGGCGGGGATCAAGACCTTGATCGTGGTGCCATCATCCGCGCGAGGCAATCAGATGGCGGCGCTCCAGGAGCTCATCGACCTCTACCGGTGAGCGTGGGATGGCCTGACAAGAACCTTTCCGCCTGCGCTCGCCCCGTCCTTTCCAGGTCTCGAGTCGGAAAAGCTTACATTCGCCTAATCGAGACGCGCGAAACGACGTGCAAGGCGTTGTTCTTCCTGCAGTCTCTTCCTTGGCTCGCCACATGCAATTTTCCCCAATTCCTCGCCCCCGTGGCGAGTCGATATCTGCCGAGAGTAGTGGAACTGAGGGAGGGGAACCCATGAGGGACTGGATGGCCTTCGTGACCGCGGTCGTGGTGGCGTTGCTCACAAGGATGTTGCTGGCCTAGCGAGACGGAG
>VAYJ01000291.1:0-2373 GCA_005888465.1 Actinomycetota bacterium
AGCCCTCACGAAGAATCCGCTCGGGCCCCGAAGATCCGGAGAGAGCTCCAGGGGTCCTTCGCCACGCCGGTGCCCGTTCCCGGCCTGGTCGGATCCGCCTCGGGCATCGGCTACCCGCTCTTCGCTCTCGCCCATGAAGGCAAGCGAAAGCCAACGGCCGCCCCGGCCCTCTACGGTGCCCTCTGCAACGGTGATGACAGCAAGGGCAGGCCGGGCTTCTGTCAGCCGAGAACAGCCGCGGCCAAGATCTTGCCCATCGACGAGGCGGGCTGGACGCTCGAATTGTTCTGGGGCATGAGCTATCCGGAGAGCCTGAGCCATGTGGCATGCCGGGCGATCCCAGGCTTCCTGGGCCGGCTCTGGACCATCATCTGGTCACATGGAGAAGGACTCCGCGTCGACTGCCCCTTCACGCCTACCGTTACCGTCGAGGATCTCACCTCGGCGGAGAACCCGAAGCAGCTGAAGGATCTGTTCAAGGGGAAGGCGGTGTTCTACGGGGCCAACTTCCTCGCCGGATCGGACATCATCTATCCCCCGACCCACTATGCTCTGCCCGGCGTGTACTCGCACGCCATGGCCCTGGACAACTTGCTGACCTTCGGCACCAGCTACAAGCGGGAGGCGATTCCCAACCCCCTCCCTCTGCTTCCACGGTGGCTCAAGGCTTCCATCCATCACCTGGTCGCCGAGCTCGACGATCTCATTCAGCGCCCGCAATGGTTCCCGGGCCAGGGTCGCCTGGCCTCCTTCGTCCGGTGCTTCGGCGACGAGCTCACACCTCACTGCCTGCAGTATGGGCTCCTCGCCCTCGTCCTGCTCTACCTGCACGTCGTCGCGAGTGTCGACGCCTGTCTCTTTGATGTGAAGCGTCTCGCCGCTATACCCCGGCGCGGCGCCAGAGTCTTCCTGCTCGTTCTGTCTGCGGCGTGGACCATCACTCTCACCATCATCGTCCCCCTGTTCCTGGTACTCTGGTTCGCGCTGAAAATCGAATTCGAGTGGCTCAACCTCACGGCGGGCAACTGGCTCGAGGCGCTCCTGGAAGCCTGGGCCGGCCACCACTGGGGACCGCCCCTCATGGCGTTCGTGGCAACCCTCGTCAGTGCCAGACCGAGCGACAGCGACCCCGGAGGGAAGGGAGGATGACCGCGATGTGGAAGGGTGTCATGGCTGCGTGCATGATCCTGGGCCTTGCATTCGCTGCCGGCCTCGCCCAGGAGAAGGGCTCCGAACCCGCCCTGCAGATCGTCGACGTCGAGGGCTCGAAGCTGGATCTGTTCGACGCCAAGGACGGCCGCCGCATCGAATCCGTGCCGCGCGAGCGCGTCCTTCCCCTCTTGCCCCTCAAGGTGCTCGTCGTCGAGCCGAACAAGCGACTGAAGATCGCGTTCCCGGGAAGCGAGCGTCCCCTCTGGGTCGAGAAACGGCAAGTCCGGACCAACGAGATTCGCGAGACTCAGGGCGCGTGTCCGGCGGGCACTCGAGAAGCGCCTCCGAAGCCACGCGCGGGCTGGGAGAGATCTGCCGGTGAGGGTCGTCACCCGCCGCGCGGCCATCAGCGTCTTGGCTGGTGCCGCCTGCGGATGCGCGAGTGGGCCCATGGAGACCCTCAAGCGCCTGCGCGGACCGTCCGAAGATCCTTCGGCGAGCGGCAAGATGATCGACCGCTACACGAAGCGCGATTTCGACAGGGCGAGCCTGGCCGGGGAGCAGGACCGCATCCTTCGGCTCCAGCGGGCGGAAGCGCGCTACGGGCTCCTCTACGCGCCGGAATTCCACGCCTACCTCGACTCCGTCATGCGTCGCCTGCTCGGGAAAGCGCCCGTGCCAGATCTCCCCGCGCGCGCCGTCCTCGTGACGAGTCGTGACTGGACGCCCTATTCCACGCCGCCCGGCCTCGTCTTCGTTCCCATGAAGTTCGTCGAAGCGCTCGACGACGAGGACCAGGCGGCCTTCGCCCTCTCCCACGAGATCTCCCACATCCTCTTCCGGCATCACGATTCGGACTGGTTGGTGAAAGGCCAGAAGCACGCCATCGCCGTGGGCGAGCTCGCCATGGCCGCCCAGACGGCCGTGGAGCGGCGGAATCCGAAGAATCCCGCAGTGTCGCCGTCCGGCATGCGAGCGGCCAAGGCCATGCTCACGGCGAGCGACAAGATCATCGCGCCGGCCTGGAGCCGCACCCAGGAGGAGCAGGCCGATCTGCTGGGCATCGACATCATGGTGGCGGCGGGCTACAACCCGCAAAGTGCCCTCGAGGTGCTGGAGAAACTCGTCAAGTGGCGGAAGGGCCCGGGGCAGGTCTATGCCGACGCCCCTCGTGATCTCGCCAAGGAGCTTGCGGAGTGGACCCGCCCCGCCGCCGGGAAG
>VAYJ01000291.1:2382-3508 GCA_005888465.1 Actinomycetota bacterium
TCAGTCAATCCTCCCAGGAGCTCCTCCAGAAAGTCTCGCAGCCCTATCCTGACCCCGAGGAGCGGCTCAAGCTCGCCCGTGAATACGTGGACCGGGAGTATGCGGACCTGACGCCGCCGGATGTCTCCGATCGCCCCTGGAAAGCGGCCCGCAGCAAGCCGCAGATCCGGGAGATCTTCCAGCGATACGAGTGGTCCTTCACGGCCATGGACAAGCTACAGGACCACGACCTTCGCGAAGCGGAGCGCCGGGCTCAGGAAGGCCTCAAGGGCTTCGTCCGCACCCACAACTTCCCCCGCTTCGCCCTCGCCGAGGTGTATGGAGAGCTCCGCCGGAGCGATCGGGTGGCGGAAAACCTGCGCGCGGCCCTCGAAGCTCCAGAGCCGGCGCTGGAGTCATCCCTCCGGCTCGCCGCGCTCCACGAGCGGGCCAATCGACCGCGCGACGCGATGCAGGTTCTGGAAGCCGCGCGGCCGAAATTCGCCGACCATCCACGGATGTGGCCTGATCTGATCCGCATCTATCGACGAGTGGGCCGTGCCGCGGATGCCTCGCAGCTCCAGCTCCGATGCCAGGTGGAGTTTCCCGACTTCAAGAAACTCTGCGACGAGGGTGCCCTGCGTCCAGGGTGACGGGGAGCTCCGTCCCGAGCCGTTGGTAAGAGCTTTCTCCCCTGCTGGGCCAGTCCTTTCCAGGTCTCGAGTCGGAAAAGCTTACATTTCCCGAATCGAAGCGCGCGTAACGAGCTGCAAAGCGTTGTTCTTCCTGCAGTCTCTTCCTTGGCTCGCCACATGCAATTTTCACCAATTCCTCGCCTGCGGGGCGAGTCGATATCTGCCAAGGGTAGTGAAGCTGAGGGAGGGCGACCCATGAGGGACTGGATGGCCTTCGTGACCGCGGTCGTGGTGGCGTTGCTCACGCGGATGTTGCTGGCCTAGCGAGACGGAGAGCGGAATCGAGCCCCCGTCATGGCCCTCAACGACTTGAGCCCGGCCGCCGCGTTGCCCGAGGCAACGTATGAAGACGCGACCATCGTGCGGATCACCGGTTGCCCGCGCTGCGGCTCGTTGTGTAGATTTCTCGATGACTGCCCCGTGTGCCTGGGCGAGGCGCCCTGCGCGCGCTG
>VAYJ01000079.1 GCA_005888465.1 Actinomycetota bacterium
CGTCACGCTCGTGCAGTCGATCACCGACGTCCCGCTCTGCATCGATTCGTCGATCGTCGCGGCGCTGGAGGCCGGGCTCTCCGTCTATCGGGGGAAAGCGCTCGTGAACTCGGTGACGGGCGAGGAGGAACGGCTCGAGTCCGTGTTGCCGCTCGTGGCCAGGCACGGGGCCGCGGTCGTCGCCATCTCGAACGACGAGACGGGGATCTCCGAGGACCCTGACGTTCGCTTCGCCGTCGCGAAGAAGATCGTCGAGCGGGCCGCAGATCACGGCATCGGGCGCGAGGACGTCGTCGTCGACCCCCTCGTCATGCCGGTCGGCGCGATGGGGACGGCCGGCCAGCAGGTCTTTCGGCTCGTCCGGCGCCTTCGCGACGAGCTAGGCGTGAACACCACGTGCGGCGCATCGAACGTCGCGTTCGGCCTGCCGCACCGGCACGAGCTCTCGGCGACGTTCCTCTCCATGGCGGCGACGGCCGGCATGACCTCCGCCATCACGAACGTGCTCAACGACGACGTGCGCCGCGCCGTGGCGGCGGCCGACGTGCTGCTCGGGCACGACCGCGATTGCGTCGCCTGGATCGGCCGCTTCCGGGAGGCCGCGCCCGCCGCGGCGGGCGACGGCAGGCGGCGCGGCGGACGCGAGGGGCGGCGGCGCGCCGCGGCGGGATCGGCCGAGCCGTGAGCGCCACCGCCGGCGAGGTTCGCGTCGCGTTCATGCCCTCGGGCAAGCGGGGCTCGTTCGCCGCCGGCACGAGCGTGCTCGACGCCGCGCGCGCCCTGGCCGTGGACCTGGACTCGATCTGCGGCGGCCGTGGGATCTGCGGGCGGTGTCAAATCGTCGTGAGCGAGGGGAGCCACACGAAGCTTGGCATCACCAGCCGGGCCGGGCATCTCATCCCGTTAACTGCCCCAGAGGAGCTGTACCGCTCGCGGCGCGGGCTCGCGCCGGATCGCCGCCTCGGGTGCCACGCGCGCATGGTCGGCGACCTGGTGATCGACGTGCCGCCTGAGAGCCAGCTCCATCGCCAGGTGATCCGCAAGGACGCGGAGGAACGCGAGATCGAGCTCGACCCGGTGGTGCGCCTGCACCACGTCCAGGTCGAACAGCCGGCGCTCGCGTCGCCGACGAGCGACCTCGCCCGCCTGCTCGACGCGCTCGGGCGCGAGTGGGGGCTGACCGGCCTCGCGTGCGACCTGCACGTGCTCCGCGACCTGCAGGGCGCGCTTCGCGAAGGCGACTGGATGGTCACGGTCGCCGTCCACGACGGCACGACGATCACGGCGGTCTGGCCGGGATTCCGCGACCTCGCCCTGGGCATCGCGTTCGACGTGGGCTCGACGACCGTCGCGGGGCACCTCTGCGATCTGGTGACGGGCGAGGTGCTCGCGTCGGCCGGCGCGATGAACCCGCAGATCCGGTTCGGCGAGGACCTCATGAGCCGGGTCGCCTACGTCATGATGCATCGCGGCTCCGAAGCGCAGCTCACGCGCGTGGTGCGCGAATGCCTGAGCGCGCTGACCCGGGAGCTGGCCGAGACCGCGGGCTTCGAGCCGGCGGACGTGCTCGAGATCACCATCGTCGGCAACCCGATCATGCATCACCTTGTCCTGGGCCTCGATCCCACGGAGCTCGGGGGCGCCCCCTTCGCGCTCGCGACGAACGCGTCGCTTCGGCTCCGCGCCGCCGAGCTCGACCTTCCCGTCCACGCGGGCGCGCGGGTCTACGTGCTGCCCTGCATCGCCGGCCACGTGGGCGCCGACACCGCGGGCGTCATCCTCTCGGAGGCGCCACAGGCGAGCGACGCGGTGAGCCTGCTCGTGGACGTCGGGACGAACGCGGAGATCGTGCTCGGGAATCGCGACCGCCTACTGGCGGCGTCCAGCCCGACCGGGCCGGCCTTCGAGGGGGCGCAGATCTCCTGCGGGCAGCGCGCTGCGCCGGGCGCCATCGAGCGGGTCCGGATCGACCCGGAGACGCTCGAGCCGAGGTTCCGCGTGATCGAGACCCGGGCCTGGTCGAACGAGCCCGGGTTCGAAGGGACCCAGGTCAGCGGCGTGTGCGGCTCGGGCATCATCGAGGTGGTAGCCGAGATGGTCGCCGCCGGGATCTGTTCGCGGGAGGGCGTCATCGACGGTTCGCTCGCGGCGCGCTCTGCCCGCATCGAGCCCGAGGGCCGAACGTTCTCCTACGTGCTGGCCGAGGGTCCGCCCCGCCTCGCGATCACGCAGAACGACGTCCGCCAGGTGCAGCTCGCGAAGGCGGCGCTCGCGGCCGGGTGCCGCCTGCTGATGGATCATCTCGGCGTCGACCACGTGGATCGCATCCGGCTCGCCGGCGCGTTCGGGGCGCACATCGACCCGGCGCATGCCATGGCGCTCGGCATGATCCCGCGGGCCGACCTCGCCTCGGTCGGGTCGGTGGGGAACGCCGCGGGGACCGGCGCCCGGATCGCGCTCCTCTCGCGCGCTGCCCGGGCGGAGGTCGAGGAGGTGGTCCGCCGCGTCGAGAAGATCGAGACCGCGATCGAGCCGAGGTTCCAGGAGCACTTCGTGGCAGCGATCGGTATCCCCTCGAGCGCGGGCGGCGACAGCGCCACGCCTCGCAGACGGCGGCGCGAGCGGAGGATGGCATGAGCAGGCGGGCAGGCGGTCGGGCGGGTCGGCAGGCGGCCCGGCTGCACGCCGTGGCGGAGAAGGTTCCCTTCATCACGCGGACGATGGCCCCGGTCGAGGTCCTCTCCGAAGAGGGCCTCGAGCTGGTGATCGAGAACGCGGACACGATCCTCGAGCAGGTGGGAATCGATTTCCGCGACGAGGAGGCGCTCGCCGCCTGGAGGGATGCCGGCGCCGACGTGCAGGGCGAGCGCGTGCGGTTCGCGCGCGGGATGTGCCGCCAGCTCGTGCAGGCGACCGCGCCGTCGTCGTTCACGCAATACGCAAGGAACCCCGCGAACAACGTCGAGATCGGCGGGCCGCACACGGTGTTCGCGCCCGCGTACGGATCGCCGTTCGTTCGCGACCTCGACCGGGGCCGGCGTTACGGCACGATCGAGGACTTCCAGAACTTCGTGAAGCTCACGTATCTCTCACCCTGGCTGCACCACTCGGGAGGGACCGTCTGCGAGCCCGTCGACCTCCCCGTCAACAAACGGCACTTCGAGATGGTCTACGCGCACATGCGATGGTCGGACAAGCCGTTCATGGGATCCGTCACCCACCCCGACCGCGCGCAGGACACGGTGGACATGGCCCGGATCCTGTTCGGCGCGGACTTCCTGGAGGACCACCCGGTCGTCCTCAGCCTGGCGAACGCGAACTCGCCGCTCGTCTGGGACTCCTCGATGCTTGGCGCCGCGCGCGTCTACGCTCGCGCGAACCAGGCGGTCCTCATGACGCCCTTCATCCTGGCCGGCGCCATGAGTCCGGCGACCGTCGCCGGCGCCGCGACCCAGACGCTCGCCGAGGCGCTGGCCGGCATGGCGTACGTGCAGCTCGTTCGGCCCGGCGCACCGGTCGTGTTCGGGTCGTTCGCGTCGTCGATGTCGATGCAGTCGGGCGCCCCGACCTTCGGGACGCCGGAGCCGGCGCTCGTGCTCTACATCCTGGCGGCCGTTGCCCGGCGGCTCCGCATCCCGTTCCGGAGCGGCGGGGCCCTCTGCGCATCGAAGATCCCCGATGCCCAGGCCGCGTACGAGTCGGCGAACACGATGCAGCCGGCGATGCTCGCGGGCGTGAACTTCATCCTGCACGTCGCGGGCTGGCTGGAGGGCGGGCTCGCCATGGGCTACGAGAAGTTCATGATGGACGCCGACCAGGCGGGGATGTGGCACTCGTTCGCCAAGGGCGTCGATCTCTCGCCGAACGGCCAGGCGCTGGAAGCGATCCTCGCGAACGAGCCCGGCACGCATTTCCTCGGCTCGCCGCACACGCTCGCGAACTTCGAGACCGCGTTCTATCGTTCGCCGCTCGCCGATAACAACAGCCTGGAGCAGTGGGAGATCGAGGGCTCGCAGGACCTCGCGCAGCGCGCGAACACCGCGTGGAAGCGGTCGCTTGCCGAGTACGAGCCGCCCTCGATCGACGAGGCCGTCGACCTGGAGCTGCGCGAATGGATCGAGCGGCGCAAGGCGTCGTTCCCGGACTCGAACGTCTGATGACGCTCGACGAGACGCTCGTCCCCGAGGAGCAGCCGCTCGCGCGCGTCGTTCGCGCCGCCGCGTTCGAGCTCATCCCGCTCGCCTCCGTCTACGACCGCGCGATGGCCCTGCCACACGGGTCGACCGTCACCGTCACCGTGTCGCCGACGCGGGGACTGGAGCCGACGCTCGAGCTGGCCGAGTCGCTCGCCGAGCGCGGCTTCGCGGTCGTCCCGCATCTCGCGGCGCGGACCGTGCGCGACCGCGTGCACCTGGCCGAGCTGGTCGCCCGCCTGGACGCGGCCGGACTCAAAAACGTATTCGTGATCGGTGGCGACGGCGAGGACCCCGGGCTCTTCCCCGATGCGCTCTCGTTCCTGCGGGCCGTCGAGGAGCTCGGGCACCGGTTCAAATCCGTCGGGATCGCCGGCTACCCGCAGGGCCATCCCTCGATCGCGATGGACGCGCTCTGGCTCTCGCTGCTCGCCAAGCAGGCGCACGCCGACTACGTGACGACGCAGCTATGCTTCGACGCCGACGCCACGGCCCAATGGATCGACGACGCGCGCCGGCTCGGCCTCACGCTTCCCATCCACGTCGGTATCCCCGGGCCGTGCGAGGTGGCGCGGATCGCGCGCATCGCCGCCCGCGTCGGCGTCGCGGATGCCGCTCGGTACCTCCGCAAGAACCGCGGACTTCTGGGGGCGCTCATCCGCCGTCGCGCCTTCCGCCCCGATCGCCTGTTGGGCGAGCTGGTGACCACGATCGCCGACCCCGAGGCGAATGTCGAGGGGCTGCACGTGTACACGTTCAACCAGGTGGAGGACGCCGTCGCCTGGCGCGCCCGCGCGCTCGCGTCACCGGCGATCAGCTGAGGTCGGCCACCCGGTCGCCGATCCAGGTCCGCAGCCACTCGGCGAACGATGGACGCACGAAGACGCGCGTCGCGTCGCCGCGCTCCTGCAGGATCACGGGGACGCGGGCGAGGAGCGTCTGGGCGCACATCCCGGCCGTCCACGAGCGTGGGTGCAGGTCGATCCCGCAGCCGTGCGACAGCAGCTCGAACCTTCCCTCTCCCGCGAGATCGATGACGGCCCGCCCTGCGCCCACGTCGACGATCGAGCGATGGCGACCGTCGAGGGCCCGTTCGAGCTCCGCGATCAACGCCTTCGAGGTCCCATCGGAACTGGCCGCGAGCCACTCGTCCGGCCCGAGCCACAGCCATTCCCAGCCGTCGGGCCCCACCGCCCACGTGTTGGGGACGAGCGGCAGGTCCAGACCCTCCGTCGAGCCCACGCGCAGGTCGATCTGCGCGGGGAACCACGGCTCGGAGATCGCGACCCGGGCTTCATCCATCTCGTCGACCCCCGTCCGGGTCGTAGAGCACCGGTGAGGTCACCGTCGCGCCCACCGTCCCACTCCGAAGCGGCACCTGAACCGTGGCGCCGTGCCGCTCGTGGCCGCCCGCGAGCATCGCGAGCGCGAACGTGCGCCCGAGCGCGGCGCTCCGATAGCTCGACGTCACGTACCCGGCCGATCGCGTGCCCTCGACGACCAGCTGCGACCCCTCCGGCAGCAGCACGTCCGGGTCTTCCGGCAGCAGTCCCACGAGCTGCTTTCGCCCAGGTGCCACGAGGGCCGGACGTCGAAGCGACCGCCGTCCGACGAAGTCGCCCTTCTTCATGTTCACGATCCATGCCATCCCGAGGTCGTCCGGGGTGACGGTCCCGTCCGTCTCCTGGCCCACGATCGCGAACCCCTTCTCCGCGCGCAGCACGTGCATGGCCTCCGTCCCGTAGGGCGTCGCGCCGAACCCCCGTCCCGACTCGAACAGCGCCTCCCACATCCGCAGGCCGTCCGTCCCTGCGACGTTGACCTCGATCGCCAGCTCCCCTGAGAAGCTCACGCGCGCCAGGCGTGCCGCTACCCCACCCACCGTCCCCTGCCGCCACGTCATGAAGGGGAACGCCTCATTGGACAGCTCGACGTCGGTTCCCGCCGCCGCGATCACCTCGCGGGCACGCGGACCGGCCACGGCGATCGTTGCCCACTGTTCGGTCACGCTCGTGCAATACACGCGGAGCTCCGGCCATTCGGTCTGGAGCCATTCCTCGAATCGATCCAGCACGCGCGCCGCGCCGCCCGTCGTCGTGGTCACGAGGTAGCGGTCCTCCGCCAGCCGCATGGCCACGCCGTCGTCGAAGGCCATCCCGTCGACGCCGACCATCAGTCCGTAGCGGATCTTGCCGACGCCGAGGGTGCTCATCGCGTTCGTATACATGCGGTCGAGGAACACGCCCGTATCGGGCCCGACCACGTCGATTTTCCCGAGCGTCGACGCGTCCTGCATGCCCACGCCGGTTCGAACGGCCGCGCATTCGCGAAGCACGGCCTCGTCCATCTCTTCGCCGCGACGCGGGAAGTACCGCGGCCGCTTCCACTGGCCCACGTCCTCGAAGACCGCGCCGTGCGCCACGTGCCACGGCTGGATCGGCGTGACGCGTACGGGGTCGAACCCTGACCCCGTATACGGGCCGGCGAGGACAGCGAACGACACCGGGACCGCCGGCGGTCGCGCGGTCGTGGGTCCTTGCGCGCCCGGATCGGCGCCAAGCAGTTGGTTCACGATCGCGGCGGTAAGCGGCGACGATGTCCGCCCCTGATCGATCGCCGTGCCGATGTAGGTGGCCCGCTTGACGTGCTCGACCGAGCGCAGGCCGGCATCGAGGGCCGCCTGGATGTCGGCGACGGTCTGGTCCCGCTGGAAGTCGACGAAATGCTCAAAGAGGTCGTCGTCAGGTACGAACCATGGGGGTGTCGGCTTGAGTAGTTGGTGCTCCGCCGCCCATCCAACGGCTTGGAGCCACGGTGGGCCGACGTCGGGCACGAAGGTCGATTCGCCGGGATCGTATCGGACCGCCCCCCCAGCCGCCCGCCAGAGACTGAGGTCAGGGTGCGCCGAGCCCGAGACCAGCAGTGCGTCGCATTCAATCGTGCGCATTTCGCCGTTCGGCCCACCCGCGTGCACTGCCGTGATGTTGGGGCTCCCCGCCGAGCCCTTGACGACCCAGCCAGTGAGGCGCTCCTTAGGGTGGCCGAGGGCTGGAAGCTTGGCACTCCGACGAACGTCGATGGCTGTGACCTCAACGCCCGCCTCGACGAGGAAGTAGGACGCGGGGTATCCAAACAAACCGCTAGTGAACACGGCGACCCTCGAACCGGCGG
>VAYJ01000080.1:0-3385 GCA_005888465.1 Actinomycetota bacterium
TGCGTCGTCCTCGGGCGCGGCGCCGACGACGCCGCGGTCGTGCACTGGCTGCAGCAGGGCGCCGTCGTTCCCGGCTACATCGGCTTCGCGATCGGTCGCACCATCTGGTGGGACGCGCTCAAGGCGTACCTAGACGGATCAACGGATCGCGCCGAGGCGGCCAAGACGATCTCGGAGAACTACCGGCGCATGATCGACGTGTACCGTTCGGCGTCGTAGCGACAGAGGGGAGGCAAGATGTCGGTCATCAAGACGATCGACCTGGTCGGGGTGTCGACCGAGTCATGGCGCGACGCGGCCGCGCAGGCGCTGGCCGAGGCGGCGAAGACGCTCCGCGGGATCGAGGGCATGGAGATCCTCGAGACCTCGGCGACCGTCGAGGGCGAGAAGATCAAGGAGTACCACACCCACGTCCGGATCCGGTTCCGCCTCGAGCGCTAGCCGCCGCGTAGAATCCCGCTCGTGCCGGCGACGATCCTGGTCGGAACGCAATGGGGGGACGAGGGCAAGGGCAAGGCCACCGACCTCCTCGCCGGCGAGACCGACTGCGTCGTCCGCTACCAGGGCGGGAACAACGCGGGGCACACCGTCCTCGCGGGCGGGCAGCTCCTCAAGCTCCACCTGATCCCCTCGGGCATCCTGTATCCGCACGTCACGTCCGTGATCGCCGACGGCGTCGTGGTCGATCCGGGGGTCCTGCTGGGGGAGATGGACGCGCTCGCCGAGCGGGGCATCGACCCGTCGCGGCTGGTCGTCTCCGGTAATGCGCACCTGATCATGCCGTACCACCTGGAGATCGATAAAGTCACCGAGCGCTACCTGGGCAAGCACGCGTTGGGCACGACGCGGCGCGGCATCGGGCCGGCGTACGCGGACAAGGTGGCTCGGATCGGCCTTCGCGTGCAGGACCTGACCGACCCGCGCATCTTCCGCGAGAAGCTCGACGTGGTGCTCAAGGAGAAGAATCTCGTCCTGTCCAAGATCTACAACCGGCTGGCGATGGACGCCGGCACGATCGCGGAGGAGTACCTGACCTACGGCGAGCGTTTGGCCCCGCACCTCGCGGACACGAGCTCGCTGCTGTACGCGGCGCTTCGAGCGGGCAAGCGTGTGCTGCTCGAGGGCGCGCAGGGAACGCTGCTCGACATCGACCACGGCACCTATCCGTTCGTGACGTCGTCGAACCCGGTGTCGGGCGGCGCGCTCGCGAGCGCGGGAATCGGGCCGCGCGAGGTCGACCGCGTGATCGGCGTGACGAAGGCCTACGTCACCCGTGTGGGCTCCGGGCCGTTCCCGACCGAGGACCTGGGCCCCGCGGGCGAACACATGGCCACGCGTGGCGTCGAGGTCGGGACCACCACTGGGCGGTCACGTCGCTGCGGGTGGTTCGATGCGGTGTGTTCCTGACGAAGCTGGACGTGCTCTCGGGCCTGGAGACGGTGAAGGTCTGCACCGCGTACCGGCACGAGGGCACACGCTACGACGACGTGCCGCCGCACCAGAGCATCTTCCATCGCGCGGAGCCGGAGTACGAGGAGTTGGAGGGTTGGCCCGAGGAGATCGGCGGCGCGGCGACGGTCGAAGACCTGCCGGCGGCGGCGCGGAAGTACGTGGAGCGGATCGCCGAGCTGGGCGGCGTGCCGGTTCGGCATTGCTCGGTCGGCCCGGATCGCGACCAGACGCTGGCGGTGGACGCGGCGTGAAGGTGCTGGTCGTTGGCGGCGGCGCGCGCGAACACGCGCTCTGCTGGCGACTTGCGCAGGACCCGTCGGTCGACGGGGTGCTCGCCGCACCGGGCAACCCAGGGATCGAGGCGGTTGCCTCTGTGGCTCCGGTCGCCGCGACCGACGTGGCGGGGCTGGTCGATCTCGCGGTGTCCGAGTCGGTCGATCTCACGGTGGTCGGTCCGGAGGCGCCGTTGGCGGCGGGCCTGGCCGACGAGCTGGCCGCGAAGGGCCTGCCCGTGTTCGGCCCGACGGCGGAGGCTGCCCGGCTGGAGGGATCGAAGGCCTGGGGCCGTGCTGTGTGCGAGCGGCACGGGATCCCCGTCCCGCGCTCGGGCACGTTCGACGACGCTGAGGCCGCCCTCGGATTCCTCGACTCGCTGGGGGCGCCGTTCGTGATCAAGGCCGACGGGCTCGCGGCCGGCAAGGGGGTGGTGATCGCCGAGGACCGGGCGGAGGCCGAGGCGGCGATTCGCGCGAGCCTGGTCGAGGGCGCGTTCGGCGAGGCCGGGCGGCGGATCGTGATCGAGGAGTTCCTGGATGGCCGTGAGGTATCGGCACTGGCGCTCACCGACGGCGAGCGTCTGGCGCCCCTCTCGCTCGCGCACGACTACAAGCGGATCGGGGACGGGGACACGGGTCCGAACACCGGCGGCATGGGCGCGCACAGCCCCGTGCCGTGGGCGGATCCAGAGACGGAGCGCGCGATCGTTCGCGACGTGCTCGAAGCGACCTTGCGGGCGCTTGGCGAAGAGGGCGTCGTCTACCGGGGGTGTCTGTACGCGGGCCTGATGCTGACGGCAGAGGGCCCCAAGGTACTCGAGTTCAACGCGCGCTTCGGCGACCCGGAGACCCAGGTACTGCTGCCTCGGCTGGAGGGCGATCTCGCGAGGGCCCTGCTCGCCTGTGCGGAGGGGAGGTTGGAGCCGGGCCGGATCTCCTGGTCGAAGGGGGCCTGCGTGGGGCTGGTGCTGGCCGCGGCGGGGTACCCGTCCGCGCCCCGGGCCGGCGAAACNNNAGGGCGTCCACGTCTTCCACGCGGGCACCGCCGAGCGAGCGGGTAGAGTGGTCACGGCCGGCGGGCGGGTGCTGACCGTAGCCGCGCTGGGCCCGGACCTCGGGGCGGCCCGGGGGCTCGCCTACGAGGCCGCCGGGAGGATCCGGTTCGAGGGCATGCAGGTCCGGCGGGACATCGCCATGGACGCGGGGACGGGATGAGCGAGGAACGGAAGCCACCGGCGCGCTGGCCGGCAGACGGCGAGGCGCGGCCGCGGGTCGGGGTCCTCTGCGGGTCCGCTTCCGACCTCCCGGTCATGGAGCAGGCGACCAGCATGCTCGAACGGCTCGAGATCCCCTACGAGTTCGCCGTCATCTCCGCGCACCGCAATCCCGAGCGCGTCGACGAGTATGCGCGGACGGCGGACGATCGTGGCCTGGCGTGCATCATCTGCGCGGCCGGGATGGCGAACCACCTTGCCGGCGCCGTCGCGGCGCGGACGGCCCTCCCGGTGATCGGCGTGCCGCTGTCGGGGTCCAAGCTCTCGGGGATGGACGCCCTGTATTCGACCGTGCAGATGCCAAAGGGCGTGCCGGTCGCGACCGTCGCGATCGACGGCGCGGCGAACGCCGCGATCCTCGCGGCTCAGATCATCGCCGTCGGG
>VAYJ01000080.1:3426-14836 GCA_005888465.1 Actinomycetota bacterium
GCGGCAGTCTGGTCGGAGCAGGCCAAGTTCGACGGCTGGACGCGGGTCGAGGTGCTCGCATGCGAGGCATGGGCGCGGCTGGGCCGGATCCCGCAGGACGACCTGGCGGCCATTCGGGCAAGGGTGACGCCGCCGTCGCCCGAGCGCGTCGCCGATATCGAACGGAACACGCAGCATGACGTCGCCGCGTTCGTCCAGGCGCTCGCCGAGCCGATCGGGACCGCCGGCCGCTGGATCCATTTCGGCCTGACGTCAAGCGACCTTCTGGACACCGCGCTCGCGCTGCAGCTTCGCGCAGCCTCGGAGCTGCTGCTGGCACGGATGGAGCGGCTGCTCGCGATCGTTCGACGCCGGGCCCTCGAGCACCGCGACACGATCTGCATGGGGCGGACCCACGGCGTTCACGCCGAGCCCACCACGTTCGGCCACAAGCTGGCGCTCTGGGCGTTCGAGCTCGACCGGGACCGCGACCGTCTTCGTCGCGCGCGCGAGGCGGTGAGCATCGGCAAGGTGAGTGGCGTCGTCGGGACGTATTCGCAGGTCGACCCCCGCGTCGAGGAGTACGTGTGCGGCGAGCTGGGCCTGCGCCCCGCCGAGGCGGCGAGCCAGGTGATCCAGCGCGACGTGCACGCGGAGTTCGTGTGGGCGCTCGCCGCGACGGCGGCCACGCTCGAGAAGATCGGTACCGAGGTTCGTCACCTCGCCCGCACGGAGGTCCGCGAGGTCCAGGAGCCGTTCGCCGAAGGCCAGAAGGGCTCGAGCGCGATGCCGCACAAGCGCAACCCGGTGCTCTCGGAGCGGATCTGCGGCCTCGCGCGCGTGGTGCGCGCCGCCCTCACGCCCGCGCTCGAGGACGTGGCGCTCTGGCACGAACGGGACATCTCGCACTCGAGCGTCGAGCGCGTGATCTTGCCCGACGCGACGATGGCGCTCGACTACATGCTCGACCTCGCGCACACGGTTGTCGAGGGCATGCAGATCTTCCCCGAGCGCATGCGGGCCAACTTGGATTCGACGGGCGGCGTGTTCTTCTCCCAGCGGGTGCTGCTCGCGCTCGTCGATGCGGGGCTCTCGCGCGAAGACGCGTACCGCATCGTGCAGCGCGCGGCCTCGCGCTCGTGGGAGGAGGCGCTGCACTTCCGCGAGGAGGCGTGGGCCGAGGCGGAGCCCACCGGCGCGATGTCGAAGGACGAGTTCTGGTCGCTCTTTCGGCTGGAACCGTTCGTCGAGCACCTCGACGGCGTGTTCGCACGGCTGGAGAAGCTCGAGGTGGAGGAGTGATGAGCGGGATGCCGGTCGAGCTGCACGCGCGCGGGAAGGTCCGCGACGTCTTCGAGGCGGGGGAGCACCTCATGATGGTCGCGACCGACCGCATCTCGGCGTTCGATGTCGTGCTGCCCACAGCGATCCCCGGAAAGGGCCAGGTGCTTACGGGGCTCTCGCTGCACTGGTTCGAGCTCACTAAGCACCTGGTGGCGAACCACCTGCTCACAGCCGACATGGCCGCGTTCCCGCCGCCGTTCACCGACGACCTTGGGCTCGCGGGCCGCGCGATGCTCGTCCGGCGCGCGAAGGTGGTGCCGATCGAATGCGTCGCCCGCGGCTACCTCTCGGGCTCGGGGTGGAAGGAGTACCGCGAGCACGGGAGCGTCTGCGGGATCGCGCTCCCCGCGGGCCTGACCGAATCCGACCGGCTGCCCGAGCCGATCTTTACGCCCTCGACGAAGGAGGCGACCGGCCACGACCAGAACATCTCGTTCGACGAGACTTCGCCGCGGCTCACGCCCTGGAGCGGGGCATCATCCTCGCCGACACGAAGTTCGAGTTCGGGTTCGCGGACGGCGAGCTGATCCTTATCGACGAGGTCCTCACCCCTGACTCCTCGCGCTTCTGGCCGGCCGACCGCTACGAGCCCGGCCACGGGCAGCCCTCGTTCGACAAGCAGTTCGTCCGGGATTGGCTGGACGCGAGCGGCTGGGACCACGAACCGCCGCCGCCCGCCCTTCCAGAGGAGGTCGTCGACCAGACCGCGGCGCGCTACCGCGAGGCGTACGAATGGATCACCGGCGAGCCCTTCGCCGCGTACCTCGCGCGGATGGGAGCCGCGTGAGGTTCCGCTTCGAGGTCCTGGTGTCCCTGAAGGAGGGGCTCCTCGACCCGCAGGGCAAGACCGTGCAGGATGCGCTTCCGACCCTCGGCTGGCCGAATGTGAGTGACGTCCGCGTGGGCCGGCGCATCGAGCTCACCGTGGACGCGGAGGACGAGGCAACCGCGCGTGCCCAGGTGCACGACATGGCCGAGCGCTTCCTCTCCAACCCCGTCATCGAGCGCTACCGGATCCTCGAGGTCGAGGGGACCGGGGCGACGTGAAGCCCCGGATCGCCGTTATCACCTTCCCGGGCTCGAACGACGACCGCGACGCGCTTCGCGCCGTGCGGCTTCTCGGAGGCGAACCGGTCCCGGTCTGGCACGCGGATCGGGACCTGCACGGCGCGGACGGCGTGATCCTGCCGGGCGGCTTCTCCTACGGCGACTACCTTCGGACGGGCGCCATCGCGCGGTTCGCCCCGGCCGTGAAGGCGGTGACCAGGTATGTGGAGGCGGGCCGGCCGGTGCTCGGCGTGTGCAACGGGTTCCAGATCCTCTGCGAAGCGGGGCTCCTGCCCGGGGCGCTCATCCGCAACGCGGGGCTCTCGTTCGTCTGCCGATGGGTGAACGTCCGGACCGAGGCGCGCCCCGAGGGATGGCCCGGATGGGAGGCCGGCCGGGTGCTGCAAATCCCCGTCAAGCACGGCGAGGGGCAATGGGTCGGCTCGCCCGAGGACGTCGCCCGGGTCGAAGAGCGCGGGCAGGTGGCGCTTCGCTACTGCTCGCCCGACGGGCTGGAGGACGAGGCGTTTACTCCCAACGGCAGCACGCACAACATCGCCGGTCTGCGGAACGAACGCGGGAACGTCCTGGGCCTGATGCCGCACCCCGAGCACGCCGTCGACCCCGACCTCGGACCGACGGGGGGGATCGCGGTGTTCGCGTGGCTGTTCGCGATGTGCGGCGCCGAGGTCTCCGCGTGACGAAGGCCGCCACGGCCGAGGAACCTCTGCATCGCGCGCTCGGGCTCACCGACGACGAGCTGGCGGCCATCGAGGCGAGGCTCGGGCGGGCGCCAAACCGCACCGAGCTCGCGATGTTCGCCGCCATGTGGTCGGAGCACTGCTCCTACAAGTCGAGCAAGGTCCACCTGCGAACGCTCCCCACCCAGGGACCGCAGATCCTGGTCGGGCCGGGCCTCGACGCGGGCGTCGTCGACCTGGGCGAGGGCATGGCCTGCGTGTTCAAGATCGAGTCGCACTCGCACCCGAGCGCGATCGAGCCGTTCCAGGGGGCTGCCACCGGCGTCGGCGGGATCGTTCGTGACATCCTGTCGATGGGCGCGCGGCCGGCGGCGCTGCTGGACCCGCTCCGCTTCGGGCCGCTCGACGAGGGGCGCAACCGGTACCTCTTCGCCGGCGTCGTCGCGGGGATCGGCGGGTACGGGAACTCGATCGGGGTTCCAACGGTGGGGGGCGAGGTGAAGTTCGCGCCCTGCCACTCCGGAAACCCCACCGTGAACGTGCTCTGCCTTGGCTTCGCGAGCCACGACGCACTCCTCCCCGTCGCGCGTGGCGGCGAGGGCAACGTCATGGTGCTGATCGGTGCGGCCACCGGCCGCGACGGGATCGGTGGCGTCTCGGTGCTCGCCTCGCGAACGCTCGACGAACGCGCCCATGAATCGCGGCCCTCGGTGCAGATCGGCGACCCGTTCGCCGAAAATCTCCTGATCGAGGCCTGCATGGAGCTCGCGTCCCGCGGGGTCCTCCGCGGACTGCAGGACCTCGGGGGCGCCGGCCTTACCTGCGCCGTGTCCGAGTCCGCGGCCCGACGCCGCGTCGGAGCGGATCTGGACCTCGACGCCGTGCCGCTCCGCGAACCGGGCATGGAGCCGTTCGAGATCCTCACCTCCAAGTCAGAGGTGTGCCTGCGGTGGGGACTCGCCGCGACAGCCGTGGCGAAGCTCCGCGGCGGCGGACAGCTCTACGTCCGGCACGGCAAGACGGTCGTCGCGAAGGTACCGGCGCGGGCCCTCGCGGAGGAGGGCCCCGTGTACGAGCGCCCCATCCGGCGTCCGGCGTGGATCGCGCGTCTCCGCGAGGAGGATCCGCTGAAGAGCCCGCTGCCGCTTCCGCTCGCCGACGCGTTCCTCGCCGTCCTCGGATCGCCGAACGTCGCGAGCATGCGGTGGGCCTTCGAACAGTACGACTCGATCGTGCAAGGTCAGACCGTCGCCGGCCCCGGGGGGGACGCGGCCATCGTGCGCCTGGAGGGGACCGTGCGCGCCGTGGCCGTCTCCACCGACGGGAACGGCCGCTTCGGGCTGCTCGATCCCTACCTCGGGGGCCTCCATGCCGTCGCCGAATCGACACGCAACGTCGCCACAACTGGCGCGACGCCGCTCGCGATCACGAACTGCCTGAACTTCGGCAGCCCCGAGCGGCCCGAGGTGATGTGGCAGTTCGCGGAGACCGTGCGCGGCATCGGCGACGCGTGCCGCGCCCTCAACACGCCGGTGACCGGCGGCAACGTCTCCTTCTATAACGAGTCGGGCGATTCGGCCGTGCACCCGACGCCGATCATCGGAGCCGTCGGACTGCTCGAGGACTACCGGTTGCTCGTTCGCTCCGGCTTCCCCGACGGCGGCCTGCTGATCTACCTCCTCGGCTCCACCCACCCCGAGCTCGGCGGGAGCGCGTACGCGGATGCGGTGCTGCACCGGGTGAGCGGCAAGCCGCCCGACCTGGATCTCGAAGCCGAGGCATCCCTCCAGCGCCTGCTCGTCGCATGCGGCCGCGCGGATCTCCTCGCCGCCGCCCACGACCTCTCCGAAGGCGGGCTCGCGGTCGCGCTCGCCGAATCCGCGATCGCGGGCGGGATCGGATGCTCGGTGTCGCTCCCGATCGACTGGGACCTGGAGCCGCACATCGGCCTCTTCTCCGAATCGGCGTCCCGCGCGGTCGTCGTGCCCCGCGCCGGCCAGGGCGCCGCCGTCGAAGAGCTCGCTGCCCAGCACGGAGTTCCGATCACCTATTTGGGGCTCACCGGCGGTTCGACGATCTCGTTCACAGGGCTGTTCGATGTCCCGCTCTCCGACGCGATCGTGGAGTACGAAGGCGCGATCCCGAAGCTGATGTCCCCCCGTCGGACCCAGAATTGACTCCAGTCACGTCTGGCGTCATCGCTCAAGTCATCGGTCCGATTACCTTCGGGCTTTCATGTCGGTCGAGAGACACATTTGGCAACGCTGGCAGGGTCCAGTGGGGCCCTCCTGGCAGCGAACGCTCTGAAGCCACCTCCTAGGAATGCCGAATTAAGACAGCAATGAGCAGGTCAGGAGTCGCTTCCGAGGTCGAACTTCCCTATCAGTACCGGACGTGCCCCAGCTGTGGCCGCCTGAACGCCGTGCCCTCAGGCGACACCCGTTTTCAATGCCTGAAGTGCGGCTCTGACGTACGCCTGGAAGGTGATCTTACGATCGTCGAGCGGGCGCGATCCTGGCAAACGAGGCGCTGGATCACCGCCGGCGTCCTTGGAGCGGCGGGCCTCAGCCTCTACCTCTATGCAGGAGTGAGGGAGTATCAAGTAGAGCTGCCCTACATGCGTCGCCTTGGGATCCCAGGCTGGGCATTCCCCTTCGAAAGGGCCATCAGGTTATCCGATCAGTACCCTGCCATCCTGCCCATGTATCTGGGGTTGGCTTTGCTCGCTCTTGCGGCTGCCATTGCATACAAGGCCCACCGTAGGGCATGACATGTGAACCAACTGGATGGCCCTCTTCCAGCCTAGTTCTCCAGTCCGAATCCCTCCGTTGCTCTGGTGACATTGCGAAACACAGGGCGGGCTGCCATGTTGCCTTTCCGATGGCAATTCCATGAATTCCCGGCGGGCCCCCAATACGGGTTCCACTCTGCGCCGAGAATCTTGCTCGTGCTGCCTAATCCCGTCCCTTGGATTCGTCGTCTTGATCGCCCACAGCAGATCCTTATGGCAGTCTGGCTTCTCTCCCTTGTGGCTGTCATGCCAGGCGTGGGCGTGGTGTTGTCCTTGATGGGTTTCGGGTGGAAGACAGTGGTCATCGGAGCAACGGCGACTCCGGTCGGCCTGACCCTCACGCTGGGCTGGTCACTGGGGAATAGCGGTTGTTGGCGCCGCCTAGCGCCCACGGCGTTGATCGGAACCGCGGCCTTGGCGATCGAGTATGGGGCCACGATGTTCGCAACGGCTCCGGCTGGCAGCGCGACGGATACTGCGACCGCCGCAGGCCTTGTTGTCTTCGGCGTTCCGGCAACGGCTGGTCTTGCGCTTCTCCTTTCTGTGGGTGCTAGCTCTGCTCTTCTTATCCGACGTATCCACCGCGGGCCGGCCGCGACTACACTCCCTGGCCGGCCGGACCTCATCTGATCGCATCCTGGGCCAGGTGACATTCCTCGCTTCATCAGGAAGGCAGGGCGGTCTCCTGTTGGATGGCGGTCTCGAGCTGCGCGAGTTGCGTTCCCGGCGGGAGCTCGATCGTGAACCGGTCCGCCAGGACGGCCAGCAATTCGTCCTGAGTGAGGTGGCTGGACTTCGAACGCCCGTCGACCCATGTTCGTGCCAGGATGCCGTCGCGGTACGTGAGCCAGCCGTCGGGGAACTGGCGCTGGGCCACGGGTCCGCGAACGAAGGGCGAGCTCGGGTGCGTCGAAGTGAACCAGTTCGCCAACTCGTAGTCGATCTCGAGGTGAGGCTCGAGCGAGAACGCGTACAGGTCGAACCACGCATCGCCGTGCAGGGTCTGCAGGACGCGGACCGGCTCGGCCGGGATCGCTCCACGCGAAGGGCTGGGCTCCGCCACGAGCCGAAACGTCCTGCCGAGCTGCGATGCTGCCGGGCCCGGCTCGAATGGGATGGGCTCCACGAGCCCGTCGCCGCCGAACCCGACGTCGGCGAGCCAGACGGCGTGGTCGGCCTCGACCGCCAGGATCATGTGCGTGTCCGCCAGCGGATCCGATGCGGGACGGCCCATGCGCACGCGGGCTCCCAGCCGAGTGACCGGGAAGCCGAGCGCGTCCAGGACCGCGGCGAAGAGCGTGTTGTGCTCGAAGCAATACCCGCCACGGCGCGCCGCGATGAGCTTGGCCTGAATGCTCGCGAGATCGAGGTTGATGGGGCGGCCCATGGCGATGTCGAGGTTCTCGAAGGGGATCGCGAAGATGTGGGCACGGTGCAGCGCTCGAAGGGTCTCGACCGTCGGTTCCGTCGAGCCGACGTGGTCGATCCGCGCAAGGTAGGCGGCGAGGTCGATGCGAGCGTCATCGATCATCGGTGCACCGCGTACACGAGGTGCACCCAGCTCATCTGCCCGTAGAGCACCTCATCCTCCACCGTCATGCCGATCTTCTCGGCCACGCGCCGCGACGGGAGGTTCTCGGGCCGAACGAGCGCGATCACACGTTCGGCATCCAGGTGCTCGAACGCCCAGTCGCGGCAGGCGGCCGCGGCCTCGGGCGCGAGTCCCTGTCCCCACAGCGGCCGCGCCACGTGCCATCCGAGCTCGATCTGCGGCGTTCCCTGAACGACGCGGACGGCAGGACCACAGTTGCCGGCGAACGCGCCCGTTTCCTTCAGCTCCATCGCCCAGAGCCCGGAGCCGTCCTCCCGGTAGCGACGAATGTTGTCCTCGATCCACTCGAGCACCCGCGCCCGCGAGTAGGGCTCGGGGTAATAGCGCATCGTCTCGGGGTCCCCGAGGATCGCGTCCAGTTCGTCGACGTCGTCGCGGCGGTAGCGCCGCAGCCGCAGGCGCTCGGTCTCGAGGACGAACTCGCGTTCCATTGAGAGGACGATAGGCTTAGAGCGGGTCGAGGTGCGGGCGCTCGACGAGCTCGCGGTCCAGGCGGAACGGGTTCGCGCCGGCTTCGAGCTTGCCCGTGAGCACGTCCACGAGGATGCGTGAGCCGGCGGGCCCGCCCATCACGCCGCGTCCGCTGTAGCCGGTGTTCACGAGGAGGCCGGGGACGCTGCTCGGCCCGATCAGCGGCTGCCGGTCCGGCGTCATCGTGTAGTGGCCCGCCTGCATCAGCCACGGCGCGCCTCGCCCCCACACGGCTCTCCAGAAAGGCGAGATCCGGGCGACGGCCTGCGGGCTCTGCGGGTCGAGCAGTTGGAATGCGAACGCGGGGTCGGTCGGCACGCTGTCGACGGGGGGCGACGGCGGCGTGGAGGGGTCGGTGAACAGCAGGAACGCGCCGCCGAACGCCGGGCGCCAGTGCGCGCCCGTGTCGTCGTCGATCGTCATCGGCGCGCCCCGCGGGACCTCGGGAACCTCGGGCAGCACGACCTTCTGACGGCGGACGGTCTCAATCGGAAGGTGGACGCCGGCGAGCCGGGCGACGAGGCCGGAGAAGGGCCCGGCGGCGATCACGACGGATCGGGTAGCGACTGTCCCCTTCGTGGTTCGGAGCGCGCGGACGCCGTCCCCGTCGAGGTCGATCCCGACGACGTCGCAGCCGACCGCGAAGGTCGCCATCGTGGCGCCGGCGGCGAGCCCGAGCGCGATGCCCTTGGGGTCGATGAGCCCGTCCGCCTGGCGGAACCTGGCCTGTCGGGTTCCCGGGTCCAGAAAGGGGAAGGCCTTGCGGAGATCGGCATCGGCGATCAGCTGGACGTCGGTGAGCCCCCATGAACGCTGCGCCTCCACGAGTCGCCGCTGGCGTTCGACGCCCTCGTCGGAGGTCGTGACCCAGAGGTATCCGTGCTGGCGAAGACCGGCATCGTGCTCGCGCTGCCCCGTCGCGTCCTCGAAGTGCAGGAACAGCTCGACCGATTCGCCGATCAGCTCCAGCTCCTCCCGGCTCTCGACTTGCAGTCGGTAGCCGCCGGCCGCGGCCGCCGTCGTGAGGGTCGAGAGCGCCGGCCGCCGTTCCAACACCAGGGGGCGAAGGCCGGCGCGCGACGCGTGGAAGGCCGTCGCGGCGCCCACGATCCCACCGCCGACGATGACCAGGTCGGCGGCCGCGGGCGGCTCGGACACGTAGACGATGGGCATGAGTCGGTCGGCACCTTAGCAACTCGCGAGTCGCGACCAGCCCCGATCGGTCATGTCGGAGGCGGGTGCTAGCATCGGCCGCGGTGGGTGCGGGGGGCGACGAGCTCAAGGAGGCGTGCGGGCTCTTTGGCGTCTGGGCGCCGGGCGAGGACGTTGCTCGCATCACCTTCTTTGGGCTGTTCTCGCTGCAGCACCGCGGCCAGGAGTCCGCGGGCATGGCGGTCTCCGACGGCCAGCACATCCTGGTGTACCGGGAGCTGGGACTCGTTTCGCAGGTCTTCGACGAACGGACCCTGGCGACCCTGCAGGGCGACCTCTGCATCGGCCACACGCGGTACTCGACGACAGGGTCCACGAACTGGGAGAATGCGCAGCCGTCGTTCAAGACGAACGGGACGCGCGGCTTGGCGCTGGGGCACAACGGGAACCTGGTGAACACGCCCGAGCTGGACCGGCGAGTAGGTCGCCGAGGCGCCGCGACGACCGACTCGGACATCGTCGCCACGCTCCTGGCGCAGCACCTGGACGAGGGGCTGGAGCGCGCGGCCCTCGCCGTGCTCCCCGAGCTCCGCGGCGCCTACTCGTTCGTCATGATGGACGAACGAAGCGTGTTCGCCGCTCGCGACCCGTTCGGCATCCGGCCGCTCTCGATCGGGAGGCTCCCGTCGGGCTGGTGCGTGGCGTCCGAGACGTGCGCCTTCGACGTCGCCGGGGCGCAGTTCGTCCGCGAGGTCGAGCCCGGGGAGCTGGTCACGATCGACGACCGGGGCGTGCGGTCGCACCGCTTCGCCGAGTCGCCCCGGCCGGCGCTTTGCCTGTTCGAGTTCGCGTACCTGTCGCGCGCCGACTCGCGCCATTACGGCCGGAGCGTTCACGAGGCCCGACGGGAGATGGGTCGGCTGCTCGCGCGTGAAGCGCCGGCCGACGCCGACCTGGTCATCCCCATCCCGGACACCGGCCACTCCGCGGCGGAAGGCTATGCCGAGGTGGCCCGCATCCCCTTCGGCGAGGGGCTGATGAAGAACCGCTACATCGGGCGCACCTTCATCGAACCGACGCCGGCCCTGCGGGCGCGCGGTGTGCGCCTCAAGCTGAACCCGCTCCCGGAGACCATCCAGGGCAAGCGCCTGGTGGTGGTCGACGACTCGATCGTGCGCGGCACGACCACGCGCCAGATCGTGCAGGTCCTGCGCGACGCCGGCGCAGCTGAGGTGCACCTGCGGATCGTGAGCCCGCCGATCCGGTGGCCCTGCTTCTACGGGATCGACATGTCGACCCGCGATGAGCTCATCGCGGCGAACCACCGGGTGGAGGAGATCCGCGACTTCGTTGGGGCGAACTCGCTCGCGTACCTCAGCCTGGCGGGCCTGGTCGAGGCGACGCGCGCCCCGGCCGGCACCCTCTGTCGCGCGTGCTTCGACGGTGAGTACCCGGTCCCGGTGGGCGACCAGATGCCTTCGAAGTTCGCACTCGAGACGCTGTGACCTCGGGCGAGGACGCCGGCTCCCGCGCGTACCGCTCTTCCGGCGTGGACCTCATGGCAGCCGCCCACGCGGTCGACCTGATCCGCGACGTCGCCGACCACGCCGTCACGCCGAACGTGATCTCCGGCGTCGGCGGGTTCGCCGGGCTCTACCTGCTGCCCGACGGACGCATCCTGGCCGCTGCGACCGACGGCGTCGGCACGAAGCTCGAGGTGGCGCGCCTGGCCGGCCGGTTCGACACCGTCGGCATCGACCTCGTCGCCATGTCGGCGAACGACGTCGTCTGCACTGGCGCGACGCCGATCTTGTTCCTGGACTACCTCGCGGTCGCGAAGGTCGTGCCCGAAGAGGTGGCCGCGATCGTCGCGGGCGTCGCCGAAGGATGCCGCCGCGCGAACTGCGCGCTCCTCGGCGGGGAGACGGCGGAGCACCCCGGCACGCTCGAGGTCGGCCGGTTCGACCTGGCCGGATTCTGCGTCGGTCTCGCCGCAGAGGAAGAGCTCCTCGATCCCGCGAACGTCCGTCCCGGCGACGCGATCGTGGGCCTGCGCTCGTCGGGGTTGCACTCGAACGGCTTCAGTCTGGTTCGGTCATCGCTCGCCGCGGACGCGTCCCGGCTCCACGGTCTCGTGCCGGCGCTCGGACGGACGCTCGCCGACGAGCTCCTGGAGCCAACGGCGATCTACGTCCGCACGGTGATCGCCCTGCGCACGGAAGGTCTCGTCAGGTCGGCGGCGCACATCACCGGCGGCGGGTTCCCGGAGAACATCCCTCGCGCGCTCCCCGCTGGCCTGGGGGCCGAGATCGA
>VAYJ01000081.1 GCA_005888465.1 Actinomycetota bacterium
CACATCCATTCCCAGTGAATTCCCACGCATTGACATTAGTGGAAGGGCTCTGGGACAAGATGAGATGGACGCGGCGATTCAGACGACGTCTACCTCGAAGGTGAGGCGAGTCGATTTCGGTGGTTGCGGGCCCCCGCAACAACCGAAAGTGCACTCCATAGACCAATCGCCAGGATCACCGCTAAGGTGTTATTTGCGGATTGACTCCAGGGACGTCCTGGAATCGCGCGCGGCATTCGAAGTCCTCTGGCCGCTCACGCAAGTCACCGTCCGGGGTTGACCGTCGCTGCTAGCAGCGACCCGGCCACCGAGGACAGTCACCAGTAGCTCCGGCTTGGCGAGTCTGAACGGGACCACAAGCTACAACGCTTACCGTCAAGTCCCGTCTTGTCCAGGACCTTCGTGCGGGTCGAATAGGCATGCCGGGGGGAGGCTCCGTGGTGCCCGCCCGGCCGAGATGCCCCCCTCGAAGCCCGGCTGCGTGTCGCCGCGCCGCCCTCGGCCTGCTACTTCGGGAAGCCGGCCGTCTTGGCTCGCTGGTGGACGAGGTTATAGACGTCCTCCCAGGTGTTCGCGCGCGGCGCGGTGATCGTTTTATTCGTGCTGTTCGCGAAGCAGATCGCGTAGAGGGTCTTAGCTCGCAGGTTCTCCACGTTGCCCGGGGAGTCGTCTACGTAGATGTCGGCGCCGACCTGCTCCTTCTGCTTCATGAAACAGAGGTCCCAGTAGGGGATGCCGTGGTGGTCGAGCCACTCGGTCGTCTGCGTGACGGCGGTGTTGTGGAAGTAGCGGATAGCGAGGCGGTGCGTGATGATCCGGATCCTAGCACCCTCCTCGGAGAGCTACCGCAGGTACCTCCGAGCGCCTGGGATCATCGCGGCCGTCTCGAATAGGCCGCGCTCCGTGACCGCGAACCGGTGGAGGCTGTTGTACTGCTCCTCGGTGGCGATGCCCCACTCCGCGAGACCGTAGGACACGTCCTCCGTCAGCTCGTGGAGCGGCCGCTCGAACCACTCCGCGGCCACTTCGCGCATCCTCGCATAGAAATCCGCGCAGACGCCGTCGAGGTCGACGCCGAGGATCAGCCCTTGAAGCGGGCCCGGCTCGCGCGCAGGAACCTTGTCGTGAACGTTGACCGCTATGCCCATGGTGGCTGCGTATCCTCCGCGTTTGGTAGAGCGGTGCACTCCATGCCGGCAATGCGTGGAGGGCCTATAGATTGCGCGTAGCCGCGGCGGCTGGGTGACGACTACTTCACGCTCTTGCCCGGCTTCGGGGCGCGCTCGACCATCGTCGTGTTCGGCCGCTGGCGCGCGTCCTTGACCGGGATGAACGCCTACTGTCGCCGCTCGCTTCGGCAACCAGTTCCTTCGGTCCCAGCCGAAACGTCCCGTTCGCGTGCCTGGCACAAAATAAAGCGCGCAGCTCAGAGGATACCCAACATTAGCACCCCCCGGCGGCGCGGTCGCCCCGTCCGTGGGCCCCATCCCCGTGACATAAGGCGCCAGACTCGGCCGCCGGCCATCCCAGGAGCCGACGGCACAGCGAGCCTGTCGGTCAGGCCGGGCGGGCGCCGGGTCCGCGCAGCAAGGCGCCGGGCAGGCGACCGGTCGGCTTGCCGTGTTCCAGCGTGACTTCGCCGTTGACGATAGTGGCGGCGATGCCCTCCGCCTTCTGCACGAGGCGGCGGGCGCCGCCGGGCAGATCGGCCTCTACCGTGGGCATCGCCGGCTGCACGCGCGCCTCATCGAACAGCACGAGGTCGGCGCGGTAGCCCGCGCGCAGCAGGCCACGGTCGGTGATGTCCCAGGCCGACGCGTTGTCGAAGGTGAGCTTCCGCACCGCCTCCTCGAGAGTGAACGCCTGCTTCGCGCGTACCCAGTAGCTCAGCATGTGGGTCTGGAGCGAAGAGCCCATCTCCTGGCAGACGTGCGCGCCCGAATCCGAGAACGTGGCGAGGGTGCGCGGGTGCTTGAGCATGCCGAGCACCTGATCCGGGTGCTCGTTGACCAGCGGCTGCACGAATACCTGATTTTCGTTCTCGAGCGCCAGATCGATCATCACCTCGACGGGGTGCTGGCCCTGCGCCGCCGCGAGCTGGGCGACGGTCGGATCGTTCCAGTTCACATCCTTCATGGCGTAGAGGTTGCCGTAGTCGGGCCGGCGCGGATCGGTGGTGGCGGCGCCGCCCCCCTGGAACACGTTGTCGCGGGGCTTCATCGTGGCCTCCTCCGCCATCAGCTGTCGGCGCGTCGCCGGGTCGGCGAGACGCCGCTTCTGCTCCGGGAGCGGCAGACGGCGCAGCTCGCGCCAGGCCGGCAAGACGTCGAAGGGCAGATAGGACTTGAGCGAGAAGATGGCGTTGATGGAGCGCGTGGTGGTCTGGCCCCACACGCGCGCGCCGGCGGCGGCGCACTGGTCCAGATACTCGAGCTGATAGGTCCACGGATTCGGGTCGTCGCCCTGGCGACTCGCGATGGTGCCAAACATCACGGGCCGCCCGCTCTCCACTGCCACCCGCTGAAGCCGCGCGAGGAAGGCCCGCTGCGCCAGCCCCCCCGAGATGTCCGGCCCGACCTGGAAGATGCCGGCCCCGAGCTCGCCCATGGCGCCGACGAGGCGATCGACCTCCGCCCAGTCGGCGATGCGGCTGGCCACCGGCGTATTGTCAGGTGTGACGTGCGTCGTCGCGCGAGAGCTGGAGAAGCCCATGGCCCCCGCGCGGATCGCCTCCTTCACCGCGCCGGCCATACGGGCGAGGTCCGCGTCGGTGGCCGTCTCGCTGAGCGCACGCTTGCCCATGACGTACATGCGCAGGGCGGAATGGCCGATGTAGGCGCCGTAGTTGATCGCCTTGGGCAAACGGTCGACGGTTGCCAGATACTCGGGGAAGGTCTCCCACGTCCAGTCGATGCCGGCCAGCATCGACTCCGTCGGAATGTCCTCGACTGCGGTCAGGCAGCGGGCGAACCACTCGCGCTCCTCGGGCCGGCACGGCGCCAGCGCGAAGCCGCAATTGCCCATGATCACGGTGGTGACACCGTGCCAGCACGAGCAGCTCCCGATCCGGTCCCACGCTACCTGGGCGTCCATGTGGGTGTGGCCATCGACGAATCCAGGCGCCACGATGAGGCCGTCGGCGTCGATGACGCGCTCTGCTCCCGCCCGGATGCGCCCGATCTCGACGATCTGACCCTGCCGGATGCCGACGTCCCCCTGATAGCGCGCCGCGCCCGAGCCGTCGACGATCGTTCCGTTACGAATCAAGAGATCGAGGCCCATGGTGTTTCCTCCCGTGGCGGCACAGCCGGAGTGCCGTGCCCGACAGCCGGGGCCGATTCTACGCGAGTCCGCCGCCCTGGGATACGAGCCGGAGACCCGCCCGGCCTGCCACCCGTCGCCGCGGTGGTAGAATCGGTGCCCATTCCACTCCAGGAGGCCTCGTGATGCGACTCGCTGGCAAGACCGGGATCGTGACCGCCGCCGCATCTGGTATGGGTCGGGCTGGCGCGCTTCGCTTCGCCCAGGAGGGCGCCCAGGTCGCGGTGGTGGACGTGGACGCCGCCGGCGTCCAGCGGGTGGTGGGCGAGATCACCACGGCGGGCGGCGCCGCCTACGGGATCGTCGCGGATCTGACCAAGGACGACGACTCGCGGCGCATCGTGTGGGACACCGTGAGCCGGTTCAAGGGCCTGGACTTCGTGTGGAACCACGTCGGCCACCCCGGGCCGGCCGCGGTCGAGGGCATCGACATGAACGTCTTCGACCTCGCCATCGACCTCAATCTCCGCACGGTGCTGATCACAACCGAGGCGGCCATTCCGGAGATGCGCGCACGCGGAGGCGGCAGTCTCCTCTTCACCGCGTCCACCTCCGGACTCCAGGGATCCTCGTACAGTCCGGTCTATTCGATGTGCAAGTTCGGCGTGGTCGGCTTCGTCAAGAGCCTGGCGGTGCGGCTCGCTCCCGAGAAGATCCGCGTCAACGCGGTCTGCCCCGGCCCAATCGACACCCCGATGTTGCGCGTCTTCGTCGCGCGGCCGGATCAGAAATCGACGGCGGGCCTGGACCCCGAAGACCTCGTGCGCCGACGCGCCGCCGGTGCGGTGCCGCTCGGGCGCACCGGCCGGCCCGAGGAGATCGCCAACGCCGCGCTGTTTCTTCTGTCCGACGAGGCGTCGTTCATCACGGGAGCGGCGTTGCCGGTCGACGGCGGGGTGACCGCGGCCTGACTCTCGTTGCGGACGGCGTTGACGCGTGCCCCCGGTCGCTAGCGTGGTGCCGCAGCCAAGCCGCCACTGCAATCCGTGCGACTCGGGGTCCTCGCCGCCATCCTGGCGGGCGCATGCCTCCTCGGAGTCGACTTCAGCCGGTCGGACGGCGCCAGCTTCGCGCTGGGTAAAACGACCGCGCAGGAGATCCGGGGGCGGCTCGGAGAGCCCGACAGTCAGGCCACCGTCCAGGCCGGATTCCCGGCGAAAGCATCGAATGACGCTCGTACTGTTCAACTGAAGCGCAGCCACTTCCCGGGTCGACCTTATGGGTTCCTAGCCCAGGGTGGTTCAAACCGGACACTTCCCTGGGGTATTGGCCTCTCCAATCCAGACACATTTGACCGCTGGATAGCCGGTGGCTTTCAGGTGTTCAGTTGGCACTGCACGCGGAGCAGTTCCTCGACGGCGTAGTATCGGTGCGCCCAATAGCCGGCGCGCTCGCAGCGTAGGAAGCCGCTCGCTGTCCAGCGCAGCACGGACTTAGTGGAGACACCCAGGAAAAGCGCGGCCTCGCCCGTGCGATACCAGCGCCTCGCTGGTGGCTCCGGCGTCGGCAGCCCGAGTCGGTGCCGAATGCGCACGATGCGGTTCAAGAACTGATGCTCATACGCCTTCCGCATGCGCGGCAGGAGTTGTCTCCTGGGGAGGGCAGCGACCTCATCAACGAGCCGATCGTACTCGTTGACAAGACGCTGGTAGGTGGCATGGCGAAGGCCCCGTGGGGGAGGCACCTCGAGGGTCTCTGTCGGGACCAAGAGATCACGCCACGGGCGGATGAAAGGGTCCAGGCGTCGATGGCGTGGCCGCCAGGGGCGTTGAACGTCAGGCATGACGAATGACTCGACGACGAGGCCAGCTGGTGCCGGTGGTGCAGGGCGAGCTCTCGTGATTTGTCGAGCGGTCACACCAACCAATGATTAGGCTATTGACGCGAAGGGGACCCCCAATGGCGCGTCGGCCACAGGCCGTTGAGTCCTCCGACACGAAGCATCGAATGACGGCCTGGTCCGGAATTACAGCCACCGCGGCTCCGCACATACCCTGGTCTCGCTAACGTCGCGTCAGCACAGAATTTTTCGCGTTTGGTCTAGACCCCGGCTTACAGGTGATCTCGGTGGGAACGGAATCGGCCTTTTTGCTTGCAGGCGGTTGCGGACCAGCGCAACGAACGAAATCGAGAAGCAGTCAGGGATACATAAGTCGCCTTACACGCCCTCCCAAATCCTAGTTGGTCTGCAGGGCTTAGTGCCTGAACTTCGCATCAAGCGATGGGCCCCAGTCTTCTTGTGAGCTATATCCGGGTTTGATCAAATTCTCGGCGCATGCTTCAGCGACGGATATTCCGAGTATCCCCCCACATGGGGTAAGTATCCCCCTCCTATCCCAGAGGGTATCCCCTGCTGGTATCCGTACCCCGGGGGATACCGGGCACCTTGTCGCCCTCTGTCAGAGAAAAATCTTCGGGGCTGTCTTTTGGCGACGAATTCGTGTCTGCTTTGCGGGTAATGCAATCCTAACGTTCGGGCCCCGAATCGACATTTACGACGGTCCAATCGCGCACGCATCGTCTGTCTGGCCGTGGGTGCATGGGATACCAGGGGGACAGCTCGCCGTTGCGATCGGCGAGCTTTCCGAGGATACTCCTCCCGAGAAAACTCGACGCGGTGGCAGGCCGACGAGGGAGGCGATGACATTACTCGGTCTGCACCAGAAGTTTCTCCGGTATTGCGAGGTCGAAAGGCAGTTGGCGCAGCAGACGATCGTCGGCTACAGGAGTGATTTCGTGCAGTTCGTGGAATCGTTGCGCGACCACGGACGGTTTGGCTTGGCGAGACAGGATGCGCTGACAACGTTTTCGGTCGAGGCCGTTCGCGAGCACCAGTACGACATGGTGGCGCGGGGCTGGAGCCGGGCGACGTGCCGCCGGCGCATCATCCAGTTGAATCGCTTTGGGAAGTGGCTCGTGAAGCGCGGGCACCTCAAGGCGAACCCGCTGGATGACGTTGAGATCCCGAGGCGGGAGAAGACCCTGCCGAAGGTCTTGCCATGGTCTGTGGCGGAGCAGGTGGTCATCGGGGAGTCGCGCGTTCGGAACCGCGCGATCCTTGCCGTGCTCGTGTATACGGGGCTCAGGCGAGGGGAGGTTGTCAGGCTCAACGTGAGCAGTTTGCAGCGGGAGGGGGACATCGCACTTCGCGTTCGCGGCAAGGGCAACAAGGAGCGGGTGGTCGGACTGCCTGGTCAGGCAGTCGAGGCCATCAACGCGTACCTGGCCACGCGCCCGAGCGCGAAGCCGGAAGAACCCATGTTTCTGGTCAGCGGGGGGCGTCGCATCACGGCCCGGGTCATCACCAAGGCCGTGGCGCGAGCGGGTCGGCGGCTCAAGACGCACCTGCACCCCCACCTGTTCCGCCATACGTACGCCACGCGTCTGCACGAGCTCGGCGTGGACCTGCTGGTGATCCAGGGACTCTTGGGTCATGAGTCTGTGGCCACGACAGAGATCTACACGCGCGTGAGTGCGGCACGGCAGCGGCAGGCGATTCAGGCGTTGGAATCTGGAAAACGCACCTAGTGGTTATCTGCCCCCCTGGGGGGTCCCAATAACTTTTGCAGGCTAAGGGCGCGAAAGATATAAATCACGCCAGAGAAGGCCTGTAAGCCGGGTCCTGTCACCTGGGGGATGCCCAGGGAGACGGTCATTTCTCTACGACG
>VAYJ01000082.1 GCA_005888465.1 Actinomycetota bacterium
CCGTCAACGACCCGTCTTGAAGACCTCGTCGACGACGGCGACAAAAGCTCGCAAGAGACGCGATCTATTCGAGGGATCGTAAGCGACGCCCATCTCGGTGTCCGGGACAGGACCACGCAAGGGCCGACACACGATGCCCGGTCTCTTGAGGCGCTCCACGCACTTTGGCATCAAAGAGATACCGCGGCCTGTGGCAACGAGGCTGAGCGCCGTATGAAGCCGCGTCGTCTCCTGCACGATCGTCGGGTCCAGGCCGGCCTGCCGGCACATCGCAATGAGAGCGTCGTAGTATCCCGGCGCATGACGCCGCGGGAAGAGCAGAAGGCGCTCGCTGCCGAGGGTGCGCAGCATCAGGGAGCGCCTGCGCGCAAGTGGATGATGTTCGGGAAGAACGACCAAGAGCCGTTCGCGGACGATCGGTGTCACCGTCAGCCCGCGGTCCGTCGCCGGCAAGCGAAGAAAGCCGGCATGAATCTGCCCTTCATGTAGCATTCGAAACTGTTCGCTGGCCCCAAGCAGCTGAAACGCGAGATCGACGCCCGGGTAACGCTTGCGAAACACCGGCAAGAGCCGCGGGAAGACGTTGAGCTCCGCGGAGGCCATATGGCCGATAATCAGTAGCCCCGCCTCGCCACGGGCTGCCTGGCTCGCGACGTGCGCTGCCCGCTCCGCTTGGGTGAGAGTCAACCGCGCTTCGATCAGGAAGGCTCGACCGGCATCTGTCAGCTCCACTCGGCGGTTTGTCCGATCGAAGAGGCTCACGCCGAGTTCCTGCTCGAGGCGTCGAATCTGCTGACTCAGTGGCGGCTGCGCGATGTGCAGGCGCTGCGCGGCCCGACCGAAGTGCAGCTCTTCTGCGACCGCGAGGAAATAGCGGAGATGACGAAGCTCCACGAGTGGTTCATATCACAATCGTCTTATTCGGCCTTCGCCAAAAGTATTGGACCGCCGGGTGCCAGATCCCTAGGATCCATCGACAAGGAAGACTCTCGTGCGCCGGTCCCGGCTACTCGTCGCGATGTTCCAGGGCGGAGGAAATGTCCCGCTCCTGCTGCCGATTGTCACTCGGCTGGCGACCCTTGGATATCCCGTGCGATACATGGTCGGCGCGGGTGTGAGATCCTCACGCCTGCCGATCAGCGAGCATCTGTGTCGCTCGCTTCGCGCAACAGGCGGCGACGTCATAAGCGTGCGCGAGCCCGAGATCCATCCCCTGGATGTCGCGCCCGGCACGCGCGGTGTCGTCGCCGGTTGGGTGCCAAAGAGCTTCCGCGCAGTGGCCGCGGAAGCTCTCGCTGCGCGCTGGATCCCGCACTGGGCCCACGAGGTAGCGTCCGTGCTTGCACAAGATCCCGCCGACGCGCTGATCGCTGACTTCGTTCTCGTTGGAGCGCTCGTGGCCGCCGAGAGTGCGCGGGTCCCGAGCGTCGCACTGGTGCACACGGTGTACCCGCGGCCGGTGCGGGGCCGCCCTCCTTACGGTCCGGGATGGCAGCCGGCCGTCGGGATCGTCGGGCACCTGCGGGACGCCGTGGGCGCATTCGTCTCGAACCGAATCCAGGGTCGCGATGCCCTCCCGTGTCTAAATCTCGCCCGCAGCCGTCTCGGGCTGCGCCCGTTGCGGTGTTACTTCGAACAATTCGACGGAGCGAGCCGGGTCGTCGTGCTTACGAGCCCAAAGTTCGACCCACCAGCAGGGTTCCCGTTGAACGTCCGTTTCGTCGGCACACCGCTTGGGGAGGACGTGTCACCCTCCCCATTGCCGACGGCGTGCCAGAACGACGGACGTCCGCTAGTCCTCGTGAGCCTCAGCACGCTCGATCAGGGGCAGGCGACGCTTATGGAGTCGATCCTCGTAGCGCTCGGCTCGCTTCCGGTGCGGGCGCTCGTCACGCTCGGCCCGGCGCTCGCTGCCGCCCGGTTTACGGCACCACCGAATGTCATGCTCGAGACATTCGTACCGCACGGTTCGGTGCTCCCGCGCGCGACAGCGGTCATCACGCAGTGCGGACTGGGGACGGTGATGAAAGCCTTGGCCCATGGCGTTCCGCTCGTGTGCATCCCGCTGGTCGGCGATCAGGCGGATAATGCTGCGCGTATCGAGGCGCTCGGAGCAGGTGTGCGTCTTCCATCCGACGCGGATCCCTCCCGAATTCGCAAAGCGATCGAACAGGTGCTGACTGATCGAAGGTTTCGAACGGCGGCACAGCGCTTCGCCGACGCCGTCGCCGGCGAAGACCCGGTGCAGGCGGCGGTGGATGAGATCCAATCGGTCCTGGTTTCTTTGTGAGGCGGATACGATGAACGGACTGATTTCGTGTGGGCCCATCCTGTACGCTCGCCTGACGCTGTCGCTCTTGCTCTTGCTGCGCGCCGGAGTCGGAGTGGAGGCCGCGCCGGAAGGCCAGATCATCTGGGCGGCGCCGTTCTCGCTCTCTCCGACACTGTTCGATCCCGCGGAGTATCAGGGAAGCATCACGTCAATGATGACGTTCTATGCGCTCCATGACGCGCTGTTCAAGCCGATGCCAGGGCGTCCGATGGCGCCAGGACTTGCCGAGTCGTGGAGCGTTGCGCGGGACGGCCGGAGCTACGAGTTCCTGTTGCGAAAAGACGTCAGGTTCCACAACGGAGACCTCATGACCGCGGAGGACGTAAAGTTCTCCTTCGAGCGCTATCGCGGGACGGCGGCGAAGCTCCTGAAGGAGAAGGTTGCCGCCGTCGAGGTCGTCGACGGGTATCGCGTGCGTATCCGCCTCAAGGAACCCTGGCCTGACTTCATGACGTTCGTCGGGACGCCGGCGACGGGCGCGGCCTGGATCGTCCCGAGGAGCTACGTGCTGCGGGTCGGGGAGGAAGGTTTCAAGAAGGCGCCCGTCGGTGCCGGCCCCTACCGATTCGTGTCCTTCACGCCGGGGGTCGAACTCGTCCTCGAGGCACATGAGGGGTTCTGGCGTAAGGTGCCCGCCGTCAAGCGCCTGGTATTCCGCAGCGTCCCCGACGACACCACGCGTCTGACCATGCTCAAGCGCGGCGACGTGGACATCGCGTACAATCTCCGAGGCCCGCTCGCCCAGGAAGTGCAACGAACGCCCGGTCTCACGCTCACGCGAGCGCTTCTGGCCGCCACGTCCTGGCTCGACTTCACGACCGGCCAGTGGGATCCGAAGTCGCCATGGCATGACCGCCGGGCCCGGCTCGCCGCCTCGCTGTCGATCGATCGAGAGGCGATCAATCAAGCCGAGACGCTCGGGTTCGCGAAGGCGGCAGCGAGCATCATTCCCTCAGGCTTCGAGTTCGCCTGGCCGGCTCCCGCTATACCGTTCGATCCCGCGCGGTCCAGGAAGCTTCTCTCGGAAGCCGGCTATCCCAACGGCTTTGACGCGGGTGACTACGTCTGCGACATGCCCTTCGCCAGCGTCGGCGAGGCCGTCATCAACTATCTGGGGGCGGTCGGGATTCGGGCCCGGCTGCGGCCGCTCGAACGGGCGGCGTTCCTCAATCAGTGGCAGGACAAGAAGGCGACCCATCTCCTGCAGGCCGCGAGCTCGAGCTTCGGGAACGCGGTCACGCGCATTGAACGACACATGCTGTCGGGCAGCAGCTTTGCCTTCGGCTCCTACGCCGAGATCGACGATCTGTTCCTCCAGCAGGCGCGAGAACTTGACCGCGGCCGGCGGGAGGCGGTGCTCCACGCCATCCAGCGCATTGCCTACGAGCGCGTGATGTTCGCGCCGATCTGGCAGGTCGCCCAGCTCAACGGCGTTCGCGCCCGGATTGATCAGCCGGGGATCGGCTTGATTGAGTACCTGCCGTACTCATCGCCTTACGAGGATCTCAGGGTGAGGCCGTAGCCACTCCGAACTAGAGGGACACACACCAGGCAACCGACATGTGTCGGCAGCCAAACATGCGTTGAGGCGATGTCGACGAACCTGAATCCGAATGACTTGTTTGCCTGCAGGTGATAGCGGCCCGGGATTTGAACCAGCGATGTAGGGTAACCTTGGTGTCCGGCCAGGGGATTCGGAGTCGCGTTTGAGTCCCGGATCTCGACATTCACAGGTGCCGGTAAGGGAATCAAACGCGACTTTCAGTCCCCTGCATATTCAGCCCTTGATATCCAACCCATGAGGACCGCCCTTAGCCCAGCTCAGAACAAGAGCCGGGGAGGATCCAGAACAGGGAAGGAGGCCCCTCAAGTGAGCTAGAATGCCTCACGCGCAATCCGCGGCGCGGGCCCCTAAAGGCTCCACTTTCGCAGGGAGGACCGTCATGAAAACCGCCTGCAGCGCCCTCACCGCACTGATCTTAACGCTCTGTCTCGTCGTGTCCGTGTGGGCCGACGCAGATCTGGCCAAGACCCCGGAACAGTTAGGGCGAGTGCTGTTCAAGACCTCCTGCTCGCCGGACGCGCAGAAGCAGTTCGAGCGTGCCCTGGCGATGCTGCATTCCTTCTTCTTCCCCGAGACGATCAAAACGTTCTCGGCGATTCCCGAGACCGACCCGAGCTGCGCCATCGCCTACTGGGGCATCGCCATCAGCCAGCGTCCGAACCCGCTCGTGCCCCCGTTCGACGCCGCCACCCTCAAGCGCGGGCTCGAGGCGATCGAGAAGGGCGAGGCAATCGGCGCCAAGACCGAGCGCGAGCGCGACTGGCTCACCGCCCTCAAGGCATTCTACAAGGACTACGACACCGTCGACCAGGACACGCGCACGAAGAACTACGAGAAGGCGATGGAGGCGTTGGCCAAGAAGTACCCCGATGACGTCGAGGCCAAGGTCTTCTGGGCCCTCGCGCTGAACGAGACCTTCGATCACAAGAGCATGGCGCCCTTGGTGAAGGCCATTCAGATCCTGGAGCCCCTCGATCGGAAGTACCCGGAGCATCCGGGCATCACGCATTACCTCATCCACAGCTACGACTTCGCGCCGATCGCCACGCGCGGCGTGCCCGCCGCCAACAAGTACGCCAAGATCGCGTCGTCGGCGCCCCACGCCCTCCACATGCCCTCGCACATTTACTCGATGGTCGGCATGTGGGAGGCCTCGATCGCGTCGAACACGCGGACGGTGGCGGCAAGCAATGAGTATGCCGCCAGGAACAAGCTCGATGGCATCTATGGGGCGATCCCGCATTCGTGGGACTTCATGCAGTACGCCTACCTTCAGCTCGGCCGGGACAGCGAGGCCAAGGCGCTGACGGAGGAAGTCGCCGGAGTCAAGAAGATCTTCGGGTCGCGGTACGTCACCGAGTGCGGTGCGGCGGCCGTAGCGGCGCGCTACATGCTGGAGCGCCAGGACTGGAAAGGCGCCGCGACCCTGCAGGTGCTGGACATCGTCAAGGCTCCTCAGGCGCAGGCCATCACGCACTTTGCGCGCGCGCTGGGGGCCGCCCGCAGCGATGATCTCGCCGCGGCGCAGGCCGACATCGACAAGCTGAAGGAGCTGCGCACGTCACTGGAAAAGGCCTCTCAGCCGTACTGGGCGGGTCAAGTGGAAGTGCAGATCCTCGCCGCCCAGGCCTGGGTCGCCCAGGCTCAAGGCAGCAAGGAAGACGCGCTGAAGTTCATGCGCGCCGCCGCCGAGCTCGAGGACGCCAGCGAGAAGCACGTCGCGATGGAGAATCGTCTCTATCCGATGCGTGAGCTGCTCGGCGACATGTTGATGGCGCAGGGCCAGGCAAAAGCGGCGCTGAAGGAATACGAGGCCGCGCTGAAGAATACGCCGATGCGGCTGCGTGGCTTCTACGGGGCAGCCAAGGCGGCGGAGGCGTCCGGGGAGAAAAAAAAGGCGCGGGACTACTTCGCCAAGCTGGCCAGCCTCACGCGCAAGGCGGACGGCGACCGCCCAGAGTTGCGCGAGATGAAACAGCGGGTCATGTCGAGCAAGTGACGGCGTGACCCTCGGCAGGGCTTCGGCCGCGCTTCTCGGCCTCGCGCTCGCCCTCGTGCCGGCGACGGCGATCGGGGACGCGACCGACCAAGCGCCAGCCGGAACCCAGCTCGACCCTGATTACGCGGCGGGCAAAACGGCCATCGCGGCGAAGGACTGGAACGCCGCGATCAAAGCGCTCTCCTCCGCCGCCCTCCGCGATACACGCAACGCCGACATCCAGAACTATCTCGGGTACGCGTATCGCCATACCGGGCAGCTCGACCTTGCGTTCCGGTACTATCAGCGCGCGCTGCAGCTCGATCCTCGGCATCGCGGCGCGCACGAGTATGTCGGCGAGGCCTACCTCATCGCGAATAACCTGCCCAAAGCAGAGGAGCATCTCGCTGCCTTGCAGCGGATCTGCCTCATTCCCTGCGAACAGTACGAAGATCTCAAGAAGGCCATCGCCGAGTACCGTCGGCGCGGGGGTAAGTAGATCCTTCGCGAGCTCGGCCGCCTGTTCCCTGAAACGGAACTTGATGGATCGATTTGCTGGCAGGTGATTGCGGCCCTGTGATTCGTACCGGCCACGTAGGACGACCGTGGTAGCGGGGATTGAAAGGCGCGTTTCATTCCCCGTACGTCTTCGCAGCAATCGATTCTGATCCCCGGCAATCACTGATATCGACTTCCCTTACCTCTGACGGATGTCACGTGAAGCTGGAGTTCGAGTGCCTGCACTTAGCAGAGTCGAGCGGAAGGCTTGCCTCGGCAAATTGTCCGTAGGCTCAAGTCTTCGTGTCTCCAGATCGATCAACTAGAGAGAGTCCGCCATGCTCGGCGGTGCGTAGAGTTGACATCGCCGGGCCGCGCAGCGACAATGCGGGCCACATGAAGGAGATCAGCGCTCCGACCGCGACCCTGCTTCTGACCTAGGCGCGCGCCTCCGCGGCGCGCGCGCAACGCCTCTCCCGTAGCTTGGAGAGGCGTTTTTGTTTCGAGCGAAAGGAGACTCCGGTGGCTCGCAAGGCAGGCCGCGCCGAGCCGGCCCGGTACGACCACGCTGAGGTGGAACCGCGCTGGCAGCGTTTCTGGCACGA
>VAYJ01000083.1 GCA_005888465.1 Actinomycetota bacterium
TTGCCCATGTGTGGACGGTGATGGCTCCGATGGCGATGCCAAGGCGCATCATGGGCACCGACAATACGCTTCGGAGTCCAGCGCCCCGCAAGCCGGTGAGCTCGTAGTCCGGGTCTTCGAGGACATCGGGTATGTCGATCGCTTGTCCGGACAGAATAGCCCGACCGCTGACTGAACCCTGGCTCACGGAGCTCGGGTAAGCGTTTCGCAGAGCCTCCGCCCCCTCCGCGCTCGCGTTGTCCACCGCTTCCAGATGAATGAGCTGGCCGTCGAGCCTCAGAACGGACGCCGAATCGCCATTGCAGAGTCTCCGGGCGTTCCTCGCGATCGTATCGAAGACGGGCTGAACGTCAGTCTGCGATCGACTGATGACGCGCAAGATCTCGCTTGTCGCCGTCTGCTGTTCCAGCGCCTCAGTCAAATCGTGATTCCGCGCCTCCAGCTCCTTGAACAGGCGGACGTTCTCGATGGCGATCACGGCCTGGTCGGCGAACGTCTGGAGAAGGGCGATCTGCTTGTCGGAAAAAGCCCGTGGCGTCGTCCACATGTGGACGTTGACGGTGCCGATCGGGGACCCTTCACGAAGCATGGGCACCGACAGCACGCTACGAAGTCCGGTAGCTACGACTGCCCCTATGTCGTAGTCGCGGTCCTCGCGCACGTCAGGGATGTGAACGGGCTGGCCCGTCAGAATCGCTCGGCCAGCCGCGCTCTGCGAGCTCGGGGCCATCGGGAACACTCTTTGAAGGGCATCGCCGGTCTCGGCGCTCGTATTGTCGAGAGATTGGAGGTGCATCAGTTCCCCATCGTACGTGATGACTTGCGCACTACCCGCTTCACACAGCCGGCGAGCGTTTCGGGCGATGGTGTCAAAGACTGGCAGGACATCCGTGGGCGAGCTCGAGATCACACGCAGGATCTCGGCGGTCGCCGTCTGCTGGTCAAGGGCCTCGGTGAGGTCGGCGTTCTTGGCCTGCAGCTCGCTGAGCAGCCGCGCGTTCTCGATGGCGATGGCCGCCTGGTCGGCGAAGGTCTCCATTAGGGTGATCTGACTGTCGGTGAACGGCTGCACCTCGTCCCGGTAGATGATGATGACCCCGAGCAGCTCGTTCGCTCTGAGCATCGGTATCGCCAGCACCGTCCGGATGGGATCGATCTGTCCTACCCCGTAGGTGTACTCGGGATCGGTCTGGATATCGTGAATGTGAATGGTGCGCCGCTCGAGGGCGGCGCGTGCCGTGCCGCTCCCGCGTCCGGGCGGGACGGGATGCTGCTCGACGAACGCGATCAGCTCGGGGGAAGCGTTGAAGGTAGCCACGACCCGGAGAAGCTCACCGTCAAATCGGAAGATGAACGCGCGCTCGGCCTGGCACAGCCTGACCGCGTTCTCGGCCAGCGTCTCGAAGACCGGTTGCAGATCGAACGTGGACCGCCCGATGACCTTGAGCAGCTCGCTGGTCGCCGTCTGCTGCTCGAGGGCCACCCGCAGCTCGCTATTGCGCGCCTCCAGCTCCCTGAACAGCCGGACGTTCCCGATGGCGATGACCGCTTGTTCGGTGAACGTCTGGAGGAGGGAAATCTGCTTGTCGGTAAAGGGCCTTGGCTCGCCACGCCAGACGCTGATCGCGCCAATAGGGAGCTCCTCCCGGAGGATGGGCACGGAGAGAATGGATCGCAGGGCGATGGTATCGCGCAACGGGTGAGTGTACTCGGGGTCCAGCCTCGAGTCCTCGAGGTGGACCACACGCCGGTCCAGGATCGCGCGCCCCGACGTGGTGTCGCGTCCGATCGGCCGCGGGTACGCCTGCTGCAAGGCGGCGATCCCGGCCGCATCCACCCCTCGCACGGCCTCGAGGGTGAGCTGCCCGGTCTCGGTGAGGAACACGACGCTGAAGGTGGCGTCGCAGAGTCGGCGCGCGCTCTCGACGATTGCCTCGAAGACCGGCTGTTCGTCGGTGGGGGAGCTCGAGATGACGCGCAGGATCTCGGCCGTCGCCGTCTGCTGCTCCAGGGCCTCGGTGAGGTCGGCGTTCTTGGTCTGGAGCTCGGTGAGCAGTCGTGCGTTCTCGATGGCGATGGCCGCCTGATCGGCGAAGGTCTCCATCAGGGCGATCTGGCTGTCGGTGAACGGCCGGACCTCGAGCCTGTAAATGGTAATCACACCAAGCAGCTCGTCCGCCCTCAGCATCGGGATCGCCAGCAGGGTCCGCATGGGGTCTACCTGTCGCGACCCGTAGGTGTACTCAGGGTCGGCCTGAACGTCGTGAACGTGCGTGGTGCGCCGATCGAAGGCGGCGCGCGCCGTGGTGCTCCCGCGTCCGGGGGCGATAGGATTCCGCTCGATGAATGCTATGAGCTCGGGGGAGGCGTTGTGGCTGGCCACCCCTCGCAGAAGCTGACCGTCGAAGCGGAAGATGAACGCGCGCTCGGCCTCGCACAGCCGGACCGCGTTCTCGGCCAGCGTCTCGAAGACCGGCTGGAGATCGAAGGTGGACCGCCCGATCACCTTGAGCAGCTCGCTGGTCGCCGTCTGCTGCTCGAGGGCGATCCTCAGCTCGCTGTTGCGCGCCTCCAGCTCGGTGAACAGGCGTACGTTCGCGATAGCGATGACGGCTTGGTCGGCAAAAGTCTGAAGCAGGGCGACCTGCTTGTCCGTGAATGGGTTCATCTCGGCGCGCCGAAGGTTGATCGTGCCCACCGCCGTCCCTTCGCGAAGCAGCGGAGCGACGAGTGTGGTTCGGTAGCCGCCTTCCCGAGCCAGGGCGCTGCCTACGGGGAACTCCTCGGTCTCCGCCTGGAGATCAACTACCTGAACGGGCTGCCGGTCGAGCACGGCGCGCCCTGCAACGCTGCCCCGCACGACCGGGATCAGGCGGCCAGTGGGGCTGGGAATGGGGCCGTGGTGGGCGGCCACCTTCAGGCGTTCCGCGTGAAGGTGGAAGATTTCTGCGTCGTCGGCGCCGCAGAAGCGAGCGGCGCTCTTGGCCACCGTGTCCAGCACGGGCTGCAGGTCCGTCGGTGAGGTGCTGATGACCCTCAGGATTTCGGCCGTCGCCGTCTGCTGCTCCAGGGCCTCGGTAAGGTCGGCGTTCTTGGTCTGCAGCTCGGTGAGCAGCCGCGCGTTTTCGATGGCGATGGCGGCCTGGTCGGCGAAGGTCTCCAGCAAGGCGATCTGGCCGTCGGTGAACGGCCGGACCTCGTGCCGATAGATAAGGATCACGCCGAGCAGCTCGTCTGCCCTGACCATGGGGACCGTGAGTATGGTATGAAATGGGTCCACCTGCCGCGAGCCGTAAGTGTAATCGGGGTCGGTCTGAGCATCATGGACGTGCACGGTGCGCCGCCACAGGGCGGCACGCGCCGCAGCGCCGCCCGTTCCGGGCGCAATGGGATTCTCCTCGACGAAGGCTCTGACCTCGGCGGAGGCGTTGTGGGTGGCCACGACGCGCAGCAGCTGACCGTCGAAGCGGAAGATGAACGATCGTTCGGCCTCGCACAGCCGGCCTGCGTTCTCGGCCAGCGTCTCGAACACCGGCTGGAGGTCGAAGGTGGATCGCCCGATCACCTTGAGGAGCTCGCTGGTCGCCGTCTGCTGCTCGAGGGCGACCCGCAGCTCGCTGTTGCGCGCCTCCAGCTCGGTAAAGAGGCGGACGTTCTGGATGGCGATGACGGCCTGGTCGGCGAAGGTCTTCAGCAGCTCGACCTGCGTCTCGGCGAAGTATCCGGGGATCGCCCGCGCCACGAAGATCACGCCGATGACCTGTCCCTCGCGGACCATCGGTACCCCGAGGCAGCCACGGTAGCCGCCCGCGCGGGCCGCGTCCTTCTGCTGGTAGCTGGGATCGGCGAGGACGTCCGGGACATGAATGACAGCACAGTTCCGAAATGCGCGGGCCGTCACCGTCTCGTCGTCCGGCCGCATCGGAAAGGCGTGACGCACGGCCTCCACGCCCGACTCGGCTACGCCATGGAGGGCCACAAGCTGGATCAACTCACCGTCGAACCTCGATACGACGCTGACATCGGCGGCGCACAGTCTCTCCGCGCGTTCTCCGATGATGTCGAAGACGGGCTGCACGTCGGTCGGCGAACTGGAGATGACCTGCAGGATGTCGCTGGTCGCGGTCTGCTGCTCCAGGGTCTCGGTGAGGTCGGCGTTCTTGGCCTGCAGCTCGTTGAGCAGCCGCGCATTCTCGATGGCGATGACGGCCTGGTCGGCGAAGGTGGCGACGAGGTCAATTTGCTTGTCCGTGAACGCGCGGACCTCCGTCCGCCACATGAAGAGCAGTCCAATCAGCTGGTTCTCCCTCAACATAGGGACGGCCAGCACGGATCGGTAGCCGGCGGCCCGCTGTGCCTCGTGCAACTGAAACTCCGGATCGGCCAAGACGTCGACGATATGGATAGTCCGAAGCTCGAGAGCCGCTCGCCCGATCGGCGAGCCTCGCCCCGGGCGGATCACGTTCCGCCGCCTGTACTCGCTGAATTCGGGACTGACCCCATACTCCGCGAGCGTCTGAAACACCTCACCGTCGAATCGCTGAAGCAGCCCTCCCTCGGCCCCGGCCAGCCGCGTCGCGTTCTCGATGAGGGTTTCCAGCACGGGCTGGAGATCGAACGTCGAGCGGCTGATCACCTTGAGCACTTCGCTGGTCGCCGTCTGCTGCTCGAGGGCGACGCGCAGCTCGCTGTTGCGCGCCTCCAGCTCGGTGAACAGGCGGACGTTCTCGATCGCGATGACGGCCTGGTCGGCGAACGTCTTGAGCAGCGCGATCTGGTTGTCGGAGAACGGTGCCACGTAGTCGCGGGCGACCAGGATCGCCCCGATGGCCATCCCGTCGCGCAGCATCGGAACGCCGAGGACGCTCCGATATCCGACGGTGGTCGCGGCGGGCAGCGCATACTCCGGATCCGCGGTGACATCGGGCACGTGCACGACGCCGTGGCTCAGCACGACGCGGCCGGTCACGCCCCTCCGGTCGGGCGGGATCGGATACGTCTGTTCGATCGCGGCGAGCCTCTCGGGGGCGACGTTGTGGTGCGCTGCCAGATGCAGGAGCTGCCCGTCGAAGCGCATGACGAGACCATTGCCGGCATCGCAGAGGTGCGTGGCGCTCGCCGCGATCGCATCGAACGTCGGCTGGACATCCGTCGGCGAGCTGGAGATCACCCGAAGAATCTCGCTGGTCGCCGTCTGCTGCTCCAGGGCCTCCGTGAGGTCGGCGTTCTTGGTCTGCAGCTCGGAGAGCAGCCGCGCGTTCTCGATGGCGATCGAGGCCTGATCGGAGAAGGTCTCCATGAGGGCGATCTGGCTGTCGGTGAATGGCTGCACTTCGTGCCGGTAGATCACGATGACGCCCAGGAGCTCGTCCGCTCTGAGCATGGGGATCGCTAGCAAGGTACGAATGGGGTTGATCTGAGCCGCCGCGTACGTGTACTCGGGATCGGACTGGACGTCGTGGATGTGGATGGTGCGCCGTTCGATGGCGGCCCGTCCGGCTCCGCTCGCGCGTCCGGGGGTTGGGGGATTCCGTTCGATGAGCGCCTTGAACTCGGGATCGGAATTGTGGGCGACCACGACTCTCAGAACCTGCCCGTCGAACCGGTAGACGTACGCGCGCTCGGCCTCGCACAGCCTGATGGCGTTCTCGGCCAGCGTCTCGAAGACCGGCTGGAGGTCGAAGGTGGACCGCCCGATCACCTTGAGCAGCTCGCTGGTGGCCGTCTGCTGCTCGAGGGCGACCCTCAGCTCGCTATTGCGGGACTCGAGCTCGGTGAACAGGCGCACGTTCTCGATGGCGATGACAGCTTGGTCGGCAAAGGTCTGAAGGAGAGCGATCTGCTTGTCGCTGAAGTGACTCGCGGTGGCGCGACCCACGGAGAGCGATCCGATCGGCTGGCCGTCTCGAAGCATCGGAACCGAGAGCACGGCCCGGAAACCCGCGGCCGTTGCCGCTTGCTGGCCCTGAAATTCCTCATCCTCGAGTACGTCCGGGATGTGGACCACGGCCCGATCGCGGATGGAGCGGAAGGAGGCGAGAGTGCCGCTCGGTCGGGCAGGGTACATCGCCCGGAGCCGGTCCGTGCCCGCAGCATCGGCATGGATGGCGGCCAGATGAATCCACTCGCCATCGAACCGTGTCACGTTGCCGACCTCGGCACTACACAGCCTGACGGCGCTGTCCACGATCGTATCGAAGACCGGTTGAACATCGGTGGGGGACCGGCTGATGACGCGCAGGATTTCGCTGGTCGCCGTCTGCTGTTCCAGCGAATCGGTCAACTCGGCGTTGCGCGCCTCCAATTCCGTGAACAGGCGTACGTTCTCGATAGCGATGATGGCCTGGTCGGCGAAGGTCTGGAGGAGGGCGATCTGCCGCTCCGTGAAGAGCCGCGCCTCGGTGCGGCGCAGGTGGATCGTGCCGATTGCGATGCCTTCCCTCATCAACGGGACGCTCAGTGACGTCCGGGTGCCGAACTGCCGCCCATATCGGCTGGCCTCCGGGAACTCCGCCGTCTCGGCCTGCACGTCGGCGACATGAACAGGCTGTTCGTCCAGCACCGTGCGGCCGCCGATCGTTCCGCGGACGAGTGGGACGGTGAACTCGCCGACCTGCCCATAAGGGATCGGACCGTGATGGGCGGCGAGCCGGAGTTGGTGGCCGTCCACACGGAACAACGTGGCGTCGAAGGCCTCGCACAGGCGCGCGGCGCTTTCCGCCACCGCGTCGAGCACTGGCTGGATGTCCGTGGGCGAGCTGCTGATCACGCGGAGGATGTCGGCGGTGGCCGTCTGCTGGGTGAGGGAGTCGGTCAACTCGCGGTTGCTCGCCTCTAGCTCGGTGAGGAGGCCCGCGTTCTCGAGGGCTATGGCCGCCTGATCGGCGAAGGTGTGGAGCAGGGCGATCTGCTTGGCCGTGAAGGGGCGGACCTTGGTGCGGCGGACGACGATGGCGCCAATCGCGGTGCGCCCGCGCAGCAGGGGTGTCGATAGCACGGTCCGCGCGCCCGTTTCGCGCTGCAGGACCGCAGCGTCCTTGAAATCACGCCGGGCAGCACGTGCGAGGTCGCGGACATGGACCGCTCTCCGGTCCAGGACGGCCCGGCCGAGGACCGTACCGCGGTTGATCTGGAGAGTCTCGCCGAGCCGCCACATGGCTCGCAGCCTGCCGTGCTTGGCCACGAGGCGGAGGCGCTCTTCTTCGACCTGAAAGATCAGCGCGTCGCCGGCTTCGCAGAGGCGGGCGGCGGTGCGGGCGATGGCGGTAAGAACCGTGCGGGGGCGGGGCGATGCGCGCCGGGCTGTGGTCACCGCGCACCTCGGGGGCGCAACTCACCCGAGGGAAAGCCGCGCCAGCACTGCGGATACCGCATACGTGTGCCTCCAGCCAATATAAGAGAGGATGGTCCGGCCGAGAACGACCCGGTAAAGGTAGCCGGGAAGCTCCGATTGGGTCAAGGCCTAGTGTGTCGCTACTGTGTATTGTCGCTACCGGGCGAACGCGACGCAGATGACTCCGGAGGCGACCACGCCCGCGCCGAGGAGGCGCTGGCCGAGCGCGCCCTCCTTCATCCACAGGCTGCCCATGAGGGCCGAGATCACGATGGAGACCTCACGTCCCGCCACGACATAGCCGGCCTTGGAGAACTGGAAGGCGAAGAGGACAAGGAGATAGGCGCCCGGGCTCAGCACTGCCGAGACCAGCACAGACCGTCGATTCTCACGCCATTCCCGGCTGAGCGACCCGTGCCGGGCCAATACCGGCGCCAGAAGCGCCG
>VAYJ01000292.1 GCA_005888465.1 Actinomycetota bacterium
AAGCGGCGTACAGGCCGAACAGCAAGCTCAACGCGAACAGGATGAAGATGGCCGAGAGGAGCCACCACAGACCGGCCGACTGGTGAGGCCCGAGGCCGAAGGCCACGTTCAGCAGGGTCACCGCGGCCATGGCGGTCGTCGCCAGGGCGAACGCCCAGGACCACCACCAGACGTCCTCGATCCGGTGAGCGATCAGCACCATGAGCATCGCCAGGCCGACGGCCTGCAGCCCGACGATCCGCTGCCAGGCGAACTCCTGGAAGTGCGGCTGTCCGAAGATCGTCACGAGCGCGAACTCCGGCGCGATCGCGAGCGAAAGCCCCGCGAACGCCCACACGGCCGCCTGCACGTAGAGCGTCCGACGGAGGATCAGCATCGCCCGGTACAATACTCGCGCTCGCCGGGGCTCCGTCCCGCTCGTTCGTTCTCCCTGCGTCTCGCCACGAGGAGCTGATCGCACCGATGCAAGGTCCCCGGGTCGCCGTGATCGGCCTGGATTGCGGGACCCCGCAGCTGTTGTTCGACGAGCTGCAGGCCGAGGTGCCGGCCATCGTCGAGCTGATGCGCCGGGGGATGCACGGCCCGCTCGCGAGCATCACGCCGCCGATCACCATCCCGGCGTGGGCGTGCGCGATGACGGGCAAGACGCCGGGTCAGCTCGGCGTCTACGGGATGCGCAACCGGAAGGACACGACCTACGACGGGCTCTCGCTCGCGACGAGCCACTCGATCCAGGAACCGGCTGTATGGGATCTCCTCGGAGCTCGCGGCCTGCAGTCGCTCCTGATCGGCGTCCCGCCCGGCTACCCGATCCGGCCGCTGGAGGGCTGGCGCGTGTCCTGCTTCCTGACGCCGCCCTCGGCGGACACCTGGACGCATCCGGGCGAGCTCCGCACCGAGATCGAAGAGGAGCTCGGTGGCGAGCCGTACATTTTCGACATCCCGAACTTCCGCGAGCAGGGCGAGGACGTGGTGCTCGAGCGCGTCTTCCAAATGACCGAGCGGCGTTTCCGCGTGGCGAGGCGGCTCGTGCGAACGAAGCCGTGGGACTACTTCATGCTCGTGGAGATGGGCCCCGACCGGCTGCACCACGTGTTCTGGCAGCACGTCGACCCGAAGCACCCGAAGTACGTCGCGGGCAACCCGTTCGAGTCGGCGTTCCGCGACTACTACCGTGCCCTGGACAAGGAAGTCGCGGGCCTGCTCGGGGCGCTGCCCGAGGACGCCGTCGTCATCCTCATGTCCGACCACGGCGCGCGCCGGATGGACGGCGGCGTCTGCTTCAACGAGTGGCTGCACCGCGAGGGGTACCTGTCCTTTACCGACACGCCCACCGTGCCGACCGCGATCGGGAAGGCGCCGATCGACTGGTCGAAGACGGTCGCCTGGGGCGACGGCGGCTACTACGGACGTCTGTTCTTGAACGTCAAGGGACGCGAGCCGCAGGGCGTCGTCTCAGGCGCTCGAGGACATGCCCGGTCCGGACGGCCACCCACTCGGCACGAAGGTGTACAAGCCCCAGGACGTCTACCCCGAGGTGCGCGGCGTGGCCCCCGACCTGATCGTCTACTTCGGCGACCTCGAATGGCGCTCGGTAGGCCAGGTCGGCACCGGGGAGGTCTTCACCTACGAGAACGACACCGGACCCGACGGCGCCAACCACGACCGCACCGGCGTGTTCGCGATGGCGGGCCTTCCCGGCCAGCCGCTGGGCCGTCAAGAGGGCTTAGGTCTCCTGGACGTTGGCCCGTCGATCCTTTCCCTGTATGGTGTCGAGCCTCCAGAGGGCACGATCGGAAGGAGCTTCCTGTGACCACCCCCACCGAGCAGAAGGGTTTCACGATCTGGTTCACCGGCTTGTCCGGTGCCGGCAAGTCGACGCTCGCCGAGATGCTGTTGCACGAGGTCCGCCGTCGCAACATGAATGTCGAGCTGCTGGACGGCGACATCGTGCGGACGAACCTATCCAAGGGCCTGGGCTTCTCGAAGGAGGACCGCGACACGAACATCCTTCGGATCGGGTTCGTCGCGAACCTCCTCACGCGCAACGGCGTCGCGACGATCGTCTCGGCGATCTCGCCCTACCGCGAGGCGCGCAACCAGTGCCGCGCGATGATCCAGGACTTCGTCGAGGTCTACGTCCACGCGACGGTCGAGGAGTGCGCCCGCCGCGACGTGAAGGGCCTGTATCAGAAGGCGTTGGCGGGAGAGATCACGGGGTTCACCGGCGTCGACGACCCGTACGAGCCGCCGTCGAGCCCGGAGATCTACATCGACACGCTCACGCAGAACCCGGACGAGTCGCTCCAGCACGTCCTGGACACGCTGAGCGAGGTCGGCTACATCGCCGACCCCAAGCGGTTGACCTCGCACCCGGAGCCCCACTCGGGCCTCACCGACCTCGCGCACAAGCGGTCGCAGCAGTCGTCGTAGGCTGGTAACGTCTGTCCATGAAGGACCGTGACGCCTGCCCTTCCCCGGGCGGGCGTTTCGCGTTTTCCGATGGCAATCGGCCGTGGGGAGGCCTCTAGTGGAGATCGAGATCGGCATTGGCAAGACCGGCAGGCGCGCCTACGGGTTCGACGAGGTGGCCATCGTTCCCTCACGCCGGACGCGTGACCCGGACGACGTCGACATCTCCTGGGAGATCGATGCCTGGACGTTCGAGCTGCCGATGCTGGCCGCCTCAATGGACGGCGTCGTCTCCCCGGCGTCGGCGATCGAGATCGGGAAGCTGGGCGGCCTGGCGGTGCTCAACCTGGAGGGCCTCCAGACGCGGTACGAGGACCCCGAGCCCGTGCTGGACGAGATCGCGGCGCTGTCCGACGACAAG
>VAYJ01000109.1 GCA_005888465.1 Actinomycetota bacterium
CTGGAGTCCGGGTGACGTCGGAGATCATCTCCCACAGCGCGTGCGGATCCGCTGCGATGCTGATCGCTTCGCTGCCGGAGATCTTCACCGTTGCTCCTGGAACGCGACCTTCCCGTTACCGTCGGTCAAGGCTTCGTGGTAGCTCGCCGCAGATGCGCGACACCTTTCGCTGCCCTTGCCTGGCGGGGAACGGAACCCCTGCTCCCGCCTACCGGCGGCGCGCATGGGCGACGGCCTGCTCCTCGATAGCGTACAGAGCGGCCAGGCCGACAAGAGTCCCCGCCAGCCCCGCAACATAGAGGTAGCTCAATGGGTTGGAGTGGTCAAACTCCGACCAGGCCCGGGCCACGGCCCCGAGAAGCAAGATCACGCCGAGGGCCACCGTCTGGACGGCCACGCGCCCCGCGCTCCACCTGCTGTCGGCGGCGATGGCGAGCCACGCCACTGCCGGGAGTGCGACGAACCCGGCAACCGCCCGGGCAGTCAGTGGCGTGAGCGGCCACGGCCAGGCCGGGATCAACGCCGAGGGCCGCAGGAACAACGCGGCGGCCACCAGGAGCAGCAGGACTCCGACCGCTACTAGGACCGCTCGGATGGGCCGGGCCAGAACGGCGTCTTCGCTCTCGGGCGAACCGGGATCGCGAGGCCGGTTCATGAGCCACACCGCCGGAACGAGGATCGGCGTGATGGCATAGATCCACACCCAGAGCATGAACGGCACGCTCCCGTGCCGAAACTTGCCCCAATGGAGCACGGTCGCGGCGAGGAGCAACCACGTGAACACGGTCGTCGGGATGAATCCGAGCGCGACCCGATGCCACCGCCGGCCGAACAGCACCCGCGTGTAGAAGAGGATCGCCGAGCCGTATCCCGCGCCCATGAGCATCGCGGTCATTCGGGACGAGATCGTCCAGGCGAACCGGTGATCGGTCTCTCCTGGGTGAAGATAGAGAGCGAACCAAGCCGTGAACAGGATGCCCACCACGACGGCTGCGACCACCCTCGTGAACACCAGGATGTGGTCGTTGGCCGGACCCGGTCGGTCCTCTCCACCACCGGCGTTCGTGGTCACGTCATCCGCCCGCCACACGTTCGCACGCGGTTCGGTAGTGCTGCCACCATCGCCGCGACCGTGGCATCGTCCGGACCGCAGCGCGTGTCATGGCCGCCACCGAGGAGAACGCGGCACGACGCCCTGTTGACCAGGGCAACGCGAAGCCGCGGCGGACGGTGTCGGGGAGCAGGCCCGCGCTCACCACCCGCAGCACCCGGCCCGAGGCGCGCTCGCCGAACGTCCCGCCTGGCCACAGGATCTCCCGAGCCTCGCGCTGGCCGAGCTCGCCGATGGCGAGCGCGTCGTCGAGAACGTTGAACACATAGGCCCGAAGCCCATCACGCGTCGAGGGTAGGGAGGCCTCGTCCGCGCCGAAAGCCTGGCCAAAGAACCGCATCTCGGCCACGTACTGGTCCTGGTCGGCGGGCCGCAAGGACCCGACGAACCGTTCGTACGCTTCCAGCCCGGCCCAGACGATCGTGGCGTGTCCCCACCGCAGCAGCTCGGGGTCGTCTGCACGGTACGAGGAACCGGCCGGGAAGGTGCCCACGGCGGCGAGGAGCTTCCCACGGATCGCGGTGTGCAGGTCCCGGACGTGCATGGCGGCGCGTTCCGCTTGGTTGTGGTCGCCGAAGATCACCGCCAGGTTCAGTCCGATCGTGGCCCCGGCTCGCTCGACGACGCTTCGCTCGCGGTTGGTGTGCTCGGCGATGGCCGCCGCGACGAGGGGATGCGCGAGCTGCATGAGCACGACCGCGGGGGCCGAGAGCAGCAAGGCCCGCTCCCGGTGGACTCGCCACACGAGGGACGCAGGACCGAACCGGCCCGGATCTCCCGCCAGGCCCGACGGAAGGGGCGGGACGGCTCGGGCGAGGCTCCCCCTCCTCCGGTGTGACGCGGACTCCATTGATGGCTCCCGGGCGCGAGAGGAGGGACTGCTCTCGGCCCGCGTCATGGTCGCGCGTATGATACGTCGGCTCCGGTGAAGCCATTGGAGTCCAACGCAGGACGGGGGGATGAACCAGAACCGCTACGACGTCGTGATCGTCGGCGGCGGACCGGCTGGCCTCACCGCCGCACGCGTGCTCGGCGAGGCGGGCGCCACCGTCTTGGTCATCGAGAAGGACCGCCAGATCGCTGAGCTGGTCCGGACCAGCGGCGGCACCTGGATCCAAGACATGGCCGACCACGGCGTCCCCGAGTCCATGCGCCACCCGTTTCGGCGCATCCGGCTCGTGACCCCCCGCTCGGAAGCGACGTTCGAGCACGAGCAGCCAAGAGCGTGCGTGCTCGACGTCCGGCGCGCGTACCGGCATCTCGCGGCTCGCAGCGCCCGGGCGGGGGCGTTGGTGCGAACCGGAACCGCGGTCCAGACCGTCACGACCGAGAACGACCGACCTTCGGGAGTGACGGTGCGCCGCGCCGAAGGAGGGAACGAGCACATCCGTGCCGATATCGTCGTGGACGCTTCGGGGTACGCGGCACGGCCCAGCCGGGGCTTCGGCGTCCCAATCGCTACGCGCGCCTTCGGGGTCGGCTTCGAGGAGGAGCTGGAGGCTCCGGCCTACGATCAGGACGAGGCCGTATTCCTGCTCGGCCAGCAATTCGCCCCCGACGGTTACGCATGGGCCTTCCCGTGCGGGGAAGGTCGGGTGCGCGTCGGCGTCGGCGTCCCGCTCCCCTCTTCGGGGCCGGGCCCAGCCGAGCTGACTCGGCGACTCCGGTCGAGCAGCGCCCATCTGCGAGGCGCCCTGACCGGCGCCCGCACGATCGAGGTCCACCGCGGGATCGTGCCGTTCTCCCCGCCGTCGGCGCCGCTCGTTTGGAATGGCCTGGTGCGCGTCGGCGACGCTGCGGGGCACGCCTCAGCATTGGCCGGCGAGGGGATCCGACTGGCCATGGATGCCGGGTCGATGGCCGGGCGAGCCATCGTGTGCGCGCTGAACGACGGCGGGTCGGGCTCGGCTCGGCTCCCGGGGTACGAGCGAGGGTGGCGGCGGACGCGAGCCCGCGAGCTGCGCGCCGCGTGGCGGCTGCATCGCGGACTGCTCCAACGGGAGGACGACGAGTGGGAACGGCTGGGGCGAGCACTCCGTCCGCTCTCGGCGGACCAACTCGACCGCTTGTTCCGGTCCCGCTATTCGCCGGCCTGGCTCCTGGGTGTCATCGTCCGAAGCCCGCATACGGTTCCGCTGGGGCTCCGCCTGCTCCGTCCCAGGCGGCTGTCAGATCCGTATCGATCGGCGGCCGGATGATTGCCAAACAGCGGGCCCGATTCCGTCCGGACGTGGTCGCGTATTACGAGGAAACCTGGTTCGACTACCGCCTGTTGTGGATGACGCTCGGGAATCCGGCCATCCACTTCGGGTACTGGGACGAGGGAACCAGGCGGCACGGACAGTCGCTCGACAACATGAATCGGGTGATGGCGGACATCGCGTGTGTCTCGCAAGGCGATCGGGTCCTCGACGCCGGATGTGGCGTCGGGGGCGCGGCCTTTTGGCTGGCCCAGAACCGCGGCGCCCTCGTTCAGGGCATCACCATCGTCCCGAGCCAGGCCCTCCGGGCCAGGCGCATCGCAATCGCTCGACGACTGGACGGTCGCGCCTCGTTCAGTTGCCAGGATTACTGCCGAACGGCCTTCGATGACGAGAGGTTCGATGTGGTGTGGGCGCAGGAGAGCGTGTGCCACGCCGATGACAAGGTGGCGTTCCTGACGGAGGCGAGCCGTCTGCTTCGCCCGGGAGGGCGACTGGTCATGGCCGACTACGCCCGTGCACCTCGTGTGAGGGCGGGTGATGATGAACGGCTGCTCACGAGTTGGTTGCGTGCCTGGGCGATCCCATCCATACCCACCGCTGAGGACCTGGCGGGATGGGCCCAAGACGCGGCGCTCGAGGAGGTCCTGGTGCGCGACGTGACGGCGGCGGTGGAGCCGTCGCTCCGGCGCCTCCATCGGCTGGTGAAGGTGCTGTCTCCGGGAGCCTCGCTCCTTCACCGCCTCGGTCTGCGCTCCGAGGTCCAGCATGCGAACGTCACCGGCTCCGCGGCGATGTGGGCAGCGCTACAGCGGGCTCTCTGGTCTTACACCATCCTCTCCGCGCGCAAGGCTGCTGATTGAGTTGGCCCCCGGGCACGCCTGGAGTTGACTCCGCGCGGACCCACACTTCGCGATGCGAGTCCGGGAGCTGCACGAGTCCGGGGGAGGGAGAGATACGATGCCTGTTGAGAGGGCCGAGGATCATCCGACCTACGACTTCGAGGGTAACACCGTCATCAGCTTGATCGCCCCATCGCGTGGCGGCATTGAGTGCGTGCTCTACAGCGTCATGTCCCCGCCCGGCCACGGACTCCCCCCGCATCGGCACGACCACCTCGACACGTTCACGGTCACAGCCGGTGGGGGTCTGTGGCACCTCGACGAAGCGACCTTCGAGCTGAGAACCGGAGATTCTGTGATCGTGCCGATCGGGGTCCGGCATTTCCTAGAGGCCGGTCTCGAAGGCGCAACCTTCGTAGTGACGATGCTCCCTGGCACAAGATCAATTCTCGACGATGGCTCAGAGTTCGTCCCAGCCTGGGCCTCCTAGGACTCCTGGTGATGTAACTGGGTCGTCGAGGCCCTCGATATCGGGGGCAACTAGCCAGGTGGGTAATCGCTCACGTGCCTGACTTGGATATCGCGCCGAGGCTCGGATCCGCGTCTGACTCGGAAGACCATTTCCTCACCGACCTGGTGCTGCCGGATCGCCTTCTGCACGTCCCGGAAGGTAGTGATCGATTGGTCATCTACGCCGAGCAGGCGATCGCCGCCGTGGACACCCGCCAGTGCGAGTTGACTGCCTTGACGGGGAGGCCATATCTCCAGCCCGGGCTCGCTGTCCAGCTGGGGTTGAGCCTCGTGCCATGCCTCATGGGTCCAAAGGCGGGCGGCGGCGGCGCAGCCGCAGGCCCCGATGCTGCACATGGGGCAAATGCATCGGCACTCGAGTCCCTGTCGGTCCAGCTCTTCAACGATGGCGCCTGGCAACAGGTGAGTTAGCAATCGAGCCGCCTTTGCATAGGAGCTGAGGTGTTTGCGTGCCAGCTCTCTCAGGGCGGGGTCGTACAGGTGCAGAGTGAGTGCGATCAACACCGAGTACTCGTTGGCAGCAAAGCTGAAGGCGGCGCAATAGGCCGGAAGGAGACTGGACAGGTTCATGGATGAAGCGGCCTCTGCCAGCAACCGCGCAAGGGCCGATTGCGGCTCGGTTGGTTCGGGGGCCTCCTGCCCGAGATAGTTCTCGAGGTCCTGTCGCTGGATGCCGGCCTGGTCATGCATCGCCTCCAACGAGGCGTGGAGCCTCGGGTGGGTCAGCGTGATGTCGGCCTGGCGACTGAGGCCTTCTTCGATGGCCCTCTCGGTGGCCATGAGAGCCATAACCTGGTCCGGCAAAGGCGATGGATACTCCACAGGCGGCACTACCTCTCGTACCAGCCCTCCAAGAAGGCCCGTCCCAGAGTGCCGTTGAATAGGTTGAACATCATCCAGGCGGGCGTCGCTTCCCGATCGATCTCGATCCTCTCGGCTTCGAGGGCGAGGACCGCGAAGATGTAGCGGTGTCTCCCGTGGCCGGGCGGGGGCCCGGCGCCGCAATAACGCGCCATCCTGGCGTCGTTCGGGAGCTGAAAGGCACCTTGTGGGAGCCCCGACCCGGACTCGTCGCCGGCGCCGGCAGGCAACTCGGTGACGCTGCCTGGAATGTTGACTACGGCCCAGTGCCAGAAGCCGGTGACCGTCGGCGCTTCGGGGTCGCACATGGTGACGACGAAGCTTTGAGTGCC
>VAYJ01000110.1 GCA_005888465.1 Actinomycetota bacterium
ATCGCGGTGCTCGCCTCGGGCGCCGGCACCAACCTTCAGGCCCTCCTCGACGACCCCCACGTTGGTCCGTCGGTGGTGCTGGTCGTCTCCGATCGGGTGGCGGCCTTCGCGCTGGAGCGGGCCCGCGTGCACGACGTCAAGGCCGTCGTCCTTCTACCGGCCCATTACGGGAGCCGGGAGGGCTTCGACCGAGCGTTGCGGCAGCTCCTGGAAGAGGAGGCGATCGAGTTCGTGCTGCTCGCGGGGTTCATGCGGATCCTCGGGCCGGAGGTGGTCGGGGCCTATCGCGAGCACATCCTGAACGTGCACCCGTCGCTCTTGCCCGCGTTCGCGGGGGCTCACGCGGTTCGGGACGCTCTGGCCTGGGGAGCGCAGGTGACCGGCGCGACCGTGCACCTGGTCGACGAGGAGCTGGACCACGGGCCCATCGTCGAGCAGGAGACTGTGGACGTCCTCGGGGACGACGACGAGGCCTCGCTGCACGCCCGCTGGATGATCGGCGGTCGACTGAAGGTCGAGGGTCGGCGCGTGCACGTCCTGGAGGCCTGAGCGATGGATGAACCGGACCTCGTGAAGGTGCGCCGAGCGCTCGTGGCGGTCGCGGACAAGTCGGGGATCGTGGCGTTCGGGCGCGCGTTGGTCGAACGGGGCGTCGAGCTGGTCTCGACGGGGAACACGGCGCGCACGCTGGACGACGCCGGGGTTCCCGTGATGGCCGTGGCGGACGTGACGGGGTTCCCGGAGCTGCTCGACGGCCGGGTGAAGACGCTGCATCCGCGGATCCACGCCGGGATCCTGGCCGATCGGCGCAAGCCGGAGCACGTTCGCCAGCTGGAGGAGCACGGCATCCGGCCGTTCGACCTGGTCGTGGTGAACCTCTATCCGTTCCGGGAGACGGTGGCCTCGGGCGCAGAAGCCGACGAGGTGATCGAGCAGATCGACATCGGCGGGCCCGCGATGGTCCGGGCCGCGGCGAAGAACTTCGAGTCGGTAGGGATCGTGGTGGAGCCCGAGGCGTACGACGAGATCCTTCGGGCGATCGACGCCGACGGCGGACTGTCGCGCGAACTCCGATTTCGCTTAGCGCGTACCGCGTTCGAGCACACGGCCGCCTACGACGCGGCGGTCTCGGCGTGGTTCACTGCTGAGTCCGGCTCGGGCGGGGACCTGCCCGCCCGGTACACGCTCTCGCTCTCGACGGTCGCCGGGCTTCGGTACGGAGAGAACCCGCACCAGCGCGCCGTGCTGGCGGCCGCGGAGGGAAGCGCGGGGCCGCTCGGCGGCGCGGTCGTGCTGCAGGGCAAGGAGATGTCGTACAACAACTGGCTCGATGCCGAGGCGGCGCGCGGCACGGCGGGCTCGTTCGACCCGGCGACGCCGGTGGCCGTCATCGTGAAACACCACAATCCCTGCGGGGTCGCGCTCGCGCCGACGCCGGCGGAGGCGTACGAGCGCGCGCACGCCTGCGATCCGGTGTCGGCTTTCGGCGGGATCGTCGCGTTCAACGTGCCGCTCGACGAAGCCGGGGCTCGGGCGATGGCGGGCGTGTTCACCGAGGTCGTGATCGCCCCCGGCTACACGGAGGGGGCGCTGGCGACGCTCGTGGAACGCCAGAACCTTCGGGTCCTGCGGGCGCCGCTCCCGGTCCGCGGTGGCATGGAGATCCGACCGATGGACGGCGGCGCGCTGGTGCAGGACCTGGACGCGGTCGTCGAGGGGCGCGAGGACATGCGGGTGGTCTCCTCCAGAGTTCCAACCGACGAGCAATGGGCGGACCTGCTCTTCGCCTGGCGAGTGGCGGCGCGCGTGAAGTCGAACGCGATCGTGCTGGCGTCGGGATTGGCGACGGTCGGGATCGGGGCCGGGCAGATGAACCGTGTGAACTCGGTCGAGCTGGCCGTGCGCGGCGCTGGGGAACGGGCGCGCGGATCGTGCCTGGCCTCGGATCGCCGCGATCATGCAGCCGGGCGGGTCGGTTCGCGACGACGAGGTGCTCGCTGCGGCCGAGGCCCACGGCATGGCGATGGTGCTCACCGGCCGGCGGCACTTCCGGCACTGAAGGCGCGCTGGATGACGGCCATTCTCATCGACGGCAAGGCGATCGCGGCCGACATCCGATCGGAGGTCGCGGAGCGGGTGGCGCGGCTGGGCGAGCGCGGCGTGCGGCCGGGGCTCGCAGCGGTCCTCGTCGGTGACGACGAGCCGTCGAAGATCTACGTGGGCGGCAAGCAGAAGGCATGTGCCGAGGTCGGGATCCACTCGGAGCGGTTCGACCTGCCTGCGGCGACGACGCAGGGAGAGCTGGAGGCGTTGATCGCCCGGCTGAACGCGGATCCGGCGGTGCACGGGATCCTGGTCCAGCTCCCACTCCCGCCGCAGATCGACGTGACGTCGGTCCATCAGTCGATCGCGCCGGAGAAGGACGTGGACGGGCTCACGCCCGTGAGCGTGGGACGGTTGGTTCGAGGCGAGCCGCTGTTTCTTCCGTGCACGCCGCTCGGGATCGTCGAGATGCTCGTGCGAACCGGCATCACGATCGAGCACGCCGAGGTCGTGATCGTCGGGCGTGGGGCCTTGGTCGGGATGCCACTCGCGATCATGCTCTCGCAGAAGGCACCGCGTGCGAACGCGACGGTGACGCTCTGTCACACGGGGACGCGGGACGTCGGCGCCCACACTCGCCGGGCCGAGATCCTGGTCGTCGCGGCGGGGCGCCCCGGGACGGTGACCGCCGACATGGTGCGGCCGGGAGCCGCGGTCGTGGACGTGGCGGTGAACCGGCTGCCCGACGGTCGGTTGGTCGGCGACGTCGACTTCGGCCCGGTGGCGGAGGTCGCAGGCGCGATCACGCCGGTGCCCGGCGGGGTGGGGCCCATGACGATCGCGATGCTCCTCGCGAACACCGTCACCTCAGCCGAACGCGACGCATGAGCGCGGGCTCCCCGAGCCGCCTGGCGTCGCTCCTGCGCCAGGGGGTCTTCTGCGTGACCGCCGAGGTGGTCCCGCCTCGATCGGCCGACCCCTCAGCGGTCTCGGCGCAGGCGCGGGCGCTCGTCGGCTACGCGGACGCGGCGAACGTGACGGACAACCCGGTGGCGTCGGCTCACATGTCGCCGGTTGCCGGCGCCGCGCTCGTTGCCCGGGCCGGGATCGAGCCCGTGATCCAGCTCACCACCAGGGACCGCAATCGCCTGGCGCTCACGAGCGATCTCCTGGGCGGCTGGGCGCTCGGCGCCCGCAACGTCCTCTGCCTGACCGGGGACCCGCCCACGGCGGGGGATCACCCCGACGCGAAGGGCGTCTACGACATCTCGGTGGTGGAGCTCGTTCGGCTGGCCGTTCGGCTCCGAACCGAGGGCAGGCTGCTCTCCGGCGCTGACGTCGAGGAGCCGCCCCGCTACTTCGTTGGCGTCGCCGACGCGCCGCTCGCGCCGTCATCCACCCTCGATCGGCTGGAGGAGAAGGTCGACGCCGGCGCCGAGTTCGTCCAGACGCAGATCGTGTTCGACGCCGACGCCTTCGAGGAGTGGGCGGGGCGAGCGCGCGAACGAGGCATCCTGGAGCGGGCGTCGGTCCTGGCCGGGGTGGCGGTCGCCGGCAGCGCCCGGGCGGCGCGGTCGATGCGCGACAGACTCCCCGGCGTGGTCGTGCCGGACCGAACGCTCGCGCTTCTGGAGGACGCCGGCGACGCGGCCGAGGACGAGGGGCTCCGGCTGGCTGTCGAGGTCGTCGCCCGCCTGAAGGCGATCGAGGGGATCGCGGGGATCCACGTGATGGGGCTCGGTCGTCTCGATCCCGTTCGAAAGGTGATCGCGGGGGCGGGGCTCACGCCGCGGCCTCCGGTGGCGCGCCGGGGCGCTCGCTAGTCCCAGACCCCGTGCTCGACCCGCTTCAGGCGCTGATCGCGCGCGAGCTGTGAGGCCTCGACCAGCGCCTCCAGCGCCTCGGGCTCGTTGAGCGCGCCGGCCAGGACCCCGGCCAGGTCCCGCTGGGAGAGGATCCCGACCAGACGCCCGCCGTCCAGGACGGGGAGGTGGCGGATCCAGCGGTCGGCCATGACCTTCGCCGCCTCGCGGATGGACGTCCCCGGCCCGACCGTCACCAGGTCCTTGCTCATCACCTGGGAGATGCGCGTGTCGTCCATCGACGCGCCCGTCGCCGCGGCCTTCAGCACGTCGCGTTCGGTGATGATGCCCACCAGGTCCTCGCCGTCCATCACGAGCAGCGACCCGGTCTGCTGCTCCCACATCTTGCGTGCGGCCTCAGCGAGGGTGTCATCAGGCTGATCGATCACCGCCGCCTGCGTCATGATCTCGGAGACCCTCATAGGGCCGCCTCCTCGCTCTCGCGGTCGGCGGGGCCTCGGCTCTCGATCGGTGCCCACACCTGGTCCCGCGGGCCGATGTACTAGCCGGCCGATCGGGAGGACGCGAACATCGGCGTGAACAGGTCCTCGGGAAGGCCGAGGTAGTGCAGCACGCTTCCCGCGTAGAAGTCGACGTTCGGCCGCAGGCCGCGTTCCTCAAAGGCAACGGCCTCCACCTCGCGCGCGATCTCGTACCACTGGGGCTCGCCCACGGATTCGGCGAGGGCCTGCGAAACCGGCCGAAGGATCGTCGTGCGCGGGTCGTCCACGTGGCGATAGACGCGGTGGCCGAAGCCCATGATCTTCTCCTTGCGCGCGAACAGGTCCTGGACGTACTGCCGCGCCCGGCCGACCTCGCCGATGTCCTCGAGCATCCGCATGGCGAGCTCGTTCGCGCCGCCGTGCAGCGGTCCCTTGAGCGCCGAGAGGGCGGCCGTCACGGCCGAGTGCATGTCGGAGAGGGTGGAGGCGACGACCCGGGCAGTGAAGGTCGACGCGTTCATCGTGTGGTCGGCGTAGAGGATGAACATGGTGTCGAAGGCGTCGGCGAACTCCTGCGAGGGCTCCTCGCCGGTGAGCATGTAGAGGAAGTTGGCGGCGTGGGGGAGCGTGGGGTTCGGCTCGACGATCGCCTGGCCCTTGCGATGCCGGTCGTAGCTCGCGATGAGCGTGGGCATTAGAGCGATCAGGCGAAGCGCCTTGCGGTAGTTCGCCTCGGGCCCCTGGTCCCAACCGTCCGGGTCGTAGGCCGAGGCGGCGGAGACGCTCGTTCGCAGCATCGACATCGGCGAGGTCTGCTCGGCGAGCGTCGGCATGATGTGGGAGAGGAACGCCGCGGCCTGCCGGTCGTTCACCATCTGCTCGGTGAGCTCGTCCAGCTCGTCCCGGGTGGGCAGGCGCCCGTGATGCAGGAGGAACGTCACTTCCTCGAAGGTGGAGTTCTTTGCCAGGTCGTCGATCGAATACCCGGCGTACCAGAGCTTGCCGAGCTTGCCGTCGATGTCGGAGATGGCGGTCTGGGCGGCGACGACCTCCTCCAGACCCTTTCCCGCGGCCACGAGCCCGAGTCTACCAAGGGCCGGTTCGAGCCTCCCCCGCGTCCGTTACCATGACCCGCGCCGTGACGTATCGAGTGACCTTCATCCCCGGCGACGGGGTCGGGCCGGAGCTCTCCGAGGCCACCCGGCGTGTGCTCGAGGCGACGGGGGTCGCGTTCGACTGGGACCTCCAGGAGGCCGGCGCCGACGTGATGCACCGGTACGGCACGCCGCTGCCGGAGCACGTCCTGGAGTCGATCCGCACCAACGGCATCGCCATCAAGGGCCCGATCACGACCCCGATCGGGACAGGCTTTCGGAGCGTGAACGTGGCGCTCCGCAAGGAGCTGGACCTGTACTGCTGCCTCCGTCCCTGCAAATGGTATCCCGGCGTGCGCTCCCGGTACCGGGAGGTCGACCTCGTGATCTGCCGGGAGAACCACGAGGACCTCTACGCCGGGATCGAGTTCGAGCAGGGCGAGCCCGAGACCCTCGAGCTGATCGAGTTCATCTCCAAGCTTGCAGGCAAGCCGATCCGCCAGGACTCCGGGATCTCCATCAAGCCCATCTCGGTCACAGGGACCAAGCGGATCGTCCACTACGCGTTCGACTACGCGCGGCGCTACGGGCGGAAGAAGGTCACCGCCGTGCACAAGGCGAACATCATGAAGTACTCCGACGGGTTGTTCCTGGCCACCGCCCAGGAGGTCGCGACCGAGTATCCGGACATCGCCTTCGAGGACCGGATCGTCGACAACCTCAGCATGCAGCTCGTCCAACGCCCCGAGGAGTACGACGTCCTGGTCCTTCCGAACCTCTACGGCGACATCGTGAGCGACCTGTGCGCGGGTCTGATCGGCGGCCTGGGGGTGGCACCCGGGGCGAACATCGGGGACCACGCGGCCGTGTTCGAGGCGACGCACGGGAGCGCGCCGAAGTACCGGGGTCAGAACAAGGTCAACCCGATGGCGATGATGTTCTCGGGGATGCTCATGCTCCGGCACCTGGGCGAGGACGAAGCGGCCGACCGCCTCGAGCGGGCGCTCGCCGCCGTGATCGCCGAAGGGACGTACGTCACCTACGACATGAAGCCGACGCGCGAGGACCCCACGGCCGTCGGGACGAGCCAGGTCGCCGACGGGGTGATCCAGCAGCTCGAGTCCCAGGGCTAGCCGCGGCGTTCAAGGGGCCACCGCTTCCATCCGATGCCTTGAGCAGGGAATGTGCACCTGTTCCCTCCATCAGCGCTGGAGGAAGTCGGGATGATCGATGTGCCTGGCCTGCTGCGGACCTTGGTCGAGAACGACGGCTCCGACCTGCACCTCAAGGTGGGCGTCCCGCCCCTCATCCGGGTGGACGGGGCCCTGCGCCGGCTGGATGGCGAGCGGCTGACCCCGCAGGACACGCAGGACGTCGCCTGGTCGATCCTGCCCCCGGATCGCCGCAATGGCCTGGACAAGAACAAGGAGACGGACTTCGCGCTCTCCATGCCGGGCATGGGGCGCTTCCGCGCGAACGTCTTCTACCAGCGTGGCTCGGTGACGATCGTGCTTCGCCGCGTCCGGGTCGGCAGTCCGACCTTCGACGAGCTCGGCCTGCCGCCCGTCGTCAAGGAGTTGGCCGAGATGCAGCGCGGGCTGATCCTGGTGACCGGCCCGACGGGCGCCGGGAAGACCACGACCCTCGCGTGCATGATCGAGCACATCAACGCGACGAAGCCCGTCCACATCCTGACGATCGAGGAACCGATCGAGGTCGTCCACTCGGACCGCGTCGCGACCGTGAACCAGCGCGAGATCGGGATGGACACCGACACCTACGCGACCGCGATGCGTTCTGCCGTCCGTCAGGACCCCGACGTCATCCTGATCGGTGAGATGCGCGACCCCGAGACGGTGGCCGCGGCACTCGCCGCCGGCGAGACGGGGCACCTGGTGTTCTCCACGCTGCACACGACCGACGCGGTCGAGACCGTCAACCGCATCGTGGACTTCTTCCCCCCGTACCAGCAGAACCAGATGCGGGTCACCCTGGCAAGCGTGCTCCGCGGCGTCCTCTGCCAGCGGCTCGTGCCGCGCAAGGGCGGCGGCCGCGTGCCGGCGGTGGAGATCATGGTGAACAACGGCCGGATCGCCGATCGGATCGTCGACCCCAAGCGGACGCCGGAGATCCTGGACGTGATCGCGGAGAGCGGCTTCTATGGGATGCAGACGTTCGACCAGAGCCTCCTCACCCTGGTGAAGAGCGACGTCGTAACCGTCGAGGACGCGCTCCTCACCTCCTCGAAGCCCCACGACTTCACCCTGATGCTCGAGCAGGCCGGCATCGACGTCCGCACGAAGGCCCGCGCCAGCTGAAGCTAGGATGGCCTCCTCATCCACGCGAGGAGGCTCCATGAGGGTCACGGTCGTTGGCAGCGGGTTCGTCGGGGCCACGGCGGCCATGCGGATCGTCCAGAAGGGGCTCGCCGACGACGTCGTGCTGATCGACATCGTCGAGGGCCTCCCGCAGGGACTCGCGCTCGACATGCGCGAGTCGGCCCCGATCGAGGGGTTCCAGCCCGCCATCCTCGGCACGAACGACTACGCGGACACGGCTGGCTCGGACGTCGTGGTGATCACCGCCGGCCTCCCGCGGCAGCCCGGGATGAGCCGGATGGATCTGCTGGGGAAGAACGCTGGGATCATGCGCTCGGTCGTGGCGAGCGCCGCCGAACGATCGCCCGGCGCCATCCTGATCGTGGTCACGAACCCCCTTGACGAGATGACCTATCTCGCCGCCGAGGTCTCGGGCTTCGACAAGACGAAGGTGATGGGCATGGCGGGCGTCCTGGATTCCGCGCGACTGCGGTACTTCATTGCGGAGCGACTCGGCGCGACTCCATCCGACGTCGAGGCGATGACGCTCGGCTCCCACGGCGAAGCCATGGTGCCGCTTCCCCGGCACGCGACGGTCGCCGGCAAGCCCCTCGCGGAGCTGGTGGACGAGGCGACGCTCGAGTCGCTCTACCAGCGCACCCGCGATGGGGGCGCCGAGATCGTCGGCCTGCTCAAGAAGGGGAGCGCGTACTACGCGCCGTCGGCGTCGATCGCCCAGATGGTGAACGCGATCGCCGGGGACACGAAGGAGGTGCTCCCCGTGTGCGCGTGGTGCACGGGCCAGTACGGCATCTCCGACGTCTACGTCGGGGTGCCGGCACGATTGGGCGGTCGCGGCGTCGAGGAGGTCGTCGAGCTCGAGCTGAACGGGGCCGAGCTCGCCGCCCTGCGGACCGCCGCCGACGGCATCCGCGCCAAATGCGCGGACCTATCGGCGCTTCCGGATGGAGGCCCGGATGCCTGAGGGCGGCCACGACCACGACCACCATGGCCACACTCGGACCGCCGGCGATTACGTGCGCGGGTTCTTCACCAACTGGGGCGCCTACGAGGGGCCGTTCGCGCAGAAGCTTGCGCTCACGCTCCGCAACCGGTGGCGCGCGCACACCCCGCCGTTCCGGAACTGCTGCGGGCATCCCGGACAGCCCGGTTGTTGACAGCCTGCGAAGCCCTCCGGTCGGGGGGCCGAGGGGACCGGCTAGTCCCGCTCTTGGCGCACCGCGTCGGCGATCGCGCGGGCCATCTCTCGCGTGCTCGCGCTGCCCCCCAGGTCGCCCGTGCGAACCGTTCCGTCCGCCACCACCGACTGGACGGCGCGGTCGATCGCGTCCGCGGCGCCCGCCTCGCCCAGGTGCTCGAGCATCATCCCGGCCGACCGGATGATCGCGATGGGGTTCGCGACCCCACGTCCGGCGATGTCGGGGGCGCTCCCGTGCACCGGCTCGAAGACGGCGTACTCCCACCCCATGTTCGCGCCCGGCGCCAGACCCAGGCCGCCGACGAGCCCGGCGCAGAGGTCGCTCAAGATGTCGCCGTACAGGTTCGGGAGCAGCAGCACGTCGAGGGTCTCCGGCTCGGTCACCAGGCGAAGGGCCAGCTCGTCCACCTGCATCTCGTCGAACCACACGCCGGGGGAGAACTGCGCCTCGACGCCCGCGGTGAACAGGAACACGCCGTCGGAGTCGCGCATGATGTTCGCCTTGTGCCCGAGCGTGATGCTCCGGCGCCCGCGGCCGCGCGCGTAGTCGAAGGCGAACCGCACGATCCGCTGGGTGCCCGACACGCTGATCGGCTTCACGGTGACCCCGGCGTCCTGCGCGATCTCGAACCCCGACAAGCGGCGAATCTCGTCCCGGAGCCGGTCCAGCTCGTCGCTTCCTCGCTCGAACTCGACGCCCGCGTAGAGATCCTCCGTGTTCTCGCGGATCACCACCAGGTCGACGTCGGTGAACCGTGACGGGGTCCCGGGGACCGAGCGCGAGGGACGGACGGCCGCGAACAGGTCGAGCTCCTGGCGCAGGGCGACGTTCACGCTTCGAAATCCCGTCCCCACCGGGGTGGTGATCGGCCCCTTCAGGGCGACCCGCGATCGCGCGATCGACTCGAGGACGCGATCGGGAAGCGGTGTTCCCTCCCGCTCCATCACGGCGGCGCCGGCGTCCTGGACGTCCCAGCGGATCTCGACGCCCGCGGCCTCCACGACCAGCCGTGTCGCATCGGTGACCTCGGGCCCGATGCCGTCGCCCGGGATGAGCGTGACGAGGTGGGCCATGCGCCGCAGATTAGCGGAGCGACCGGCAACGGTGAGCTTGGCTCCCCGGCGGCCGCCCGGAGAACTCTCGGGAAACGGTAGACCCGGCCCCAATCCATGGGGCACACTCGCCCGTATCAGAGAAGACTCGCCCGCCATCGACGAAAGGAGTCCGCATGCTGCGTATTGCTCGAAGGGCCGTTCCTCTCGGCCTCTTACTGGTCGTTCTGACCCAGTCCTCGGCGCTGGCGGCGACCGTCAACATCCAGGCCACCAACTCGGGGGGCACCTTCTTCTTTTCGCCGAAGAGCGCCAATGTGCAGCAGGGGAGCACGGCGCTTTGGACGAACACCGGCACGGTGAACCACACGACCACGGCCGATACCACCATGCCCGTGGCGTGGGATTCCGGCACGCTCGCCCCAGGCGGCACGTTCTCGTTCGTGTTCACCGCGGCGGGTAAGTACACGTACCACTGCAACTTCCACGTGGGCTTTGGGATGGTCGGGACGATCTCGGTGCCCGTGAGGGCGACCCCGCCCTCGGGCCCGGCAGGGACCATGTTCACCATCACCGTGGCCACGGCAAACGCCACCGGCACCCTTGTCTACGACATCCAGATGAAGGTCCCCGGAGGCACGTTCCGTCCTTGGATGACCGGGATCACCGCCAAGAGCGCTGTCTTCAACTCGACCGGCATGGCCACCGGGACCTACCAGTTCCGAGCGCTCGTTCGCGATACCGCAACAGCCAAGAAGACGCAGTTCTCAGCGCCGAGGTCGATCTCCGTCACCTAGCCGCCACGTGGGGTCTGCCCGCAGGGGTCCGAGGCCCGGGCCAAGCGCCCGGGCCTTCGACCCTTTCTCGCCTCAGAGCTTCTCGAACATCACGGCGCGCTTGACCTCTTGGATCGCCTTCGTCACCTTGATCCCGCGCGGGCAGGCTTCCGTGCAGTTGAACGTCGTCCGGCAGCGGAACACGCCCGTCTTCTCCGAGAGAATCGCCAGGCGTTCCTCGGCCGCGTCGTCCCGCGAGTCGAAGATGAACCGGTGGGCGTTCACGATTGCCGCCGGCCCCACGTACTCGCCGTCGCCCCAGAAGATCGGGCACGACGTCGTGCACGCGGCGCAGAGGATGCACTTGGTCGTGTCGTCGAAGCGCTCTCGTTCCTCGGGCGACTGCAGGCGTTCGCGGTCGGGCGGGTCGGTGTCGTTCACCAGATAGGGCAGGATGCTCCGGTAGCCCTCGAAGAAGGGCTCCATGTCCACGAT
>VAYJ01000105.1:0-7722 GCA_005888465.1 Actinomycetota bacterium
CTGGTCGATGTTCGCCCCCTGCGGGATCACGGTGCCGCTCGGGTCCTCCTCGATGACCTGCCGCCCCGCCCGGCCCGCGAGCAATGACTGGTAACCGAGCTCGAGGCCCGCGAGACCCGTGTCGTCCACGCCGACGAACCCGACCACCTGGGGCGCGATGGGCCCGTCCGGATAGGAACGGCGCCGCTCGTCGAGAAGCCCGACGCCCGGAAGGAGCATCGACTGGAGCGCCTCGCCGATGCTCACGTCCACCCCGCGGTCGAGGTAAACGAACCGCCCCGTCCCGGTGAGCGCCTTCAACACGTTCGCTTGATCGAGGCCGAGGGTCGCCGCGATCGTCTGCGCCTCGCCCTTCGGGTCGGTAACGAGCTTCGGATCGGCGAAGACCGCCTTCGCGGGGACCGAGATGGCGAGCGGCTGTCCGTTTCGATCCAGGATCGAGCCCCGCGGCGAAGGCGGAGGCGTCCTTTACCTGGAGTAGCACGAGGCGAGTGAGGATGGCGGTGAGCCCGAGGATGAGCACGGCGAGCGTCGCCACGAGCCGGCGACCCGACGTCCGGGCGGCAGGGAGGGCGCGCGTGGCCATCAGGGCTGCGTACCGGCCGTCAGCTGGTGCACCTGGCCGGGCGCGGGCAGCTCGAACCCGAGCTTCTTCGCAGCCTGGAAGATCCGTTCCGGCGAGGAGAGCTGGGACGCCGTGAGTTGCAGCTCTCCCTGGTGTTGTCGCAGCGCCGCATTCTGCCGGACGAGGAGCTGCATGCGAAACGAGCTCTGCGAGACGAGGGCCTGCAGGGTGACGACCCCGATCAGGATGGCGCCGACCAAGATCGAAGAGAGCAAGAGGAAGGGCCACCGGCGTCGACGCCGCTCGGGCCCGACGGCACGAAGCGACTTCATGCGGCCACCCCGATCTCGGCCGCGCGAAGCAGGGCGCTCCTCGCGCGAGGGTTGTCGGCGACCTCGGCCGGGCTCGCGCGCACGGGCGAGCGCGTCAACCGGCGAAGTCTCGGCGCGCTCGCGACGAACCGCTTGACGATCCGGTCCTCGAGCGAGTGATACGAGATCACGACCAGCCGACCGCCGGGCTCGAGGACGCCCGCCGCCTGGGGGAGGGAGGCGGCGAGCTCCTCGAGTTCGTGGTTGACCTCAATACGGATGGCCTGGAACGTCCGGCGGGCGGGGTGGGGGCCGCCGCGGCGCCGAGGCACCGCTGCGGCGACGATCGCGGCGAGCTCGGCCGTGGTCGGAGCGGCGCTCCTCGCCCAGCTCGAAGATCACGTTGGCGAGCCGATCCTCGGGGTAGTCGTTGACGACGTCCGCGGCGGTCGGTCCCGGATCGTCGTCCATGCGCATGTCGAGTGGCCCTGCGCCGCGGTAGCTGAACCCTCGCTCCGGCCGATCCAGCTGCATCGAGGAGACACCTAAGTCGAAGAACGCCCCGCCGACGCTCGAGACGCCAACGCGCCCGAGCGCCTCCGTCAATCCGGAGAAGCGCGCGCGCACTGCACGGAACCGCGTCCCGAACGACGCCAGGCGCTCGCTCGCCTCGCGCAGGGCCGTCGCATCGCGGTCCACGCCGATCACGGTCGCGACCCCACCGCGCAGGAGCGCCTCGGCGTGGCCCCCCGCCCCGACGGTCGCATCGACCACCACCGACCTGCCAGCGAGCAGCTCGACCACCTCGGCAACGAGGACCGGCCGGTGCGGGCTATCCAAGCACCCGGATGGCGAGGAGCCCCAGGCTCACGTAGCCGGCGACCATCGCCGCCATGAGTCCGAGGAGATACAGGCTCTGTCCGAACTCTGCGAGGAGCGAACCCTTCATCCTTCCTCCCTTCCGTACGTCTCACGACCCGTCGGGGGCGAGCGTCCCGCCGGCGTAAGCGCCCGAGAACGTCTGCTCGTAGCGATCCCAGGCGCCGCGCTCCCAGATGTCCAGCCGTTCGGACACGCCGATCACGACCACCTCGTGCGCGAGCCCGATCTGGTTGCGCAGTCGCTGCGGGATCACGAGCCGGCCCTGCCCGTCCAGGTCCACCCGCTCGGCGCTGCCGAAGAACATCCGCGCGTACGCCCGCGCCTCGTGGCCGGAGAGGGGCCTGGCGCGGACCTCGTCGCCACGACGGCGCCATTCCTCGGCGGGGAACGCGAACAGGCATCCGTCCTGCCCGAGCGTCAGGTAGACGCCGTCCGCGAACGCCTCGCGGAACTTCGCGGGCAGGGCGATCCGGCCCTTCGAATCAAGCTGATACCGATGTTGGCCGAGCAACTCCGCCACTCGCCCGCCCCTTCTCCTCCACTGAGTCCCACGTTTATGCCACTTGGACTCCACCACGTCAAGAGGCGAGGCGTGCGGAAAGAAGAAAGGAAGGGAAACGGGCGGTTGCCTAGAGGTAGGCCTCCCACTCCGGCTCGAGGCGCCCGAGAGCGAGGCGGAGGCCGTCGCGGGGGACGAACGGCTCATGCAAGAGCTTCAGGCCGACCTCGTGCGGCGTGCGGTTCTCCTTGCGGGAGTTGCACCGGCGGCATGCGGCGACCACGTTCTCCCACGAGTGCTCTCCCCCGCGCGACTTCGGCACGACGTGGTCCACGTTCTCGGCGGCGGCGCCGCAGTACTGACAGACCCAGCCGTCGCGGGCGAACACGGCCCGACGGGTGAGCGCGGCCCTGGCTCGGAAGGGGACGTTCACGAAGTACCGAAGCTTCACGACGGACGGGGCGGGGAGCTCGACACGCTCGGAACGGAAGACGATCCCGTTGGAGTGGACGATGTCGGCCTTCTCCTTGAGAACGAGCACGACCGCCCTGCGGGCCGGCACCACCGCCAGGGGCTGGAGCGTGGCGTTCAGAACAAGGGATCTACCCACTGTGGGACCTGGGCGAGTATAGCAATGGCCCCTTCGCCGGCGCCGGGTTCCTTGAAACCAGGAGGGGCTGTGATCCGTATATGGAGGTTAAGATGGCAGAACTGCTCGATCCGGGGGGAACGGTGGTCGCACGGCGTGATCCCGCTGCGTGGGAAAGGTTCGCATCTTCGTTCGGCAGACTCGCCGAGAACGTCCAGCAGGTCATCCAAGGCAAGGAACACGAGGTCCGGCTCGCGCTCGCGTGTCTGATCGCCGAGGGGCATCTCCTCATCGAGGACGTCCCCGGTGTCGGCAAGACCATGCTCGCGAAGTCCATCGCCCGGTCGATCGACTGCTCGTTCCGCCGGATCCAGTTCACCCCGGACCTCTTGCCGACCGACGTCACCGGCGTCAACGTCTTCAACCAGGAGAGCGGCGACTTCGAGTTCAAGCCCGGCGCGATCTTCGCGAACATCGTGCTCGGCGACGAGATCAACCGCGCGAGCCCCAAGACCCAGTCCGCGCTCCTCGAGAGCATGGAAGAGCGCCAGGTCACGATGGACGGCGTCACCTACCACCTCGGGATGCCGTTCATGGTCATCGCGACGCAGAACCCGATCGAGCACGAAGGCACCTATCCCCTCCCCGAGGCGCAGCTCGACCGGTTCATGATGCGCCTGTCGATCGGGTACCCGAACGCCGACGCCGAGGCCGGCATCCTCCTCACCCACGGGATAGCGTCGATGCTCGAGGACATCGAGCCCGTGACCGACGCCCGAGGCGTCTCCGACATGGTGCTCATGGCGCGCGAGGTGCACGTCGCGAAGGCGCTCCAGCGCTACATCGTGTCGCTCTCGGAGGCCACCCGCTCGCACTCGGACGTCTATCTGGGCGCGAGCCCACGTGCGTCGATCATGCTTCTGCGCGCATCGCGCGCCCTGGCGGCGTCCGAGGGTCGCGACTACGTGATCCCGGACGACGTCAAGAGCCTGGTCGTCCCGGTGCTCGCCCACCGCATCCTCGTCACGGCCGACGCAGCCATGGCCGGACAGACGCCCGCCTCGCTCCTGGCCGACATCATGGGCCGGGTCCCGGTGCCGGTCCGCGACCGAACCTGATCGATGCCCACCAGGCGGGGGTGGGCCGCGTTCGGCGCCGGCATCTCCTTGTGGATCGTCGCGCGGTTCATCGGCTCGCCCGACCTGCACATGGTGGCGGCCGGCATCTCGGTGATGCCCTTCCTCGCGGCCGCGTTCGTGCACTGGAGCAACGTGCGACTCGAGGTCCACCGGAACATCTCGATGGTTCGCGTGTTCCCCGGCACGCGGGTCGTCGTCAGCCTCACGATCACCAACCACAGCAGGGTGACGGCGCCCTTCCTCCTCCTCGAGGACGCGCTCCCCCACTCGCTCGGCACGTCGGCTCGACTCGTCGTGGCCGGACTCCCGCCCCGCAACCACGAGATCGTGTCGTATTCGGTCCTCTGCCGGCGGCGCGGCCGGTTCACGATCGGCCCGCTCTCGATCTTCATCTCCGACCCGTTCGGGCTCGCGCGTGTGCGCATCAACACGCCAACCGAGAGCGAGCTGATCGTCTACCCCGAGGTCGAGGACATCGACGCCTGGAACCTCGCGATGCACGGCGCGGGGACCGGCGAGAGCTCCGTTCGCCACCTCCAGCATTCGGCAGCGGAGTTCTACACGATGCGCGAGTACGTGACGGGCGACGACCTCCGACGGATCCACTGGCCGAGCGTGGCGCGCACGGGCCAGCTCATGATCCGCCAGGACGAGGCGACCCGGCGTTCCAACGCGACGCTCTTCCTGGACAATCGAAGCTCCTCACTGGGACAGGACGGCTCCCCTGGGTTCGAACGTGCCGTGTCCGTTGCGGCAACCGTCGGCCGACTGCTCACCCAGAAGGGCTTCTCGCTCCGCTTCGCGCGCGTGGACGCCCCGGCGATCCCCGTTGGTGAGACGCGGCTCCTCGAGACGCTGGCGTCGGTCTCCCCCGCCCGCCTCAAGGCGATGAGCGACGCGCTCGTCGCGCTCCGCGCGAGCGCGCGGTCGGACTCGAGCCTCGCCCTCGTGACCGCGCCGCCGCTCCCGATCGAGGTCCAGTCCATGCTCCGGATCGGGTCGGGGTTCCGGCGGAAGCTGGCCGTCTTCGTCTACCCGGCGAACACGACCACCCTCCCCGACCGGACGGCGGCGGAGATCGAGGCGCGCGCGACGTCCGCCCGGACCTCGTTGCAGCATGCAGGATGGGACGTCGTCCTCATCCAGCCCGACGGAAGGCTCGCAGAGGTATGGCAAGCAACGAAGAACAAAAGGCTCCGGCCGGTCGGCTCGTTCTCCTAGCGGCGCTCCTCGCGCTGCAGGTCTCGGCCGCCGTGGCGTTCGGCCGCGTCCTGCAGGGAGGCCGGCCGACCTTGCAGCTCGCGTTCGCCGCGGCGGTCTCGGTGCTGCTCGCCGGGCTGATGGAGCGGCGCCACATCCTGCTCGCGACCCTCGTGTCGGCCGCCGGCTTCCTGATTGTCGTGGGGCTGGTCGTCTTTCCGGAGACCACGCGCTTCGGGCTCCCCACCCTCGCAACCCTGAAGGCGATGCGGATCTCCTTCGCGGCGGTCGGACGAACAGCCGACGTTCAGCCGGCGCCCGCCGGCTGTACGTGCTCCCGTTCCTCGCGTCGGCGCTCGCGTTGCTCTTCGCCGACGGGCTGTGGCGGGTCGCCCAGTGGGGGCCGCTCACCGTGTGGCGCGGCAAGCGCGCCCCGCTCCTGGGGACCCGGACGACCACCCGCGGCGCGAGACGCCTCGCCCTGGCGTGCCTCGGCGTCGCCCTGATCCTGCCTGGGATCCTGCCCGGGTTCCTCTCGCCCGGGCTCGTGAACGTCCAGGGGGCGGGCAACGCGCGGGTCTCGATCAACCCGATCGTGGACATCCGGGCGCGACTGCTGAACAACCCGGCGCAGGAGGTCTTCACGGTCAAGGCGAGCAAGGTGGACGCGACGGGCGAAACCACGCCGCTCACCGCGGCGCCGTACTGGCGGTTCGCGGTCGACGACGTCTTCGACGGCCGGACGTGGTCGCCCTCGGACCCGCAGCTGGCGCACGGGAGGACGCTCGCCGAGCAGCCGATCTACGAGCTCGCGCCTTCCCCCACGGCGAACGCGACGCAGATCCGCCAGACCTTCACGTTCGAGCAGTTCTATCAGTTCCAACTCCCGGCGGCGTACCAGCCGGTGATCCTGGACCTCGCCGGCGAGCGGCTCCGCTACGACGCGAACACCGGGGTGCTCTTCGACACGAACGGCACGCATCCGGGGTTCACCTACACGGTCACGTCCGAGCTCGCCGCCCCGACGACCACGCAGCTGGAGGGCGACGATCCGGCACTCGCCCAGAACGCCTCGTTCTACGAGCAGCTTCCCTCCAACCTCCCGCGTGAGATCACCACCATCGCCCAGGGCCTGGTTCGCGGCAAGACGTCGATCTTCGACCAGATCGAGGCGATCAAGTCCTATCTGCGCACCTTCACCTACTCGACGAGCGTGAAGGCCGGCCACAGCGCGAACGACATCCTGCATTTCCTCACGGTCGCGAAGGCGGGCTACTGCGAGCAGTTCGCCGGCACGATGGCGGTGCTCCTTCGAGCGCTGCACATCCCCGCCCGCGTCGCCGTGGGCTTCACGGGTGGCAAGCTCACCGACGGTGTCTGGCACGTGGATTCCGGCGACGCCCACGCGTGGGTGGAGGTGCCCTTCCCGACGTACGGGTGGCTGGCGTTCGACCCCACGCCCGGCCGGAACAATGCGCTCGCCACCTACGACACGACGCCGGCACTCGCGGGCGGCACCGGTGGCAACCAGACGAACACGCCCGCGAGCTGCGAGGACCAGATCGGCATCCGCGGACCAGAGTCGAGATCGGTCGGCTTGTGCGCGCCGAAAGAGCCCAACAATGGCGGGGGCGAGCCGACCTCCGCGCCGGGAGCGCGCGGTCGTCTGGAGGGGAGCCGGGGCGGAGCGAACGGCGGGGGCACGTCGGTCCGAAAGCGGCTCCCGATCGCGGCGGGCGTCATCGGCCTGCTCCTGTTGATTGCGTTCGCGATCCCGGTCGCGAAGATCGCGCGGCGTCGCCTCGCGCGGCGCCGCGCGACCGACCCGAGGGCGCTCGTCCTGGTCGCCTACCGCACGATGGCGCGCCAGGCCGCCGACATCGGGCTCGGGCGGGAGCCAGCCGAGACGCTCTGGGAATACCGCACCCGCCTGAAGGAGCGCATCGCCTCGCTGGACGGCGACCTCGACCGGCTGACGCGCCTCGCGGGGCACGCTGCCTACGCCGACGCTCAGCTCACGGATGAAGACGCGGCGCTCGCCGGGGCCTCATCGCAGGAGGTCTCCCGAGCGATCCGGCGGTCGGCGGGCGTGGGACAGAGAGTCGTCGGCTGGTTCCGGGTGGAGCGGCACCCCCGCGTCTGACGCGGAGCTCACATCCCCAGGCGGGCGCCCCGGCTCGCGTCCTTCAGCACCCGCAGGAACTGGTCGCGGTCGCGGCGGAACTCGGCCACCTCGTCGGAGACCTGCCGCGCGCAGTCGTCGATCGCGACGAAGAAGGCCATCTGGCCCTTGCGAAGAGCGTCCATGACCTCCCCCTCGCGCCGGATGACCCGGAAGATCGACCTCCCGTCGGTCTCGAGCTTCACGCCGGCGAGGTGGTAGTCCAAGCCGACCTCCTTGTTGAGGAAGTCCCAGGCGCGTCGGACCCGTTGGAGCGACATGCCGCTGTCGATGAGCGACTTCACGACCTTCAACGCGACGAGGTCGCGGAACGCGTACATCCTCGGCACACCCGGCCGCCCACCCGTCTGCTGGA
>VAYJ01000105.1:7767-9147 GCA_005888465.1 Actinomycetota bacterium
GTCGGGCTTGAGCCGGCCACTCGCCTCGATCGACGTACGAGGCGGCGCCGGAGGGAAGTGCGGAGTGTTGTAGAACAGAGCGATGCGTTCGCGCAAGGCGCGCCCGCAAGCAGCGGCGATGATCGGACGCGCACGCGAAAGTGAAACGGTCAGGAACGCGGCCTGCGAAGGCGCTCCGCCAACCGCGCGAGCGCGGCGGTCACTGACAGGTGTCCGGCACGTTCGCCGTACGTTCGAAGTTGATCGCGGCCGAGCCGCTTCAGGTACTGATAGATGAGGAGGGCCGAGGCGAGCATGAGGACGAAGCTCGCCAACCCGAACCACACGCTGGACACGATCAGAGGAAGCAGCACGAGCCCGAGGATGAACCCCGCGATCCCCCATCGGATGCGACGGATCGCATGGCCGGCGAACGACGCTTTCGCAACGGATTGGACCAGCCGCGGGTCGTCCTCGGCCAGTCTCCGCTCGATCTCCTCGAGGATGCGTTGCTCGTGTTCGGAGAGCGGCATCGGACCCTTCCTGGAGCTGGGCTCGCTCACCTCATTATAGGAACGGACCCGCCCGGAGGACTATCCGTCCGGCCTCGAAGAAGGCTCGCCGGCCTGGCCGCCCCCTTGCCGAACCGGCGCTCGACCCGATCAAGAGCGCGCTCCGTATCCTCCCAGCGACCCTCTCGGTGCAAGGCCAGCTGCTCCGCGCCGGCCGAGACGAGCCCGGTCGCGGCGACGCCGATCAGCCGGAAGCGCCGGCGGCCCGGCGGGAGCTTCGCGAGCAGCTCTCGGGCGACGTGGAAGACCTCGGCGGCGAGGTCCGTCGGCGTCGCGAGCGTCCGAGAGCGGGTGAGTGTGGCGAAGCTCGGCAGGCGGAGCTTGAGCGTGATCGTCCGGGCCCGGAACCCCTCGGCCCGCAAGCGCGCGGCGACCCGATGCGAGAGGCGCAGGATCTCCCGCAGGATGTCGTCCTCGTGGTCGAGGTCCCGGGCGTAGGTCTCCTCGTGGCTCACGGACTTCGGCGCCTCGAACGGCACCACGACGCGGGCATCCCGGCCCGCCGCGAGGTCGGCGAGCGAGCGGGCCTGGACCTCGCCCAGGACGCGCTCGAGGATCGCGCCGGGCGTGCGCGCGAGCTCCCCGACCGTTCGGATCCCGAGCCGGCCCAGCAGCTCCGCCGTCTTCTCGCCGATCCCCCACAGCGCGCCAACCGGGAGCGGGTGCAGGAAGGCGAGCGTCTCCTCGGCGCGGACGACGACCATCCCGTCAGGCTTGGCGCGAACCGACGCGAGCTTCGCGATGAGCTTCGTCGCGGCGACGCCCACCGAGGCCGTGAGGCTGAGCTCCTCGCGGACGAGCCGGCGGATCCTCGCGCCGATCTCGGGAG
>VAYJ01000105.1:9235-22807 GCA_005888465.1 Actinomycetota bacterium
GTACGCCACGTAGGAATCGAAGTCGGGCGGTACGAACACCGCGTCCGGGCAGAGGCGCCGAGCGCGGACGCTCGGCATGGCCGAATGCAGGCCGCGGGCGCGCGCCTCGTAGGAGGCCGACATGATCACCCCACGCGACGCGGGGCTCCCCACGACGACGGGTTTCCCGGCGAGGCTCGGATCCTTCAGCACCTCGACCGAGGCGTAGAACGCATCGAGGTCGACGTGCAGGATGGGCTCGGATGCCTCAGTCACGAACTTCACCAACCCGCCGACCCCCCGCTCGCGTGCCAGAGCTTGCGGACGGGAGCCGGCGTCGGACCCGGGCCGGCGGCGTCGGCCATGGCTTCGGGGAGGCATCCTTCCTTGCGGGCGTTGGAGAGCGCGGCGATGTCCCAGACGTGCTCGGCGATGATACTGACTCCCCGGACCCCGGTGCGCCGGAGCCTTCCCCACACCGCGAGGACGAACCCGTGGAAGATCGTCTTCGCGCACCATGGCTGGACCCGTTCGAACACGGTGACGTCGACGAGGCCGGTGCCGTCGTCGAGCGTGAGGAAGATGATGCGTTGCCCGCTTCGCACCGCGGGCGTCTGCGAGGCGACCTTGACCCCCGCCACCATGAGCCACTGGTCGCCGCGGTGGTCCCCCAGCGTCTCGGCGGGTGTCCAGCCGATGTCCGCGAGCACCGGGCGGAAGAACATCGCGAGGTGCCGCGACGCATCCAGACCGACCACCTCGAGCTCGGCCCGCACCCGCTCGACGCTCGAGTACTCCCGAAGGACCGATGCCGGCGGACGGGGATCGGCGAACGGGAGCGTCGCCTGCTCACCCTCGCGCGGGGCGTCGGCGATCATGGCGGTGAACAAGCGATCCCGCCGCGACGCGTCGGTCGTTCCCGGAAGCGCATCGAACGCGCCGGCGTGCGCGAGCGCCTCCCCCACCGGCCGCGAGACGTTCGTACGGCGGAGCACGTCGCCGACGTCGGTGAAGGGCCGCTCCGCGCGGGCCTCCTGGATCGAACGGATCTCCGCGTCGCTCACGCCGTGAACGTCCTTGAGGCCGAGCCGGATGCCGCGGCTGCCGTCGTCGGCGATCTCGACCGTGTACTCGGGCTCGGACCGGTTCACGTCGAGCGGCAGGATCTCGATGCCGTGGTGCCGCGCGTCCTCGAGGATCAGCCGGCGCGGGTACATGCCGGGCTCGTGGGTAAGGACGCCCGCCAGGAACTGCGCCGGGTAGTTGGCCTTGAGCCACGCCGACTGGTAGGTGGGCACGGCGAACGCGGCCGCGTGCGCCTTGCAGAACCCGAACGACGCGAACTGCACCACCTTGTCCCAGATCACCACGGCCGTGGGTTCGTCGACGCCTCGCAGGGCGGCGCGCCGGACGAACTCCGGGCGGATGCGCTCGACCTCGTCGTCGTCGCCGAGCGCGCGCCGGATGCGGTCGGCCTCGGCCAGGTCGTAGCCACCGATCGCCGCGAGGACCTTCATCACCTGCTCGTGGTAGACGATCACGCCGTGGCTCTCCTCGAGGGCCGGCCACACGAGTGGATGGATGGAGGAGGCCGGCTCCCGACCATGCCGGCGGTTGAGGAAGGGCGTGATCATGTCGGACTTCACCGGGCCGGGACGAAACAGCGAGATGTCGATGATGAGGTCGGCCCATTCGTCCGGCTGGAACTTCTGCAGGAGCTCCCGCTGGCCGGGCGACTCGATCTGGAAGCACCCGAGCGTGTCGGAGCGGCGGATCAGCTCGAACGTTGCCGGGTCGCGGAGTGGTATCCGCTCGAGGTCGATCTTCTCGTGCTCCGTGCGGGCGATCTCGTCGATCGCGTGGCGCATCGCCGAGAGCATCCGCACGCCCAGGACGTCGAGCTTGAGCAAACCGAGGAGCTCGACGTCGTCCTTGTCGGCCTGGACCATCCGGTAGCCCTGGAACGAGCGCTCGAGGGGCACCCGCCCGACGAGGTCGCCGTCGGAGAGCACGATGCCGGATGGATGCAGCGCGAGGTGCCGGGGGAACCCGTCCAGTCGCTCGACGACCCGAAAGAGCGTGTCGAGCTGCCCCGCGTTCAGGTTCACCCCGCGGAGCTCGGGCAGGTGGTCCATCGCCTCGCGGACGTGGTGCGCACCGATGTGCGGAAAGGCCTTCGCCACCAGATCGACCTCGCCCTCGGGCAGGCCGAGCGCCTTGCCGACCTCGCGGATCGCGCCGCGCGCCCGGTACGTGTCGACCATCGTCACGCAGGCGCAGCGATCGTCGCCGTACCGGGCGAGGACCGCGTCGTAGACGTCCTCGCGGCGAGCGGACTCCACGTCGATGTCGATGTCGGGGAGCTCCGCACGGAGCGGGTTCAGGAACCGTTCGAACAGCAGGTCGTGGCGCACGGGGTCGACGTCGGAGATCCGCGTGAGATAGCACACGAGCGACCCGGCCGCCGAGCCCCGGCACGCGCAGCGGATCCCCATCGCCCGGATGTCGTCGGTGATCTCGGCGACGGTGAGGAAGTAGGCCGCGTAGCCCATGGTCTGGATGAGCGCGAGCTCGTGGTCCAGTCGGTACCGGACCCGCTTCGTCGGCCTCATCCCTCGCTCGGCGAGCCCGTGCCAGCACCGCTCGGCGAGGACCGAGCCCGCGCTCCTTCCCGCGGGCGTCGGGAACTGCGGGAAGTGGATCCGGCCGAGCCCGATGTCGAACCGGCATCGGTCCGCGACCTCGAGCGTGCGGTCGCAGAGCTCGGGTCGCTCGGCGAAGAGCGCCCGCATCTCGCGCGGTGACGTGAGGTAGCCCTCGGCGTTGCGGCGCGACACGTGGTAGGAGGCGATCGGCACGATCTCGCGCATGCACTCGAGCGCGTCGGCGAGGAACGCGTCCTCGCGGACGAGGTACCGCACCGCGTTCGTCGCCACGGCGGGGATCCCCGCCCCATCCGCCAGGGCGAGCAGCCGGCGGACCTCGCCCTCGCTCCCCTCCTCCATCCGGTGCACGACCTCGACCAGCAGGTCGGGGCCGAACGCCTCGCGGTAGGGACGGGTCGCGTCGAGGGCGGCGTCGGCCCTCCCCGCAACCGCCAACGATCCGGGCTCCGATCCGGAACCGAGGAGGCACACGAGGCCTTCGGCCCGCGCGCACACCTGACCTGCCGTAAGCGCGGGGTCGCCCCGCTCCCCAGTCATGTGCGCGGCGCTGATGAGCCCGCAGAGGTTCGCGTACCCGACGTCATCCTTCGCGAGGACCGTGACCGACCTGTCCCCGCGCATCGTCCGGACGGTGAGCGCGGCCCCGTAGATCGGGCGGACCCCGGCGTCGCGGCAGGCCGCGGCGAACCGGGCCGCCCCGTAGAGCCCGTTCCGGTCGGTGAGCGCCACCGCGTCCATCCCGAGCGCCGCCGCCCGGTGCGCGAGCTCCTCGGGGGAGAACGCCCCTTCCTTCATGGAGAAGTAGGAACGGACGGACAGATGCACGAACGACGAGGGGGTGGTCGGCATGGGTCGAGGTCAATCCCACAATCGCTCCAGGTGCCACCGTCCGGCGCGGCGATCCTCGTAGAGGTCGATCACCGCGCCGCCTTTCGCCTCGACCCGCCAGTACTCGCGGTCGCGGCCGTCCTCCCACCACCTCCCCTCGATCCGCCAGCGGCCGATGACGTCGCGGACCTCGTAGCGGCGGCCTCGCCAGACGAAGGCGAACGGCAGCCCGGCGTCCCGCTCCACTGCCACCAGCTCCTCGTAGAGCTTGGTCATCCCGGCCCTTTCGGACTCGAACATATGTTCGAGAAGCGTACCGTATGCCTACGACAGAACGGCTGTCAAGGGCTGCCAGGTACACTCCCAAGGCTCCATGCCCTCACGTGTCCTGTTGATCGGCTGGGACGGCGCCGACTGGCGCATCCTCGACCCACTCATCGAGCGCGGCGTCCTCCCGAACCTGGCGGCGCTCGTTCGCCGTGGCGGGCGAGCCGTCCTCACCTCGACCATCCCCACGCACTCCTGGACGGCGTGGCCGTCGTTCCTCACCGGACTCGACCCCGACGGCCACGGGATCTACGACATCCTCGAAGGCCGCGGAGGGACGCGGCAGTTCCCCGTCACGTCCCGATCGATCAAGGCGCCGACGTTCCTGGACGACCTCGGCCGGGCGGGCGTCGAATCCCTGGTGATCAACGTTCCTCTCACGTTTCCGCCGCCGGCCATCCATGGCACGCTCGTGGCCGGCGGGGTGCTCCCGAAGTGGAGGCCGTTCACCCACCCCGAGGGCCTGGCCGAGGACCTTCGCGCCGCGGGGGTTCCGTGGCCGATCAACGGCATGTCCTGGACCACCTACCGCAACCGCCCCGAACCCTTCCTGGACGAGGTCGTCGAGGTCACCACGGCCCGCCAGCGCGCCATGGAGCATCTGCTCGACACGGTGCCGTGGCGCTTCGCGTGCTGTGTCTACTTCTCCACCGACCGGATCCAACACTGTCTGTCGAGCCACGTCTCGCCCGACCACCCGAAGTACGCCGAGCTGTCCTCGACCCACACCGGCGAACGCGTTCGGGACGTCTACCGGATGCTCGACGACGGCTTGGGCCGGCTCGTGTCGCGCACGACCGAAGACGACCTGGTGATCTTCATGAGCGATCACGGCTTCCAGTCGGTCACTCGGGCCATCCAGATGGATCGGCTCCTCGAGCGCTTCGGCATGCTGACGTTCTCCGCGTCGAATCGCGTGTTCGGCCCGATGCAGTGGGGCCCGGTCCGGTCGGCCGCCAGGAAGGTCTACGACCTGTTGGGGATGCACGGACGCGTTCCCCTACCACACTCGGTCGACTGGTCGCGGACGAAGGCGTATACCAGCGTGCGCTCGACGGGGGAAGGCATCTCGATCAACCTGGCGGGGCGGGAGCCGAGCGGCATCGTCGATCCCGCCGACTTCGAGCGGATTCGGGACGAGGTCGCGGAGCGGGTCGTGGCCTTCGTGGACGAGCGCACGGGGAAGCATCCGGTCACCCGGCTCTGGAAGCTAGAAGAGCTGTTCCATGGGCCGCACGCCGACCTCGCGCCGGACCTCGTGCTCGAGGCGACGCCGGGGTACAGCCTGACGCACGCTCGGGAGGCGGTCGCGGATGCCGACTGGCTCTCCGGCGACCATCGCATCCAGGGAGTCATCGCGGCCGCCGGGCCGACGGTCGGCGCCGCGGCCCTCTCGGAGTCGAGGCCGCGGCTCGTCGACGTCGCGCCAACGATCCTTCGCGCACTGGGCGCGGTCTCCACGGTCCCGCATGCCGGTCGTGCGCTCGCGCCGATCGTTGGGGAGGACGCGTCCGGTGAGGCCGGCCGGGCAGGGCCGGGGGCGGACGCCGCGGCGGGCGAGCGAGCCGCGCAGGACGGCGTCGCGAGCCTCAACGACAGCGAGGCCGAGGAGATCGAAGAGCACCTCCGCGGGCTGGGGTACCTGGAGTAGCTCCCGTGCAAGAGGAGCGACGTCGCGGCGACCTGCTCTTCCTTGGCCTGACCACGCTCGGGCTAATCCTCTTCTACGTCCTGTTGTTCCCGATCAAGGGCATCCGCGTTCCGGCGTGGTCGGATGCCCAGGCGTACATCTGGTGGACGCGACGAGCGGGCACGCTCGGCCTGCGCGTGTTCGGTACCGGGTCCCGACCCGCGACGGTCGCATCGCTCGCCACGCTCTCGGCCGTCCTCCGGCTTCCCGCGGAGGCGATCGTCGAGGCGATCGGGCCGGTCCTCGCGACCGCGGTCGGGCTGGCGGCCGCGGGGCTCTCCGATTCGGTGCTCGGGCCCAATCGCGCCCGCTTCGTGCTCGTCGCGGTCCTCTGCGGGACGTTCGCGTCCCAGCTCGCGATCGGGTTCGACGCGACGCTCGCCTTCGCGGCGCTGTTCCTCGCCGGCCTCGCCTGCCTGAGCGAGGGGCTCGGTGGATCACGACGAACTCCGTTCGTGGCGGCGTCGATCCTGCTGGGCGTCGCGGCGCTCGCCCACCCCGTGTTCGGGGTCATGGAGGCGGGACTCCTGCTCGTGGGGATCGTCGGCATGGTGCTCTGGCACCGGAGGCATCGTGCCGAGGATCGCGGAGGGCCGATCCGGTTCGTCGGGGTCCTGATCGGGGCCGCCGGGATCGTCGCGCTGGGGTTGCTGGTCGCGCGATCGGCGCCAGGGCTGCCGCTCGACACGTCGGCCGACACCGCGCTCCGCCGGCTCGGCCTTTGGTCCCTGCTGCGCACGGGATGGCGTGAGACCCTGTTCGCCTCCCTGGCGATCCTTGCGCCAACCGCGGTGGTCGCGGCCCTTTCGCTCGCGCGATGGCACCAGCGCCGCTGGGCTTCCTCGCCGGATCGAGGGTGGACGTTCGCGGCGATCGGTGCGGCGTGGCTGGTCGGCACCGCCACCTCCATCCCCATGCTGCTGCTCGGCGTGTCCGTCCCCGCCCAGCGCTTCGTCAGCATGTGCCTGCCGCTCCCGGTGATGATCGCGATGGGGATCACCGGTCGGTCATCCGCGCGGCTTGGTGGCGTCGATCGCGGGCGTCGTCTTCCTCGTGCCCAGGTACTGGGTCGCATGGGAGGCGCAGCGAGGGGAATCGAGCCGCGCTGTGGTCGCGTCCCGAGCCATGGGCTTGGCGCTCGCGCGACAACCGGCCGGCACCCCGCTCGTCCTGATCGACGACGATCCGCGAGGACTCCCGGCGCTGTTCACGATCACGGAGCACGCGGGCTACCTTCGGGACGCGGTCCCGCCGGCCCGGGTGCCGGATGTCTTCTTGTTCGTCGGGAGCGTTCCGGACTTCCTGGGCGGACGCCCCACGCTCTCGGGGGACGTGAGCCGTGATCTCCTGGCGACCGATTACTGGAACCGAATCCGGCCTGTACTGGATCGCCCAGCCGTCGTCGTCGCGGCGTCAAGGTTCGACCCGGTGGCATACCAGGACGCCCTGGCGCTGCCGGGCCATGTGACGCTCGCACCCGGGGTGGTGGCGTTGCCCGGTTTCACGGGCGCGAACGGCGGGCTTCCCCCGAACTCCGCGGCGTTCACGTCGCCGGGGCCCGGGCCCTTGTCTTCCTGGCTGCCGGTGTGGTTGGCGCCGCTCCTCATCCTCGTCCTCGGGGTGATCGGGTGGCCCTGGGTGGCCTCGACGTTCCCCGGTCGCCGACGGATCGCGGCGGCGCTCTCCCCGGCGGTCGGCCTCGCCGCGATCTCGGTCGCCGCGATCGTCACGGACGCGGTGGGGCTTCGGTTGCAAGGGTGGACGGGGGTCGTTCCCGTCATGGCGGCGCTCGGAGGCGGTCTCGCGATGCTCGCCCGGTCCCGCCGGCGTGGCGACGGTGGCGCGCGGCCCGCGCCGATCGGCCGCCGGGCGATCCCGGCCTCGGGCCACATCACGGACATCGCGCGAACCTCGAGCCCGTAGAATATGGCGACCGTGGCCGGCTACCGCCGGCCGAACGCGACCAGACGGGGATGCCATGCGAATTCTGATCTTCGGCGGTGACGGCTACCTCGGGTGGCCCACTGCAATGTACTTCTCCGCCCGCGGCCACGAGGTCCACACGGTGGACAACTACCTGCGCCGCCGGGCACACCAGGAGCTCCACACGGACTCGCTCACGCCGATCCTGGACTCGCTCCCGGCGCGCGCCGACGCCTGGCGCCAGGTCACCGGCTATCGCATCGGGGTCACCGAGGGCGACCTGTGCGACTGGCCGACCGTCGAGCGTCTCTTCCAGGAATTCCAGCCCGAAACGATCATCCACTACGGCGAGCAGCCGTCGGCACCGTACTCCTACATCAGCCGCGAGCACGCCGTGTTCACTCAGCAGAACAACGTGATCTCCACGCTGAACGCGCTCTGGGCGATGCGCGATCTCGCGCCGAACGCGCACCTCGTGAAGCTCGGCACGATGGGCGAGTACGGCACCCCGAACATCGACATCGAAGAGGGCTATATCACCATCCAGCACAACGGCCGTGAGGACCGCCTTCCGTTCCCGAAGCTCCCCGGCTCCTGGTATCACGCGAGCAAGGTCCACGACTCGACGAACATCCACCTGGGGTGCCGTGTGTGGGGGCTACGGGCCACCGACCTGAACCAGGGCGTGGTCTACGGCATCGAGACCGACGAATCCAAGCTCGATCCCCGGTTCGCGACGAGGTTCGACTACGACGAGGTCTTCGGCACCGCCCTGAACCGCTTCTGCCTGCAGGCCGTGATCGGTCACCCGCTCACGGTCTACGGGGCGGGCGGCCAGACCCGAGGCTACCTCAACATCCTGGACACCCTGCAGTGCGTGGAGCTGGCGTCCGTCAACCCCCCGGCCGAGGGCGAGTTCCGCGTGTTCAATCAGTTCACCGAGCAGTTCGCCATCAACGAGCTGGCGGACATCGTCCAACGGGCCGGCGCCGACTCCGGTCTCGAGGTCACGATCGATCACGTGCCGAACCCCCGGGTGGAGGCGGAGCACCACTACTACAACGCGAAGCACTCCCACTTGCTCGACCTGGGGCTGAAGCCGCACACGCTGTCGGAGACGCTCGTGGAGTCGGTCTTCGCGAGGATCCAGGAGCACAAGGATCGGGTCATCGGCGATGCGATCATGCCCAGAACGCGCTGGCGGCCCTTGGATCAGGTGCCGCAATCGATCTCGGGCTAGCACGACCGGGTGGCCGTGTCGTCTCCTAGGAGCGGTTCAGCTGGTCGGACAATGCGTAGCACCGATTCGGGGAATCGCGAGCGCTTCGTCAGATCGATCGGCGCGGCGCTGGCGGGGCCGCTGCTCATCACGGGCTCCGTCTTGCTCGTGCTTCGAGCATTCGCATTCCGCGGGATGCTCACCACCCAGCACCCGGACGACCTGGCGCTTTACTTGCCCAACTGGTGCTACCTGGGGAGGGAGCTCGTAGCGGGGCACATCCCCGCGTGGAACCCCCATGTGATGGGTGGTATCCCCTTCGTCGCCGACCCCCTGTCCGGGTGGATGTACCTCCCGGTGATGGCGCTATTCACCTTGCTCCCGTGCCAGCTGGCGATGCAGTGGTTCCTAGTGCTGCAGTCCGTGCTCGCAGGGCTGGGCATCTATTGGTTCCTTCGATCGGAGGGACTCAGCCGGCCAGCGGCCACGGTCGGAGGGTTGTCGCTCGGGGTCGGGTTGGCGGGCTCCGGTTTCCAGTTTTCCCTGCCCCTGGCCAGCGCCCTGTCCTGGACTGCGGTGCTGCTCGCGACCGTTTCCCGCCTCCTCCGGTCACCCTCCTGGCCGGGCCGGCTCCTCTGGCTAGCACTCACGGCCTTGGCGTGGGGACAGCTCGCCGCCGCCCACCTGAGCGAAGGTCTTGTGCCCGGCATCATCGTCGTTGCGATCTACGTCGCTGTTCGGCTCGTCACCGACATCCGCAGGCGAACCCGGACGACAGGGGCCGCGCTCGCAATCCTCGGGCTCTTCGTCGTGGGACTCCCACTCCTCAACCTCGCGTATCTGCTCCCGCGCCTGGCGTACTTCCCAGGGAGCAGCCTGGGGCTGGGCTACCGACGGTTAGGCGAGCTAGACGCCCAATTTCTCGGCGTTCGAGCGGCCCCGTTCCGCGTGGGCGGTGAGAAGCCCACGTTCCCGCTTCGATTCAGCGCACCGTTGGGCTTCTACCTGGGGATCATCGCCCTGGGTTTGGTCTTCGCCGGGTGGCGTGCAAGGCGTCACGTGTACCTGTTTGTCGCGTTCGCGCTCGCCGGCCTGGTGAGCTACCTGCTCGGGCTTCACTACGTCGCGACGCACCTGTCCCACATCCTGGGATCCAACGGGTTCCTGAGCGATGTCTACCTGCACATACCCGAGCGGTTCGGCTACCCCCTGGTCATCTCCATGGCGGTCCTCGCCGGCCTCGGAGTAGAGGGGTGGCGTGAGTCGCGCACGCTGCGCGATCGCGCCGCGATGCTCCTGCCTGCCGTCCTGGTGTGGGGCCTCCTTCCCATCCTCGTCGGCCTGCATCGAGGGCCTGCCCGGCTACCACTCCTCGCTGCCGGGGCCGGTCTCATCGTCCTCGCCCTTGCAGCCTTGCGCCCGAAGCTGATCGCGCTCCTCCCAGTCTTCGTGGCACTGGAGCTCGTGAGCAGTGGGCTCGGCCACTCCTTCGCCGGTGGCGCGTCGGGGCAAGCGGCGGGCGCCCGACTCCAACCCTATTTCGACTTGAGTTCCCAAGGGCTCATTCCGGCCTCGAGCTATCTCCAGGCGGGCCCCATCGCCCGGGCCCTCGAATCGCTGCCCACCGGCCGCTACCTCAGTATCTCCCCCGGGACCTATGCCCCCGCGGGATACCACGTTCACCGCTCGCCTCCCTCCTGGGGCCTCATGGCGATGCAGCGGTCGATGCTGTTCGGGCTGGAGGAGGGTCAGGGCTTCAATTCGCTCCAGATCCGAAGGTACTGGATGTTCGTCCGCGCGGTCGATCCGAAGCGCATTCGGTATAACGCCGCCGACTTCCTTCATGCCGAGCCGATCGCCCTCAACCTGCTGCAAGTGGCCTACCTGATCCAGGGCACGGCCGACGCCCAGCCGTCCCCGGCGAGATTCCGGTGGTCCGGGAGGGCAAATGGGTCCTGTATCAGCTCCCCGACGCTCCGCCGAGGGCGTCGGTGGTCACGTCCTGGTCGCTGGCGCCGTCGTCCGACACGGCCCTCCAGGACGTGCTGGCCCCCGGCTTCGATCCGGGCACGGACGTCGTCCTGGAGGGCCAGCCGGGGCTCCTCGGCCAGGGAACGGAGCTTCCATCCGGTGCCGCCCTCGGGGCCGCAGGGTCGGCGAACTACGAACCGCTTGGGGAGCAAGCAGCCCGAGTGACGGTTACCAGTGAGGCGCCGGCCATTGTCCTCGTTCGAAACACGTACGACCGGAACTGGCATGCGACCGTGGACGGCCGGCCGGTGAAGGTGTTGCCGGCGGACTATCTCGATCAGGGAATCGCCGTCACCGCGGGATCCCACACCATCATGCTGACGTATGACGATCCCTCGGTCGAAGCCGGCATCGTGGGCTCCGCGATCGCCCTCACCTGTCTCCTCGGAGCCGCGGCCCTTCTGGCGGGAAGGGAGCGGCGGCGGAGACAGGCGACCCCGGCACCATACAATGTGACCTCGTCGCAGGCGTACGAGGCCCAGGAGGGGGGCAAGGCCAGCAGATGATCGCCCTTCGCTTTTTGGGAGCAGCGTTCGCCGGCATGCTGCTCATCGGGTCCGTCCTCCAACATCGCCGCCGACATATCTCTCGTCTCAGTCTGATCATCACGTGGGTCGTCGGCGTCACCATCATCGTGCTGGCCGTCGCCCCCAATGCGTTCAACCCCATGTTCGAGCTCTTCCGGTTCCGCGAGGGGGGTGGGCAGCGGCTCATCGGTGTCCTGTTGTTCGCGAACGTCCTCGTGTTCCTCCTGCTGTTCAGAAACATGTCGGCAATCGACTCGGCGACACGAAGCATTCGGTTGCTCATCGAAGCCCTCGCCTGGCGATCGTTCGATCGGTCGCAGTTGAAAGATCTGCCCGAGGTACAGCGGATCCTCGTGGTCCTGCCGGCGTACAACGAGGCAGGGAACGTGGGGTCGGTCCTGCACGCCATGCCCGAGGAGGTCGACGGGTACCCGGTGATGGCGCTCGTGGTCGACGACGCCTCCGAGGATGCGACCGCCGAGGCCGCCAGGGCGGCGGGGGCGCTCGTCGCCAGGCTCCCCATCCGGCGCGGCGGCGGGCTCGCGCTCCGGGTCGGCTACGAGATCGCCCTCCAGCTCGACACTGCGGTCGTCGTCACCATGGACGCCGACGGCCAGCACGTGCCGGACGAGATGCCGCTCCTCATCAAGCCCATCCTGTCGGGAGAGGCCGACATGGTGAATGGCTCCCGGGTCCTCGGCGAGTTCGAGCGCGAGAGCCTGATGCGCCACATCGGCGTGCATGTCTTCTCCAGGCTCGTTACCGTCCTCACAGGGTCGCGCGTCACCGACGTGTCCAACGGGTACCGCGCGATCCGCACCGACGTGCTGAAGGGGCTGGTCCTGGACCAGGACCAGTTCTGGGCGGCCGAGCTCCTGATCGAGGCGATGCGCCAACGGCTCCGGATCGTCGAGGTGCCGATCACCGTACGAGCGAGGATCAGCGGCGCATCGAAGAAGCCGAAGACGTTCCGGTACGCCCGCCACTTCACCAAGGCCATCATCCAAACCTGGCTCCGGTGATCACGTGCCCGGGTGGACTCCTATCGCCACGACGCTCTGACCGAATGGCGGGCGGCCGATTCCCTCGAGCAATCGGCCGACCAGCACGGCGATCCGCTCCGAGAGCGCGATCGAGGCCGGAGAGAGCCGGCCGCGGCCGGCGACTCGCCCGACCAGGAACCATCCGATCGCCCCGATCGGATTGAAATAGCGCGCAAACGACACACGGAAGCCGGCTGCCAGGAGGAGGTGCTCCACATCCAGCCGCGAATATCGACGGCGATGTCCGTAGGCTGCATCGAGTGCGCCGTAGAGCATCGACAGCGCTGGCACCAACATGCCCACGCATCCCCCGGGTTCCAACGAGTCGTACGTGATCCTCAAAGCAGACTGGTCGTCGTCGATGTGCTCCAACACATTGATGAGCACGGCGCAGTCGAACCGGCGCTCAGATCCGGCGAGCTCTTCCAGCGTGGAGGGGAGGACCTCGACGTTCCGCAGACCCAGTTCCCGGATCGAGCCCGCCATGCTCGGATCCGGTTCGAGCGCCACGACCGTGTCCGCAGATTCGGAGAGCCAGCGCGTGAAGTTCCCAAGGCCGGCCCCCACCTCCAGCACCCTGCCCCTCACCCGGGGCCCGAGCGCCGATAGCACCCAGTGCTGGTAGCGGACAGCCTGTCGAAGGAGCTCGAGATCGAACAGCTCGTCGCCGGTGAGCGCGCTCGGCGCGCTCGATCCCTGCACCTGCTCGCCCCTCTTGCGCCGCCTGCGTGCGTCGAACAAGCCCACGGTGGAGGGAGTATAGAGACGGGCGATCACGCGACGTTATGGTGAGGGACGGGGCAGGGTAGACTCCCCCCGCTGGCGATCGGGACCGTTGCGTGTTTGCATTGAGACCGTGAGACGTGCCCTGGAGGAAACGTGAGCGCGAGTTCGTCCTCGTCGAGCGCACTGAGAGCCCTGGAGATCGTGCTCCTCGTCCTGGGGGCGTTGGCGGCGGGGATCGTCTATCTCACCGTGCCCACGGACAAGCTCCCGAGCTTCATGCGCCAGATCCCCCACCTCTCAGGCCATCGCTCTCGACGCGGACTGGCCGGCGTGGTCGGGGGCGCAATCCTCCTGTTGGGAGGCATCGCCGCCTTCGCGCGCTCCGACTGAAGAAGGAGTGACGTTGCCGCCGGGCGAAGGGGCATCCACCGGGACGCGGGTCACCGTGGTCGGGCTTGGGCACGTCGGTCTGACGACGGCTGTTTGCCTCGCCCATGTCGGTCACTCGGTTCGGGGGATCGACGAGGATCTCGAGAAGCTGCGCCTCATCGGGCGAGGCGACGTCCCGTTCTATGAAACGGGGCTGGCCGACCTCCTCCGCCGAAGCCTTGCC
>VAYJ01000105.1:22882-28034 GCA_005888465.1 Actinomycetota bacterium
AATATCGCCTCCCACATCGACCGGTATACCGTGCTGACCGAGAAGTCCACCGTCCCTGTTGGAACCGGTGAACGGATCCGGGAGATGGTGGCGTGGACGGCCCCGGGTGCGGACTTCGACGTGGCTTCGAACCCGGAGTTCCTCCGGGAGGGTCAGGCGGTGGCCGACACCTTGCGCCCGACGAGAATCGTGGTGGGGGCCGAGTCGGATCGGGCCCATGCTGCCTTGAAGCGGCTGTACGAGCAGATCGTCGCCGACACGGGCTGCCCCTACGTCGCCACCGACCTCGCCACCTCCGAGCTGATCAAATTGGCCTCGAACGCGTTCCTCGCCACGAAGATCTCCTTCATTAATGCGGTGGCAGACGTATGCGAGGCCGCCGGGGCTGACGTGGAGATCGTTGCGTCGGCAATGGGGATGGACCCCCGCATCGGCCCCGAGTTCCTGCGGGCCGGGATCGGGTACGGAGGGTTCTGCCTCCCCAAGGACGTCGCGGCCTTCAGGCACAAGGCGGCGGAGCTCGGCATCGACTTCTCGTTGCTGTCCGAAGTGGCCCGAGTGAACGATACGCGGCCGGACCGGGTCATCGCGAAGACGCAACGGGTCCTTTGGAATCTGGAGGGGAAGCGGATCGCCGTCTGGGGACTCTCGTTCAAGGACGGGACGGACGACCTCCGGGAAGCCCCGGCCCTCAGGCTGATCGCTCGCCTGGTCGAGTTAGGAGCAAGCGTGGTCGCCTATGACCCGGTTGCGCTCGAGCAGATGCGCAACGAGATGCCCGATGTTCCCCTGGCGCAGGATCCGTACCAGGCGGCCGGTGGAGCGGATGCCATTCTCATTTGCACGGAATGGCCCGAGTTCCGCGAGGTCGACTTCGGGCGCCTGCGGTCCCTCATGACGCAACCGATCATCGTCGACGGCCGCAACATGCTGGACCGGGAGAGCGTGGCATCGGCAGGGTTCGTCTACGCCAGCATGGGCCGACCGACCGTTCAGCCGGATCGACCGCGACCATAGTCACCACGGGACGATCGGGAAGGCCGTTCGACCGGTGCCTGCCGCGGCTCGTCGTGGATGGTCGACCGTGCCCACTCGATGGTCATCCGAAGTCCTTGCTCGAGGTCGACCGTTGGCTCCCACCCCAGAAGCTCCCTGGCCCGCGTGATGTCGGGGCGCCTGCGGTCGGGATCGCCCCGAGGACGTTCGACGTGCCGGATGGTCGATGCGGAATCCGTTAGGGACACGATCGTGCGGGCGATCTCCAGCACGGAGCGCTCGACCGGGTTCCCGAGGTTGACGGGCAGATCGTTGATCCGTCCGCGCTCGACCACGGACATCCGCACGAGCCCCTCGACCAGGTCGCTGATGTAGCAGAAGGAGCGGCTTTGGACGCCATCGCCATGGACGGTCACGGGCTCGCCGAGGAGGGCCTGGCGGATGAACGAAGGAACCGCCCGACCGTCCTGGAGCGAGAGGCGGGGCCCATAGGTGTTGAAGATTCGAACGATTCGAACGTCCAGGTCATGCACGCGTCCGAACCAGGTGGCGAGAGCCTCGGCGAACCGCTTGCCCTCGTCATACATGCTCCGCGGCCCCACCGGGTCGACGTTGCCCGGATAGGTCTCCGCCTGCGGGTGAACCTCCGGGTTGCCGTAGACCTCTGACGTCGATGCGAGGAGGAACAACGCCTCCTCCCCCAGTGCGAGATCGAGGCAGCGGCGCGTCCCCACGGAACTCACCTCGAGTGTTTCGATGGGCAGCCGCGAGTACGCGATCGGGCTGGCCGGACAGGCGAGGTGGAAGATCGCGTCGACCCGCTCGGCCGGCAGCGGGTCGCGGTTGATGTCGGCCTGGTGAAAGGTGAACCGCTCGTTCTCGGCCAACGCCGCGATATTCCGCCCGCGTCCTGTCGAGAGATTGTCGATCGCGGTGACGATCCAACCATCGTCCAGGAGCCGCTCGCAGAGGTGGGATCCGATGAATCCGGCGCCGCCTGTGACGAGGGCTCGCGATCGATGTCCTTCCGTCACGCTCTCAGAGCCGCTGCCCATCGCCTCAATCCGACGCCCGGGTAAACCGGGGAAACATAGTACAGTCACGCATCGTCGGGTTGCGGACGGCTGCTGGTCAAGCAGGGAAGGGACGCATGCCGGAACAGCGCGAGACTCGTAGCGAGCTTCTCTCGGTCGTCGTGCCCGTGTACAACGAACGCCGGACCATCCGGGACTCCCTCGACCGATTGCGGAAGACCGAGCTGCCGCTTCCTCTCGAGGTGATCGTTGTCGACGATGGGTCGACGGACAACACCTCCGACGCGATCGCCGATCTCGTCGCCGACGGGTCCGTCCGCCTCATCCGTCACCGCCGGAATCGTGGGAAGGGCGCGGCCATCCGCACCGGCCTGCACGTGGCGACCGGCGATCTTCTCACGATCATGGACGCGGACCTCGAGTACGACCCCTCGGACTACGGTCCGCTCATCGAGCCCATCACCTCGGGAGACGCTCGCGTCTCCTACGGCACCAGGTCGTTCGGGGCACACACCGCATTCTCCTTCTGGTACGTGATCGGAAACCGGGCCCTCGGGCTCTGGACGAGCTTCCTGTTCGACACCTGGCTGTCCGACGTCGAGACATGCTTCAAGATGGCCGAGACCAGCCTCTGGAGATCGCTCGCCCTCAGATCGGATGGATTCGGGATCGAAGCCGAGGCCACGGCGAAGTTCCTCAAGGCAGGTCATCGGATTCACGAGGTGCCGATCCGATACCGTGCCCGATCGCGTGAGGAAGGGAAGAAGCTTCGCTGGACGGATGGCCTCGAGGCGGTGTGGATCATCCTGCGCGTACGGCTCCTCGGCCGGTGAATGGGGACGTAACCGGGGGAACCAGCGAGGCCGGGGGCTCCAGAGGAGTTCCGGGATGGGCCAGGGCGCTCGCCGGCCCCGCGCTGATCGTGATCGGTCCCGCCCTCGTCCTGCGCGCGTTCTGGCTCGGTGGCCACCTCACGAATCAGCACGTCGACCTGCTCTCCTTCTGGCTGCCGCGATGGTGCTACCTTGGCTCGGCGGTGTCGGCGGGGCACATCCCGACCTGGCTCCCGTATCAGTTCGGCGGGGTCCCGTTCATCTCGGACCCGCAGTCGGGCTGGCTCTACGCGCCCGTGATGGCGCTCTTCTCCACGATGTCGTGCGCTCGCGCGCTCGACGTGATGATCGTGCTCAACCCGATCGTGGCGGGATTGGGCCTGTACGTCTTCTTCCGCAACGAAGGGACGAGCCGACCTGCAGCGACGGTCGGGGGGCTGACCCTCTCTCTGTCGATCGCGAGCTCGGTCGTCGCGCTGTCGATGCCCTTCGCCGCAACCCTCGCGTGGACGGCCGTCGCGCTCGCGGGCGCGGCGGGGTACCTGCACGCTCGCACGCCGGCCGGCATGCTCGGCTGGCTCGGCGTCACGGCATTCGGACTCTCCCAGGCCGCCGCGGCCCTGCTCACGGACGGGCTCCTCATCGCGTCCATGGCGCTCCTTCCCTACATCCTCCTTCGATCGATCGCACGGGTCAGGGCCGGGGAGTCCCGCGGTCGGACGGTGGCGCTGATGGCGCTGGTGCTCCTCACCGCCTTCCCCGTGCTCGCCGCCGCGATCCTGGTCCCGCGGCTCAGCCTCCTTCCCCGCACGTCGATCGGACACGGCTACCTCGAGCTTGCTCAGCTCGCGCGACGACTCTCCGGATTCCCGTCACCCTCCGCGCTGGATGCGAAGGGGCTCCGCCCAGCGTGGGTGACGGCCTTCGCCCGCGGGCCGAGCGGCTACGTGGGCGTGCTCGCGATCGTCCTCGCTCCGGTGGCGTTGATGTCGAGACGCTGGCGCTTTCCGGCCCTGGGGTTCGCGCTCGCCGGATTCCTCGGATGGATGCTCAACTTGAACCGGCTTGTCCACTCGGCGCGTCTGCGGTCCTTCGCCCTCAGGCATCAGCTTGGCGAGCTGTGGCTGCGGTCCCCGGAACGGTTCAAGTACCTCCTCATCCTGGCGTTCGCCGGCCTCGCCGGCTACGGCGTGCAGGCGTGGCTGGACCTCGCCCCCACGCGCGACTGGAGGGCCATCAGCGTCCGGGCCGCCCGCTCGCTCCCCGCGATCGTCCTGTTGGTGATCGCTCCGATGGCGATCGGCCGGTCGGCAGGGAGCTACGCGTGGTTCTGGGTCGGGCTGATCGCCGTGGCCCCCATCCTGTACGCGGCGGCGCAGGGCAACAGGTGGGCTCACCTGGCGCTCCCGATCTTCGTGGCCGTCGAGCTGACGACGGTCGGTCTGGCGGCGTCCGCAACGGGGGCTGCACGCGGGGTCGCCTTCGACCCGATCCGGCCCCCGGCGTACACGCCGCATGCCTACCTGACCCCCGGCGCGATCGGCGTCGCGCTCGTCCAAGCGCGGGGGCAGTTCGAACGCTATCTGACGTTCGACGGGACCGTCATCTCCGAGCTGAAGGGGTACCAGGGCCGGCAGTATCCGCCCGACTGGCCCGCCTACGAGAACGGGCGCTCGATCCTGTTCGGGATCGATGAGATCCAGGGCTACTCGTCGTTGCAGGTCGATCGATACTGGCGGCTCGTGCGTCGCGTGGCGCGGTTCCCCATCTTCCGTTCGATCCGCCCAGCCGCCCCCGCCGGACGCGACCTCGGTCGCCGAGGAGGGCGACTACGCGCTGTATCACCTGACCGCCGCCGAACCCCGCGCCTCGGTCGTGTACGACTGGACGCAGGTGCCGCCCGGCGGTGGGCTCGACCTCGTCCTGCAGCCAGGGTTCGACCCGGCGAAGCACGGCGTCGTGGAGGCCACTCCGACGATCGACGGCCGGCCGGAGCAGCCCGCGGCATCTGGGACGGGGACCGCCGTCTACAACGAGCGCTCGCCGGAGCACGCCGTGATCAGCGTCACCTCCGACGCCCCCGGGCTCCTGGTGGTGCGGAACGCCTTCGACCGGAACTGGCACGCGACCATCGACGGCCGGCCGGCTCCGCTCGTGATCGCCGATTACCTGATGCAGGGTGTCGCGATCCCGGCCGGGTCCCACACGGTCGAGCTCACCTATCGGGATCCCACGGTCGGCGTCGGCGTGCTCGTCTCCGTAGTGGCTTGGGCGATCCTGTTCGGGCTG
>VAYJ01000106.1 GCA_005888465.1 Actinomycetota bacterium
AACCAACCAGTCTTTTTGAGGTCGGCTTCGAAGGACTCTCGCCATTCCTTCCGCTCCCAGTCCTCGGGGCGAACCTGAAGTCGGAGAATAGGCATCGCGGCCCTTTCCGGCGTCGAGCCGACGCCGGCCTCCATCACGCAAATATAGACAACTCCAACTAGACGTTCAACTACCGTGCCACTGCCGAGGCCGGCACAGGTGATGCTGGTCAAGGGCTGTATGGAGGAGGCGGCACTTCGACTGCAAGCTCAGGAGCGAATACGCCAGGGGAGGCTCCCTGCTCGGCTCCCGCTGCGCACCTGGGGAAGGCCAGGGGCCGGAAATCCTTGCAGTCTTTGCGATCTCCCAATTGCGCAGGGCGAGATCGAGTTTGAGCTTCAGTTCCAAGCCAATTCGAATCCGATCGGCCTTCGCTTCCACTCCCTCTGTCATGTCGCTTGGGAGCGCGAACGACGGAGTCTGCCGGAGCATCCTGCGTAGTTTCGTCCTGGCTCGGGTAGTGACTACCGCCTGGACAAGGCCAGCGTCTCGCGGGTGCGTGATTTTGATCAGCGGGTGAAGGACCGTGCCTTTCGAGTCTGGGAATTAAAGTCGCGTTTTTTTCAGTCCCCGTCGGTATTCGCGTTCCGCTGTGATTTCTCGGATCGTCAAATCGCGAGCCAGCAATGAACGACATGGGCACGCCCAACTTTTCGCATTACCAAGCCAATCCTCACCGTCCTCGTGGCGCGGTCTTGGTGGGCAGGTCGAGGCGAATGCCCCTCGGGTTGGTGGTAGGAGGGTGGTCGGGGGCGGTCTCGGGAGGGTATTAGAAGGGTGCTAGAAGGGTCTTCGTTGAGGTTGGCCCAGCGCTGAAGTGAATGGCCGGCGGGTTGACAACGGCCGGCTTCCGCCGCATGGTGGCGGCCAGCAGCGGCCCGGGGCCAAAGTTGCGCCCCGGGTTCCCACGCGGCGATGGCCCCTTCCCGGACACACCCGATGGAGTACTCAGGGAGGTCGACATGGCCCACACTTCTAGGCACGCACTGATCACCGGATCCTCCCGAGGCATCGGGAGAGGAATCGCCCTGAAACTGGCGGAGAGCGGCGTCAGGGTCGCCATCCACTACTACCAGAACGAGGCGGCCGCCCTCGATACCCTGGCCCAGGTACGTAAGTGCGGCAGCGACGGGCTGATCGTCCAGGCCGACGTGTTGCAGCCGGACCAGATCACCAGGATGTTTCGCTCCGTGAAGGAGCAATTCGGCACGCTCGACATCTTCGTCAGCAATGCGCGGCCGGAGGTACCGCCTTCGATTCGCAGGCGAAAGCCTTTCTCGTCGGCGCCCGCGAGGCGATTCCCCTCATGGGTACCGGCGGGAGAATCTTCGCCATCACCTACGCCGAAGGCAGCCGCACGGGCGGCCTGCAGCCCTGGGTGGGCATGGGGTCCGCCAAGGCCGCCCTGGAATCGCTCGTCCGCTACTTTGCCGTGACGGTCGCCAGGCGCGGCATCACCGTCAACGCCATCAGTCCAGGATGGACGGAGGACAGCGTCTTGAACACCTTGCCCGAGGAGGTACAGAAGCTGATCAGGGGCTGGCATACCCGCGGGTGGACGCCGATGGGGCGTCTGGGTACGCCCGAAGATATCGGCAACGTGGTGGCGCTCTTCTGCTCTGCGGACACCGGCTGGATCACGGGACAGGTGATCTACGCCGATGGTGGGGCGTCGCTGATGAACCCGGAGATCCCGTCCGAGATCCAGCTCGCGTAGCCAGGGCCCGATCGCTCTCTCGGTCCTGCCATGTCTCCCGCATCGAGCGACTCGGGTGGCATCCGACGTGATCGCGAGCCCCACAGCAAGGGTGTGGGGCAATGAGCATCGGGGGTCGAAGCGGAGGAGGTGTCTCTGAACAGGTGGGCCGAGGTACCAAATTCAGAAACACGTGATCGCACACGGCCCATGCGTCGCGAGAATGGCTTGCGTCACAGCTTTCCGGACAGGGTGACCGAGCGGACCGACCGGACGGGCGGCTTCGTGGACGCCGTCATGGGGGAAGATCGCCTTCCCGTCCGGCCCGTAACTCATCAGGCCGCCCGCTTCCACGAAGCTCCGGTCCGAGAAGGTCGCTGGCAGGCGGTGCCGGGCTGCCAGCTCCACGATCCTGATGTCGGGCAGCCTCGCGTCACTCGATCACCCGATCCGCGCGAAGCAGGACTGAGGGCGGGATCGTCAGGCCAAGCGCTTTCGCGGTCTTCGTATTAATCACGAACTCGAACTTCGTGGGTTGCTCGATCGGCAGGTCGGCCGGCTTCGCGCCACGCAGAAGCCGATCCGCATACGTGGCCAGCCGCACATAAGTCTCCCGCTGGTTTGCGCCATAGCTCATGAAACCGCCGGCCTCGACATACTCGCTCCACCCGAACATCGAGGGCAATCGATGGGCGCCCGCGAACTCCGCAATCTTGACACGCCGAGACATAGTCGTGCCCTCGGGGAAGACAATCATCGCGTCCGGCCGCGCCTGCCGAAGTGCATCGAATGCGGTGTCCAGCTGGCCGATCGAGCTGAACGGCACGTAGACGATCGTGACCCCGAGGGGGTGCGCTGCCGCTTCGGTCGCGCGCCGCTCCGAGGGTTCACCCGGGTGATCGACGTTCGATAGCACGGCCAACGTTCGCAACCGCGGTACGGCCTCCTTGATCAGCTCGACCCGCTTTCCGGCGAGCTCCAGGGACATGAACGTGCTACCCGTGAAGTTGCGACCGGGTTTGTTCAGGCTGTTCGCGATGCCCAGCTCGACGGGGTCGCCGCTGATGGCAAAGAGAACGGGCACGTTCTCGACGCCTTTTACCGCGCGTGTGGCGAGGCCGCTCGAGACGATGAAGAGAACCTTTCTCCGGATCAGGTCGGCTACGGCGGCCGTCAGCCCGTCGATGTATCCTGGCGAATAGCGCAGGTCGAGAATGACGTTCGTCCCCTCGACGTAACCGTGCCGGCGCAGGCCCTCCCGAAATCCGTCGATGAATGGATCAGGTTGGGTCTCAATCGAAATCCAGCCGATATGCGGAGTGGCTTTAGCTTGCTGCGCCCACGTCAACCGCGGCAGCAAGCAGCTTCCGGTCGCCCCCACCAGGAATACTCGGCGTGTCGAACTCATGGCGGAGGCCTCCGGCGCGGAATATAGCGCGCCGCCGGTCTCCACGGCTTGGGGACAGCGCGCCAGTTACCGCGACAGGCGTGAGGCACGGCGAGCTGCCTCCGAGCACATGTCTCTATCTCGCCTGCCCGACTAGAAGGAGGCAGACCTGCGTATGCAGTTGCATAGCAGAGCAATCCGACAGCCGGCGGCATATCGCTCCCATGATCTTGGTCCATGGCGCCAGGCTTCCTTTTCAATTCGCTTACCGTGTTGGCGGGGCCAGTCGTACCCAGGGGATAGACGGCGAGGGCCTGCAGCCTATCCCGTCGGCTATTAAATCTCCGCCTGCGAGCCCGGCTGACCGCTATCGTCTTGGACGAGCCAACTATAGCGTCCACGCACGCGTTGAGCAATCAGCGATCGGCTGAACCTATTGATAAAGAACCGCGTAAACCGGCTGGCGAAAATGTGATCGCGACAAAACGCGAGTTTCAGGCCGTGACCTGGAACCGGAACGCCAATGACCTGTTCGCCTGCAAGTGGTTGCGGGCCCCCGCAACCAAAAAAGACGAGGGGTTAGCAGCGATTCTGCCTGCTGACCCCTTTGCTTTACCCAGACTTCACCAGGAATTAGTCGACGTTGGCCGCATCCCGACTACACTCCTCCATCCCGGTCTGGCTTCCGACGGGATCGGCGATCTGCCCGCTCGCCGCGAATCGAGCCCGCTCGCCCGCATCATCGAGGACCCGGCCACCCGACTTGCCCACGAGGGCGCCTTCGCCTAGCCTGTCATCGATCTCTGTGCGGTCGAAACGCCTGTGAGAGGCAAGGAGAGGCTGATGCGTCGGGGGGCAAAGCCTGGGAAGACCAAGGTCGAACCCAAGCTGCCCGTCGCCCGTAAGTCGCTGAAGAGCGAGGGCTCTAGGGTTCGCCAGCTTCAGAAGCGACTGGCGGAAGCGCTGAAGCGCGAGGCGGAGGCGCAGGAGCAGCAGAGGGCGACGAGCGAGATTCTGCGGGTCATCTCGAGCTCGCCGATGGACGTCCAGCCGGTTTTCGAGGCCATCGTCGCGAGCGCGGGTCGGCTCTGCAACGGAACGACCGCGGCGGTGTTCCTCGTCCACGACGGGACGCTGTATCATCCGGCGAACTACGGTGGCTCCCCAGAGGCGCTCGCCGCCGCCCGCGCGCGCTATCCCCGGCCCCTCGGCGTGGACACCGGGCCGGGCATCGCGATCCTGACACGCTCGGTGCACGAGGTCAGAGATGTCGAGGATTCCTCGACGGCCGAGCACATTCGAGCGGTCGGACGCGTCTTGGGATTCCGAAGCGTGATCACCGTGCCCATGCTCCGTGAGGGCGAGGCCATCGGCGCCATCGCGGTGACGCGCCGGGAGCCGGGCCCTTTCAGCGAGGGGGACATGGCCCTCCTCCAGACGTTCGCCGACCAGGCGGTCATCGCCGTCGAGAATGTCCGGCTGTTCACGGAGCTACAGGAAAAGAATCGTGCTCTCACCGCTGCTCATTCGCAGTTGACCGATGCCCTTGAGCAGCAGACGGCGACGGCGGAAATCCTGCGCGTGATTTCGGGCTCGCCCACCGACGTCCAACCGGTATTCGTGGCGGTCCTGGCGAGCGCGGCACGGTTGTGCGACGCCCTCGACGCCACCATGTTCCGAGTCGATGGCAACGTGTTGCGCTTAGTCGCTCACGAAGGCCCGATTCCCTCGGACCCTGTCGGGACCCCGCGTCCGCTGACGCCGGCAACGCCCAGCGCGCGTGCCGTGCTCGAAGGACGGACGATCCAGGTCGCAGACATTCAGGCTGATGGCGGCGAGTACCCCGAAGGCAGTGCGTTTGCGCGCGCCCTGAACTTCCGAACAGTCCTCTGCGTCCCCCTGATGCGCGAAGGCGTAGCCCTCGGCACGATCACGATCCGACGGACCGAGGTTCGGCCGTTCACCGACCGGCAAACGGAACTCCTGAAGACCTTCGCCGACCAGGCCGTGATCGCCATTGAGAACGTGCGGCTGTTCAGGGAACTGGAGGCTCGCAATGGCGACCTAACCGAGGCCCTGGAGCAGCAAACAGCGACGGCTGAGATCTTGCGCGTCATCAGCCGGTCGCAGACCGACGTGCAGCCGGTCTTCGACACGATCGTGAGAAGCGCCGTGAGGTTGTGCGACGGGCTCTTCAGCGCGCTCTTTCAGTTCGACGGCGAGCTGATTTATTTTGCCGCCGAGCACAACTTCACCCCCGAAGCCCTCGAGGCGACGCACCGCATATACCCCACGCGCCCCAGCCGGGCCCTGGGGTCCGGCCGGGCGATCCTCGAGCGCGCGGTTGCCCATATACCAGACGTTGAGGCCGATCCGGAGTACCAGCATCAAGCGCTATCCCGCGCGATCGGCCATCGAAGCAGTCTCTCCGTCCCAATGCTGCGGGAAGGCGCTCCCATCGGCGTCATCTGGGTGGCGCGCGCTGAGCCCGGGCCGTACTCCGATAACGAGATCGAGCTGCTGAAGACCTTCGCCGACCAGGCCGTCATCGCGGTCGAGAACGTCCGCCTGTTCAAGGAACTGGAGGCGCGGACGGGCGAGCTGACCCAGTCGGTCGAGAAGCTGACGGCCCTGAGCGAGGTCAGTCGGGCCGTGAGCTCGACGCTGGACGTCGAGACGGTGCTCAATACCATCGTCTCCCGCGCCAGCCAGCTGGCCGGTGCCGCCGGCTGCTCGATCTACGAGTACGACGAAGCCGCCGAGCGGTTCGAGCTGCGCGCCATGCATAACTACGACGCGGAGTTCGTCGAGGCCCTTCGGGCGGTGCCCCTCCGGAAGGGCGAAGGGCTCATGGGACGCGCGGCCGAGATGCGCGAGCCCATCCAGATCCCCGACATCACCCAGCCCGGGGCCTACCAAAGCAGCGTCCGGGACACCCTCATCCGGTTCGGGTACCGGGCCCTCCTCGCCGTGCCCCTGCTCCGCGAGGACCAGATCATCGGCAGCCTGTCCTTCAACCGCAAGGCGCCGGGCGAGTTTCCCCCGGAGGTCGTGGACGTCCTGAAGACCTTCGCCACCCAGTCGGCCCTGGCCATCCAGAACGCCCGCCTTTTCCGGGAGATCGCGGACAAGAGCGCCCAGCTCGAGACGGCCAGCCGCCACAAGTCGGAGTTTCTCGCCAACATGTCGCACGAGCTGCGCACCCCGCTCAACGCCATCATCGGGTTCTCCGAGGTACTTACCGAGCGCATGTTCGGCGAGCTGAACGACAAGCAGGACGAGTACCTGAAAGACATCCACGCCTCCGGCCAGCACTTGCTGTCCCTGATCAACGACATTCTCGACCTCTCGAAGATCGAGGCTGGGCGTATGGAGCTAGAGCTGTCGGATTTCCACCTCCCGACCGCCATCGAGAACGCCCTGATCCTGGTGCGAGAGCGGGCGACCCGGCGGGGGATCACGCTCGGGCACTCTGTAGATGACCGGCTGGGAACAATTCAGGGCGACGAGCGGAAGGTGAAGCAGGTGCTCCTGAACCTCCTGTCCAATGCCTTGAAGTTCACCCCCGAGGGGGGACGGATCGACGTCGGTGCCCGGCTGGAAGACCATGTAGCGGAGGTGTCGGTCGCGGACACCGGCATCGGCATCGCGCCGGCGGATCAAGAGGCGGTGTTCGAGGAGTTCCGGCAGGTGGGCACTGCGGACAAGAAAGCCGAAGGCACCGGGCTCGGGCTGGCTCTCTCACGGAAGTTCATCGAACTCCACGGGGGGCGAATCTGGGTGGAGAGCGAGGTAGGAAAGGGCTCGACCTTCCGGTTCACGTTGCCGAGCACATAGTCCCTGATGATCAGCCGGCGAGGGTTCATCGGCACCATGGCTGTCGGCCTCCTCGCCGCGCCGCTCGCCGCCGAGGGGCAGCAGCAGGTGGGGAAGCTGTCGCGCATCGGTGTCTTGATGAACCTCTATTCTCCCGACGCGCACCCGCCTCAGGCCCTCCGCCAGAGGCTTCGTGACCTCGGTTACGTCGAAGGACAGAACCTCGTCATTGACTGGCGGTATCAACTGGGCGGGACCGACCGCCTGGCCGCGTTGGCCGCGGAGCTGGTCCGTCTCAAGCCGGACGTCATTGTCGCCGATGTCACGGTGGCCATCCGTGCCGCCATGCAGGCGACCTCGACCATCCCGATCGTGATGGCGAGCAGCGCCGACGCCGTCGGAGGTGGGCTCGTCACGAGCCTTGGCCGGCCGGGAGGCAACGTGACCGGCGTCACCACCATGCTGGCCGAAATGAGCGCGAAGCGCCTGCAGCTCCTCAAAGAAGTGGCGCCGAATGTCTCGCGCGTGGCCGTCTTGTGGAATCCCGCCATCCCCTGGCATCGGGCTTTGCTGAAGGAGGTCGAGGCTGCCGCGCCGGCGTTACGGCTCCAACCCGTCGTCATCGCCGTGCGGAATCGGGACGATCTCGGGGATGCGTTCTCGGAGATGACGAAGGGTCGCGTCGACGCCGTGTTCGTCAGTCACACGATGACACCACGAGCCCGAGGACAGATGATCGACCTCGCGGCCAAGCGCCGGATGCCCACGATGTTCATGGACCGGGACTACGTGGCGGCCGGCGGTCTGATGTCGTATGGATCGGACTTCTCCGAGGAGTTTCGGCACGCCGCCGAGTATGTCGACAAGATTCTCAAAGGGGCCAAGCCAGCCGACCTCCCCGTCGAGCAGCCCACGAAGTTCGAATTGATCATCAACCTCAAGACCGCTAAAGCGCTAGGGCTGACGATCCCGCAGTCACTACTGTCACGGGCGGATGAGGTCATCCAATAGGAGGGGTATTGTCCAGACGCCATTCCCAAGGGGCCCCGGGGGACGGTACTATCCAGCCGTCGGAGGAGGGCAACGGATCAGCGTACAACTCAGTGAGAGGAGCCGCCATGCCTGTGTACGAATACCACTGTGACAAGTGCAACCGAGCGGTCCCCTGCTCAGCACGTTCATGTCCCAGACCTCGAAGAAATCCTGACGGTTCTGCGACGCTGGTGTTCCACGCAGACGAAGGGATTGCGTGATCGACAGGCGCTCCTTTGTCAGCGGCCTCGCCGCGGGAATCCTCGCCGCGCCTCTCGCCGCCGAGGGGCAGCAGGTCCACCGCATTGGCGTCCTCCTGTTCAGCACCCCCACCACGGATCCCCAACTCGAGGCGTTTCGCAAAGGCCTTCGAGAATTGGGGTACGTCGAAGGTCGGAACGTGACCTTCGACTACGCCTTCGCGGATGGTCATCCCGAGCGCTTGCCTCAGCTCGCCGTGGAGTTGGTCAGTCGAAGACCCGACTTGATCTTTGCCTTGGGCGGGGACGTAGCCCCCTATGCGAAGAGCGCGACCACCTCGATACCGATCGTCGTGGCGGTCAG
>VAYJ01000107.1 GCA_005888465.1 Actinomycetota bacterium
GAACGCGGAGTTTGCGACGGGTCCCAGGCCGACCGCGAACATGTGATGGGCCCACACCCCGAATCCCATGATGCCGATGGCCATCCCGGAATAGACGACCACCTTGTAGCCGAAGAGCGGCTTGCGGGCGAACACCGGCAGGACCTCGGACACGATCCCCATCGCGGGAAGGACCAGGATGTAGACCTCTGGGTGCCCGAACAGCCAGAAGAAATGCTGCCATAAGACCGGATCCCCCCCCGCGCCCGCCTGGAAGAAATGCGTCCCGAAGCGGCGGTCGAAGAAGAGCTCGACCAAGCCGATCGTGAGGATCGGGAGGGCGAAGATCAACAGGAACTGCACGACGAGCGTCATCCAGACGAACACGGGCATGCGGAACATGTTCATCCCTGGCGCCCGCATGTTGATGATCGTGACAAACAGGTTCACGGCCGAGACCGTGGACGCGATCCCCAGCATCAGTAGGCCGACGGCGTAGAAGTCCATGTTGTGGGTTGGGTACTCGGTGGAGAGCGGCGCGTACCCGAACCACCCGCCGTTCGGCGCGCCGCCCAGGACGAAGCTCGAGTATGTGAAGAGCCCGCCGAACAAGAACGCCCAGTAGCTGAACGCATTGAGCCGCGGGAACGCGACGTCCCTGGCTCCGATCATGAGCGGCACGAGGTAGTTGAAGAACGCCGCCGAGAGCGGCATCACGACCAAGAAGATCATCGTGAGGCCGTGCATGGTGAAGATCTGGTTGTACTGGTCCGCCGTGACGACGTGGCCCCCGGGCCGGGCGAGCTGTAGCCGGATGAGGAGCGCCTCGAGCCCGCCGACCAGGAAGAAGACGAGCGCCGTCCCTCCGTAGAGGATGCCGATCCGCTTGTGATCGACGGTGGTCACCCAGCTCCTCCAGCCTCTCGTGCTGGTGGGGCGCGCGAAGAGGCTCCCGTGGCGCGCCCGCTCGATCGGTCCCTCGCCGGCTAGCGTCGCCAGATCGATCCACCTCCTCGGGTCACTTCAGGCCCTCCAGGTAAGCGATCAGGTCGTCGATCTGCTCCTGGGTAAGGCCCAGGTTCGGCATGTCGGCCCCCGGCTTCAGCCCGGGTGGGTCATGCAGCCAGCCGTCCAGGTTGTCGGAGGTGTTCGCGAACGTGGCGCCCCCGAACGTCGTGCGGTCGCCGAAGTGGGTCAGGTTCGGCCCGAGGATGCCGGCCGCCCCCTGGATGCCGTCGATGGTGTGGCACCCCGTGCACTGCAGGCCGTTCGCGAAGCGGCCGTTCTGGAACAGGTCCATGCCCGCGGCAGCGGCCGTGCCGTCCGCCGGCGTCTCGGCCGGCTTGGCCTGATTCGCAGCCCACGCCTCGAAGTCCGCCGGCGACTGCGCCATCACGCGCAGGCGCATGTTCGCATGGGAGAAGCCGCAGTACTCGGCGCACTGGCCGAGAAACGTCCCCACCTCGCTCGCCTCGATCGTGAGGTGGTTCGTGTGCCCGGGCTCGAGGTCCTGCTTGCCCGCCAGGCGAGGGATCCAGAAGCTGTGGATCACGTCGACCGATTTGACCGTGACGTAGACCGGCTGCCCGACCGGGATGTGGATCTCGTTCGCGGTCGTGACGTTCAGCGATGGGTACTCCACCTGCCACCACCACTGATGGCCGGTGGCCGTGATGTTCAGGGAGCCGGGTGGCCTTCGCGCGAGCGAGAAGATCGTCCCGACGGTCGGCACCGCGACCCCCAGGAGCAGGAGGGCGGGGATGATCGTCCAGGTGATCTCCAGGCGCGTGTTGCCGTGGACCTGCTTGGGCACTGGCGCGCCCGGGCGCCGGCGGAACCGCCCCAGGGCGAACACGAGCAGCCCCTCGACCAGCACGAACACGACGACGGCGATCCAGAACACCGGCCAGAACAGGGCGTTGATCTTGTGCGCCTCTGGACCGGCGGCGTTGAAGGTGTCTTGGGGCATTTGGACGCGGGCACAGCCTGACAGGAGCAGCAGGAGCGCACCCGCGACCACGATCATGCCGAGGCGGCGCTTGGTTCGTCCCGTCATCCGTTCCTCTCGCGTGCCGTCCCGGCCCTGTGGCGGTCCAGGCCGGACCGGGCGACACGATACCACCGGGCACCCGGCGGATGTGCTCGGCAGCAGCTAGAGCCGCACGTGGACGAGCGCATCGAGCGCAACGGCGCCGAAGAGCAGCGCCAGATAGGCGATCGAGAAGTGGAACAACGCCATCGCGGCGGCCGCCGTTGGCTTGCGGCGAAGGCGCGACGCCCGGGCCACGAAGACGAGCCCGAGGCCGACGGCGGCCAGGAGGTATACCAGGCCCATCCGTCCGGCCGGGACGAGCGCCAGCGTGGCAGCGACCAGGATCAGGGTGTACGTGTGGATCTGCCGTGTCGTGGCCGGCCACCCGGCGACCACGGGGAGCATCGGCACGCCCGCTGCAGCGTAGTCGCGTTCGTATCGCATGGCGAGCGCCCAGAAGTGCGGCGGCGTCCAGAGGAAGACGATCACGAACATCACGATCGCGGGCAGGCCGATCCGGCCCGTGACGGCGGCCCACCCTACCAGCACGGGGACGGCGCCGGCCGCGCCCCCGATCACGATGTTCTGGGGCGAGCTCCGCTTCAGCCACATCGTGTATACGAGCACGTAGAACGCGAGCGCGGCGATCGCGAGGCTCGCCGAGAGGAGGTTCACGGTCCTCCACAGGACGACGAAGGCAACCACGCCCAGGGACAGCCCAAAGGCGAGCGCGCGGCGCGGGCGGATGAGGTGCGCCGGCAGGGGCCTCCGCCGGGTCCGCCGCATGACCTCGTCGATGTCCCGATCGAGGTACTGGTTGATCGCGTTGGCGCCGCCTGCGGCGATCGAGCCGCCGGCGAGCGTGGCAACCATCAGCCAAAGGCGGGGCAGCCCGCGTTGCGCAAGGACCATCGACGGCACCGTCGTGATGAGGAGCAGATAGATGATGCGTGGCTTCGTGAGTCGCACGTACGCGCGGACGCGGTCGGCGATCGCCACGGGGGCAGGTTCGCCCGAGTGGAGCGCCCGGCTCACGGCACCGACTCCCGCCTGCGGGCGATGATCCCACCGGCGACGGCCGTCGCGACGAGCGACCCCCACACGAGGCTACTCACGAGCACGTGCGCGACGATCGCCGGCTCCGCCCGGCCGCTCCACACCAGCGTGGCCCCGATCATCACCTGTAAGAGGTACAACCCCGCAGCGACCATGGCAAGCGTGGCCGCAGACCCCAGGTCCCGGCGGCGTGTCCACGCCCGCACGGCGAGGACGCCGACGCCGATCCCCACCACGAGCGCCAGAGCCCGGTGCGCGAACTGCAGGGCCGCAGGGGTGGACGAGAGCGACGGCAGGAGGCGCCCGTTCATGAGCGGCCAGGTCCCAAAGACGAGCCCGGCGTTCTCCCCCCGCACGTAGGCGCCGACGAGCAGGAGCCCGAACGTCCCCGCCGCGACGACCCGGGCGAACGTCGTGAAGTCGTCCGGCTCCCGACGGGGCGCGGCGTCCAGCGCGAACGCCCACACGGCCAGTGCCACCAGCACCGCCGCCAGGATTATGGCGGTGGCGAAGTGCGCGGTCACCAGGAGCGGAGCGAGGGCCCCCTTCACCACGATCCCGCCGAGGACCGCCTGCACGACGATCAGGCCGGTGGCGGCCAGGGCGGGCCCGACGATCCGAGGGACGTCCCGGTAGCCGCGCCACGCGACGACGGCGAGCGCCCCGACGAGCACGACGTCCAGAAACGCCGTCATCCGGTGGGAGTACTCGATGATCGCGTGGAACACGAGCGGGGGGAGCCACCGTGAGGCCGAGCACTTCGGCCACCCGGTGCACCCCTCGCCGGAGCCGGTCGCCCGCACCAGCCCGCCGACGGCGATCAGGAGGAACGTCAGGACGACCGCCGCGAGGGCGAAGGCGCGAAGGCGCGCATGATCGGCGTCGCGACTCCGCATCAGATGGGGAGGTTCAGCCGGTTCGCGAATCGGAAGAGCGGAGCCACCAGTCGTGTCCACACACCCGCCACGAGGAGCACCCCGATGACCATCATCACGGCGCCCCCGATCCCCGCGAACCACTGGTAGTAGCGGCTGAACACGCGCAGGCCCCCCATGAGCCGCCCCATCCCGATCCCGATCAGGAAAAACGGGATCCCCAGGCCCAGCGAGTAGACGAACAAGAGGAACCCGCCATGAGCCGCGCCTCCCTGGGCGCCCGCGAGCGTGAAGATCGCGCCCAGCACCGGGCCGATGCAGGGGGTCCACCCGATCGCGAACGCCATTCCCAACGGGAACGCGCCGACCCCGCCCGGCTTGACCCGGGACAGGAGCGGGCGCCCCTCACGGTAGAGCCACGGGATGCGCGCGCGGAAGGCATAGAGCAGCATGAAGCCGCCGAACGCGAGGACGATCACCCCGGCGACGCGCTCGCCGGTGGCGGACTTCAGCCACCGGTAGAGCGCGGTGCCGGCGAACACGCCGAGGAGCGTGAACACCGTCCCGAACCCCAGGATGAAGAGCACGATGGGCAGGATGGGCTGGCGCCCGCCGCCGAGCTCGCCCCGTCCCGCCGTGACGAACGAGAGATATCCCGGCACGAGCGGCAGCACGCACGGGGAGGCGAAGGACACCACGCCGGCGGCGAAGGCCAGGACCGGGCCCCACCACTCATGCACGTGGGTCGCGACGTCGGCGAGCATCGTTACCCATCTTCGCAAGGAAGGTTCGTGTTGCACACGACCCGTTGGCAGGCGATAGTCTTGCTTCGATGCTTGTGAACCTCTTCACAAGCCGCCTGCGATGGGCGGAATCGGCCCCGTTCGCCGGTTGTTTGAGGCGGCCGGAAAGCCGCCGATATAATCCGCTCGCGACGGACCCCGAGAGGCATCCTGGATGAAGCTTGCTGTGCGGTTGGTCCCAAAGGGCTTGAAGGAGCGGGCCGCCCCGCAAGTCGAGCGCTTCCAAACCTTCGTCAAGGAGTTCGAGTGGACCTGGACGAAGGCGATCCTCGTCTCTCTCCTGCTGTGGTTCCTGGCCATCCTGTTCCTGGGGATGATCCCCTCGTTCTGGCTGTACTTCGCCGACCAGAAGTTCCACTGGCGGCAGTGCCCGTGCCCTTCCAACCTCAAGTTCTGGGAGTTCAAAGCCCGCGACCTGGTCGCCATCATCCTGTTCAGCGTCCCCGTGGGCGGGTTCATCATGGTCCCCTACTCGCTGCAGAAGCTCCGGCGGAGGCTCCGAAGCGAGAGCGAGAGTCGGCCGACGGGCGGGTATCGTTGATGCGAGCCCTGGAGGTGAGCTGACCGATGCCGTTCGTGAAGACCGAAGTGGACATCAAGACCGACTACTCGCTCGAGACCGTCGAGCCCGAGTGGCTGAAGCAAGGCGTGAGATCGCCCAAGCACCTGATGCTGGACCCGGAGCCCTGCATCCTGTGCCGGGCCTGCGAGGACGTCTGCCCCTGGAACTGCATCTACATGTTGGACCCGGGCATCGTGCACCAGACCGAGGACGGCTCCGTCGAGTCCGAGGTGGAGAGCGCGTTCGCGATCTTCGTGGTGGACGACAACGCCTGCACGCGTTGCTCGGTGTGCGTCGAGCGCTGCCCGAGCGACTGCCTGTACTATGCGCGGCTGCCGGAGGAGAGCGCCGGCGCTCGCACGATGGCCGCGGTTCCGATGTCCCAGCAGGTGGACGCGGACGTCGAATGAGGCACCCGAGGTAGGGGAAGGACCCGAGCGCCCTTGAAGCTGAAGGACAGACTGCCCAAGCCGCCGACCCCCGGCGAGGCGTTGGACAAGGTTCGCGAGACCGAGCTGTGGAAGTCCGTCTTCCGGCCCGGGTCGATCTTCCGCAAGGGCTACAAGGACACGCAGCGGGACCGGGCGCTCGCGATGATGAACAACGTCCTGTACCACCTGCATCCCGTGAAGATCAAGCGTCACGGGTTGAAGCTGACCTACACCTTCTGCCTGGGCGGGCTCTCGTTCTTCCTGTTTGTCCTGCTCACCGTCACCGGCATCTACCTGATGTTCTTCTACCGGCCATCGGCCGGGCTCGCGAATGCGCAGGCCTACGCGGACATGCTCACGATCCGCGGCAACGTCTACTTCGGTGACCTGGTGCGCAACATCCATCGATGGGGCGCGCACCTCATGGTGCTGACGGTGACGTTGCACATGGCGCGCGTCTTCTACACGGGCGCGTACAAGCCGCCGCGCGAGTTCAACTGGGTCGTCGGCGTGATCCTGCTCTTCCTCACCCTCGGCCTCTCGTTCACTGGCTACCTGCTCCCCTGGGACCAGCTCTCGCTCTGGGCCGTGACGATCGCCGAGGGCATCTCCGGGAACTCGCCGCTCATCGCGAACCAGGCGAAGTTCATCCTGCTGGGCGGCATCCAGGTGAACCCCGAGACGCTCTTACGTTGGTACGTCCTGCACGTGCTCGCCTTGCCGTTCGTGCTGGTGCTGTTCCTGTCCGTCCACTTCTGGCGCATCCGCAAGGACGGCGGGATCAGCGGGCCACTGTAGAGAAGAGAGGAGACGACGCAGTGCCGGGACGCGAGGAGACGCCGCTCGACCAGGGGGTCTTCGACTCGACGCTCGCCGCCGAGCTCGCGAAGGGCACCGACCGGCGGGTCGCCGAGGGTCGTGCGCGGTCGGCGGCCGTCCGCGCCTACCGGAAGGAGCACGGCGAGCCGGAGCGGGAGGCGAGGCCGGCAGCGGCCGCCCCATCGGGCGACGGTGGCGGCAACGGCGGGGCCCAGCCTGCCGCCGCGCCCGTCGCGGCGGCGGTCGCCTACGCGCCTGCGCCCGCGGCCGCAGTCCGGACGGCGCCGCCCCCCACCGGACGCGCCCCGACGCCCAAGCC
>VAYJ01000023.1 GCA_005888465.1 Actinomycetota bacterium
GTCTTCCGAAGCCACGTGGCTGGCCGGTCCTCGATAGCACGGATCGGAGGAATCGCCACGTGGGTGAGGGTCTGGATCGGGCGCTGGCTTAAGGAGTGGCGCCTTTTGCAGTGTTGATGGGAACGCCTTCCGAGGGGTCTCTGGCAATGGGCCCGGCGGGAACGAGCGAAAGTGCAAACCGATTGCAAACGTCCCGCGTGTTACTCGCCGCTAGGAGCCGTCACCCGACGGCATGTGGCCCGCCCCGAATATGCACGTCACGCTACCTCTTGTCCGCGGTTGGCATCGGCCGTCACGATGCGCGGGAAGCTCATAACCCAGAGGTCGACAGTTCAAATCTGTCCCCCGCAACGACGATCGAAGAGGTTCGAGGCCTCGGCCTTCACGTGGTCGGCCTCGGACGCAATCAGTGGTTGGTCTTCTTCTTCCGAGCCTTACGGATCGTGCATTTGACGCTGGTTGGTTTCGTCTTCGCGGTGACCAGCTGGGTGGTCGCCATGCTCGATCCGACGGCGGTTGCCTTCCCCTTCTGGATGATGGCCTGAACGCGACCCGGGATTACAAGGGCGGCGCTGAGCAGGAGCGCGGCGGTCACGGCCCGAGCGGTGAGCCGGCGGCGGCCCGCGCCGGCGTCGGCGAACGCCCACGTGCGGGCGTCGTGGTTCTCGGAGCCTCGCGGGGCGGCCGAGTCTCGCATGCACTCAAAGGGGTCGACCCGGCTGGTCGGTCCCTTGACGGGCGCGGCGACAAATGCCTCGATGGGACCACGCCCCATCACCCGACGCCGGCACCACAGTGAAGGGCGGGGGACGTCGTGATGGCGCCCCGATCTAGCTGAGCGGTGTTCGCTACGATGCCCGGGAATGGACCTGATCACCGAGTTCCTTCGGCACAACACCATGATGAACGACCGGTTGGTCGCGGCCTGTCGCTCGCTCACGCCCGAGCAACTGTCCGCGACGGCCGCCGGGACCTACGGCAACGTCGGCGCGACGCTCGTGCACATCGCCAACGCGCAGGAGGGCTACGCGGCGCGGTTGCTCGAGGTGGAGCGGCCCGAGCGACTCGCCGAGGATCCGTTTCCCGGGTTCGATGCCCTCGCCGAGCGTTTCGCCCATGGGAACGAGCGGCTCGAGGAGGCCGCGACGCGACCCGCGAGCGATCGCCAGGTGACGGTCACGGGCGATGACCCGCCGGGCTCATGGTGGATGCCCGTGACGCTGTTCCTGCTGCAGGCGGTGAACCACGGCACCGAGCACCGGTCGCAGGTCGCCACCGTCCTCACCCAGCTCGGGGTCGAGCCTCCAGAGATGGACGGCTGGGCCTACTTCTTCGCGAGCGGGCACATGGTCCCGGTCGAGGGACTCGGATAGAATCCCCGACGCCCAGGGGGCCGGCGCGGTGCTGGCCGGGGAGGAGCGGGACGTGGCCAGACACGACCCTGTCAAGATGCTCGCGGCGGTGCCACTGTTCTCCGAGCTCTCGAAGAAGGACCTCGTAGCACTCGCCCGGTCGGCCAAGGAGGTGCACCACCCGGCGGACGCCGTCCTCGCGCGTGAGGGCGAGGCCGGGCTCGGCTTCTTCCTGATCGTGGACGGGACGGCGACGGTGACGGTCAACGGGCGTACGCGCGCGAGGATGTCCCCCGGGGACTTCTTCGGCGAGATCTCGCTGCTCGACAACGGGCCGCGATCGGCGACCGTCACGTCCGACTCGCCGATCCACATGCTCGGGCTCACCCAGTGGGTCTTCAAGCGACTCGTGGAGAGCAATCCCGCGATCGCCATGAAGATGCTGAAGACCATGGCGTCGCGCCTTCGAGCCTCCTCGAAGATCATCAGCGCGTAAGCGTCGCCCGGCCGCCGCGACGTCCGGCCGTGTAGCCTCGGGACCGTCATGCACCTCGGCGTCGACGTGGGCGGAGACCTCCGGACGCTCGCCGCGCACGCGCGCGACGTCGAAGACGCCGGGTTCGAGAGCGTCTGGGTCGCCGAGACCTCGCGCTCCGCGTTCGTCCAGGCGGCGCTCGTGGCCGCCGCGACGTCCCGCGTGACCGTGGGCACCAACATCGCGCTCGTGTTCCCCCGAAGTCCAACCCTCACTGCGATGGCCGCCCGAGACCTCGCGGAGCTCTCGGGCGGCCGGTTCATCCTGGGCCTCGGGAGCCAGGTCAAACGGGTCAACGAGCAACGCTTCGGGGTGCCGTTCTCCCACCCCGCCCCGAAGATGGAAGAGGCGGTCACGGTGATCCGCGAGGTGCTCGCCACCTACGACGGCGCCGCGATCCTGCACCGCGGCACCCACTACACGGTCACCATGCCGCCGTTCCCGGGTGCCGGGCCGCCACCCGGACCGCTGCCGATCTACGTCGCCGCGGTGAACGTCCGGATGGCGGAGGTCGCGGGCGCCTGCGCCGACGGGGTGCTCGGCCATCCGATGACGAGCCCCGAGTACGTGCGCGACGTGCTCGGGCCGGCCGTGACTCGCGGAGCCGAGGCTGCGGGCCGCCGTCCCGAGGACGTCTCGATCTCCACGGGCGTGATCCTGCAGGTGAGCGACGACCGCGACCTCACGCGTCGCGAGGCGGCGCTGCAGATCGGCTTCTACGCCACCACGCGGACGTACCGACCGGTCCTCGAGCGGCACGGCTTCGGGGACCGGGTCGAACCGCTTCGTCGCGCGTTCGCCTCGGGAGACCACGCCGGCATGGTCGAGATCGCCCTTCCGATGGTCGACGCGTTCGCGATCGCCGGGCCCGTCGACGAGTGCCGGGATCGGCTCCGGGCCTACGAGGGGATCGCGGACCGGGTCATCCTGGGAGGCGCTTGGGTGGGTCCGTCGGAGGACCGCCTCCTGGAGAACCACCGGGCGATCCTCGAGGCCTTCGCACCGGGACGATGACCGACACGGACCCGATCACGCTTCGCCGGGTCATGGGCCACTTCGCAACCGGCGTCACGGTGGTGGCCACCCGCCACCTCGGCGGCGGCATGTGCGGCCTGACGGCGAACGCGTTCACCTCGCTCTCGCTCTCCCCGCCGCTCGTCCTGGTCTGCGTGGATCGGAGCTCGCTCACGTTCCCCTGTATCCAGGCGAGCGGTCGGTTCGCGGCGAGCGTCCTGTCGGCCGAGCAGCACCAGGCGTCGGTTCGATTCGCCGAGCGGCACGAGGGAAAGTTCGACGGCATCCCGCATCGCATGGGTACGGCGGGCATGCCGATCCTCGAGGGTTCGCTGGCCCACCTCGACTGCGAGGTGGAGGCCGAATACCCGGGGGGCGATCACGTCATCCTGGTGGCGCGCGTGACCGATGCCGGCTCCCGCGACGGCCTGCCGCTGGTGTTCTTTCGCGGCGGCTACACGACCATCGCGGAGCCGGTCGTGAACGAGGAGCCCGAATGAGCGAGGCCGAAGCCGGGATCCCGCCCGAGGTTCGCGACCTCCTCCAGGAGCGAGAGGACGCCCGGGCCGCGAAGGACTTCGCCGCCGCCGACCGGTTTCGGGAGCGGATCCGCGACGCGGGCTTCGAGATCGCCGACGGCCCGGCCGGGCCCGTCCTGGAGCCGCGAGCGCCCTCGGGGCCCCGAGTGGTCCGCCCGGCCGACGCGCCGGACCGCCTCGGTGAGCCGGCGACGGTGGACGCGTCGGTGCACTGGATCGTGGAAGGGTGGCCGCACGACGTGGCTCGCGGGATCACCTCGTTCGATGCCCACGCGGGCACGCGCTCGATCCAGCACGTCGTCGTCGACGTGCGCGGGACGGCGGAGGCCGTCGACGAACCGTGGCCGTCCCACGCGGAGACCCTCCGTCTCCCCGAGGGGACCGGGTGGGCGACCGGGCGAAACGCGGGGCTTCGCGGGTCGACCGGCGCCATCGTGATGGTCGCGGACGGATCGATCGAGGTGACGGGCGACGTGCTCACGCCCCTCGCGCAGGCCCTGGCCGACCCGTCGATCGGCGTCACGGGCCCGTTCGGGATCTCCTCACCCGACCTGCACGAGTTCCACGAGTCGCCCGGCCCCGACGTCGACGCGATCGAGGGATACCTCATGGCCTTCCCGCGGTCGCTCCTGGAGGACGGTCTTTGCTTCGACGAGAAGTTCCGCTTCTACCGGACCGCCGACATCGAGCTGTCGTTCCAGGTCAAGGCCCGGGGGCTGCGCGCAACCGTGACGCCCCTTCCCCTGCGCAGGCACGAGCACCGGATGTGGGCGAACACGCCGGAGGAGGAGCGCGCGCGCCTGTCGAAGCGGAACTTCTATCGATTCCTCGACCGATGGCGCGGCCGGACCGACCTGCTGGTCGGCGACGGACCCTAGTCGGGCCGGGCCGGGACTTCCTCGCCGAGCCCGCTCGGGATGCCGTCGTCCGCGGTTCCGGCCACGATGTCCGGCCCCGACGGCACGGACTTGGATGCCGCCTGGCCGTTCTCCGAGCGCCGCTCCGCCGACTCCTTCGCGAGCTCGTCGTGTGTGGGGATGGGCACCCTGCCCTCGACGTAGTCGCTCAGGGCCTTGCCGTCGATGACCTCGCGCTCGACCAGGACCTTCGAGAGCCGGTCCAACAGGTCCCGGTCCTTCCGCAGGATCTCCCCGGCCCGGTCGTGTGCCTCGTTCACCAGGCGACCGACCTCCTCGTCCACCAGCTTCGCCGTCTGCTCGGACATCTCCGGGCCCTGCCCGGGGAAGAGGAACCGGCCAGTGTTCGATCCGAACCCGTCCCGGCCGAACGAGAGCGGGCCGAGCGCCGGGCTCATGCCGAACTCCACGACCATCGCGCGCGCGATCTCCGTCGCCTTCAGCAGGTCGTCGGCCGCACCGGTGGAGATCTCGTCGAAGACGACCTCCTCCGCCGTGCGGCCGCCGAGCGCGAAGGCGAGCCGGTCGAGGAGCTCCGGCTCGGTCATCAGGTAGCGGTCCTCGAGCGGGCGCACCATCGTGATGCCGAGGGCGCCGGCACCCCGCGGGATGATCGTGACGCGGTGCACCGGGTCGATGTTCTTGAGGCGAAGGCCGACAAGGGCGTGGCCCATCTCGTGGGTGGCGACGCGGACCTTCTCCTTGTCGGACATGACCCGGCTCTTGCGCTCGAGCCCTGCGACGGTTCGGTCGATGGCCTCTTCGAGCTCGTCCATGCCGACGCTGTTCTTCTCCCGCCGCGCGGCGAGGAGTGCCGCCTCGTTCACCACGTTCGCGAGGTCGGCGCCGGTGAAGCCCGGCGTGCGCGAGGCGAGGATCCGAAGGTCCACGGCCTTGTCGACGGCGACGCCACGCGCGTGGACCTTGAGGATCGCCTCACGGCCGCGCAGGTCGGGGCGGTCGACGACGACCTGACGGTCGAAGCGGCCGGGGCGCAGGAGCGCCGGGTCCAGGACGTCGGCGCGGTTCGTCGCCGCCATGAGGATCACGCCCTTGGAGGTGTCGAATCCGTCCATCTCGACCAGGAGCTGGTTCAGCGTCTGCTCGCGTTCGTCGTGCGAGCCGAACGACCCGCCGAGCGCGCCGGCGCGCGACTTGCCGATCGTGTCCAGCTCGTCCAGGAAGACAAGGCACGGGGCCTTCTCCTTCGCCTGCTGGAAGAGCTCCCGGACGCGCGCGGCGCCGAGGCCGACGAACATCTCGACGAACTCCGAGCCCGACATGTAGAAGAAGGGGACCGCGGCCTCGCCGGCCACCGCGCGGGCGAGGAGCGTCTTGCCACAACCCGGCGGGCCGAGCAGCAGCACGCCCTTGGGGATGCGGCCACCGAGGCGCTGGTACTTCTTCGGCGTCTTCAGGAACTCGACGATCTCGCGGAGCTCCTCCACGGCCTCGTCGAGGCCTGCCACGTCCGAGAACGTGGTCTTCATCTCCTTGCGGTCGTAGATCTTCACGCGGTTCTTGCCGAGGTTCAGCGCGCTCGCGGCGCCCCCACCCGCCATCCGGCGGATCAGGAAGAACCACAGGAGCGCGATGAGCGCGATCCAGATGACGGCCTGGATGATGAAGCCGACGAGCGCGCTCGGCTGCTTGCCGGCGACCGGCACGTTCGCCGAAGCGAGCTGCGCCACCAGGTCCTGGGTCTGGAAGTTCGTCGGGAGTGTCGCCTTGAAGACGCGATCGTCCTTGAGCGTCCATGTGATGCTGTCCGGCGCGATCGCGACGTCCTTCAGCTGGCGCTCCTGGAGCGCGTTGTAGAAGTTGTTGAGCGTGGCGCTCTGCTGCGTACGGCCGACGCTGTTCGTGAACAGGATGGCCACGACCACGAGGGCCCCAACGATCACGAACAGCGACAGGCGCCTCGGGCTGCGCCCGCCGCCCTGGCCACCGGACGATCCCCCCTGGAAGTCGAAGCCCTGCCAGCGGCCCCGGCGGTTCCCTCCCTGATTGTCGGACATGGACGTCGATCCTTCCCCTGCGAAGTCTCTACGCTACATCTTCCCAGGGGTTTCACTAAAGACCACCCGAAGCCCGATCCTGGTATGACTGGGTACCATGCCATCACGGTGCGACGTGGAACCTGAGGCCAAGCGCGCAAAGACCGAGCTGACCGAGCGCTTCGAGCGGGACGCGCTCCCGCTCCTGCCGGGCATGTACTCGGCGGCCTTCCGGCTCACCCGGAACGCCTCCGACGCCGAGGACCTGCTGCAGGAGACGTTCCTTCGCGCCTACCGAGGGTTCCACCAGTTCCAGGAGGGCACGAACCTCAAGGCGTGGCTCTACCGGATCCTCACGAACACGTTCATCAACAGCTATCGCAAGAAGCAGCGGGAGCCGCTCACGATCTCCGACGACGAGGTCGAGGACTGGTACCTCTACTCGAAGATGCGCGAGGAGGGGCTCGAGCCGTCCGCGGAGGCCACCGTGCTCGAGTCGCTCCCCGACGAGGACGTGCAGGAGGCGCTCTCGTCCCTGCCGGAGCAGTTCCGGGTGGCGGTCCTGCTCGCCGACGTCGAGGGGTTCAGCTACAAGGAGATCGCCGAGATCACCGCGGTGCCGATCGGCACGGTGATGTCGCGTCTGCACCGGGGAAGAAAGGCCCTGGAGCGACGGTTGTGGGATGTGGTCAGGGAGCGAGGACTTGTCCGAGATTAGCTGCGACGAGGTGCTGCACGAGATCGAGCACTACCTTCACGGGGAGCTCGGTCAACAGCAGTCGTCCCGCCTGGCGACGCACCTCGAGGGGTGCGGCCCGTGCTTCGAGCGCGCGGAGTTCCAGCGCAAGCTGAAGGAGATCGTCCGCGACAAGTGCCGATGCGAGACGCCCGAGCACGTCGTGCTCCGGATCCAGCAGGCGATCCGGCTCGAGGGCGAGTTCGAGTAGGTCACGACTTCTCCACAACCTCTGCACGATCCACCGGGAACCGCGGCCCGCGCCCGCACGAATATGCAGGGATGAAGGGAAGCCGACCCGGGAAGCTCCCGCCCGCCTCGCCTACTGAGCAGGGTGGCAGGACTTGCGCGGCGCCGGGGTGTGCGACGAAGCTCTCGATCTACAACCTGAGCCCCACCTGCTGGCAGCACAGCGATGTCATCTTCCCGAACTACCGCGGCAAGCGTCTCGCCGAAGACCGCAGCTAGCTCCGGGCCGCCGCCTCGAACGCCCGGTCCGCGAACGTCGACCACGTCTTCGCGTGCGCCGACGGGACCTGGACCCAGTCCTTGAAGGCGCGTCCCATCCCCGACGGGTCCCAGATGACGGAGCCTTTCAGCGCGAGCGCCTTCGCGTGCCCGGCCGACCCGGCGCCGAGCTTGAAGACCATGTCCTCGCCGAAGAGCCCCGTGAACGCCTTACCCTTGATCTTCACGACGGGCATGCCGAACATCTTCGCCCGCACCACCCCCGGCCGTTCGGCGAGTTTCGCCGCGACGCGTTCGTAGGATGCCTCGGCCGTCGCCATCGCGGCCATCCTTCGCGGGCGCGGGTGCGCGCGAGTCCGGCATAATCCGCGACGAACCCTGGTTCGAGAGACTCTCGGGAGGACATGTCGTGACTGATACGCCGGAGCTTCATGCACGAGCGCTGGCCCGCTTCGGGGAGAAGGTGGAGGCGATCCGGGACGACCAGTGGCACGCGCCGACGCCGTGTTCGGAGTGGGACGTGCGCGACCTGGTGAACCACCTCGTCTCCGAGAACGCCTGGATGCCACCGCTGTTCGAGGGCAAGACCGTGGCGGAGGTCGGGTCGTCGTTCGACGGTGACCTGCTGGGCGAGGATCCCAAGGGGGCGTGGCGGCGATCCGCCGCGGCGGCTGAGGCGGCGGTGCGTGGCGATGGCGTGATGGAGCGTCCGGTGCACATCTCGATGGGGGACGTGCCGGGCGCCGACTACACCGAGCAGGTGCTCGCGGACCTCGCGATCCACGGCTGGGACCTGGCGCGGGCGATCGGCGCGGACGACACGATCGACCCCGTGCTGCTGGACGCGGTCGAACCCTTCTACGAGCGGGTCATGGCCATGTGGAAGCTCTCGGGCGCCTTCGGAGGTGACGTCGATCCGCCCGAGGGGTCGGACCGCCAGACGCGGCTCCTCGCGCTCCTCGGCCGCGAGGCCTGGGGGAGCTAGAGGTTGGCGCTCGCTCGTTCGGCCCTGGAGGGTGCCGTGGGGTCGATCACGCTGGATCGACCGGAGCAGCGCAACGCCATCTCGCACGCGATGCTGGGGGAGCTGATGACGGCGCTGTCGTCGTTCGCCGCCGAGCCGGCTTGCCGGGTCGTCGTCATGCGGGGAGCCGGACAGGACTTCTGCGCGGGCGCCGACGTGAACGAGCTCGATCGCGCGCGCAGCGAGGGATCGGCGGCGGCGTACGGTCGCGACCTGGACGAGTTCTTGCGCGCCATCGTCACGTGTCCCGTCCCGGTCGTCGCCGAGGTGCAGGGCGCCGCGCTGGGCGGCGGGTGTCAGCTCGCGGTCGCGTGCGACCTGGTGGTGGTGGCAACCACCGCGCGGTTCGGCATCCCGTCGGCCCGGCTGGGCGTCGTGATCGGCCGCGAGAGCATCGAGCGGCTCGTTCGTTGCGTCGGGCCGAAGCGGGCGGGCGAGCTGCTCGTGGCCGGCCGGACGATCTCGGGCGAGGAGGCGTTCGCATGGGGCCTGGCCTGCGACGCCGTGGAGCCGGAGGCGCTCGCGGCCCGGACCGCGCGCCTGGCGGCGGAGATCGCCGAGGCGGCGCCGCTGTCTGTTCGCGGATCCAAACAGGGGATCACGGGCGGGGGTGCGTTCGACGGTATCGCCGCCCAGGCTCTCGCGAGCGAGGACCTGGCCGAGGGCATCCGGGCGTTCCGCGAGCGCCGCTCGCCGGGCTTCCGGGGCGGCTGATGGCGGGCCGCAAGCCGCTCGGGCGGGACGCTCCGATCGCCGAGCGGGCGCCGGAGATCATTCGGCGACTCAAGGACGCCTACCCGAGCGCGTCAGTGGCGCTGCACTTCACGAACCCGCTCGAGATGCTGGTCGCCACGATCCTCTCCGCGCAATGCACCGACGAGCGCGTGAACCAGGTCACGAAGGACCTCTTCGTGAAGTACCGGACGCCCGAGGACTACCTGCGGGTCCCCGAGGAGGAGCTCGCCGCGGACATCAAGCCCACGGGGTTCTTCAACCAGAAGGCGCGCTCGATCCGGGGCGCCGCGCGGCGGATCGTCGAGGCGTACGAGGGCCGGGTCCCGTCGAGCATGGCCGACCTGATCACCCTTCCCGGGGTCGCTCGCAAAACCGCCAACATCGTCCAGGGGAACTCGTACCCCGAGGCCCGCGAGGTCGATCCGGACGCGGGGATCGCGGTCGACACCCATGTCCGGCGACTCGCCCAGCGCCTCGGGTTCACCACGCAGCAGGACCCCGACAAGATCGAGCGCGACCTCAGGGCCGTGATCCCGCGCGAGGAGTGGTTCCGCTTCACGTACGTGCTGATCGACCACGGACGAGCGGTCTGCAAGGCGCCGACGCCGCGGTGCGAGGTGTGCGTCGTGAACGACCTCTGCCCGTCGAGCCGGGTCTAGCTGCCGGTCGCAACGAGCGGCCTGGCTACTTCGCCCCGTCGCCTGGCGCGCCGCAGACCCCGGCGCTCCTCCTCGGAAAGGCCACCCCACACGCCGGCGTCCTGACCCGTCGCCATCGCCCATTCGAGACACTCCGTGCGAACCTCGCACTGCATGCAGATGGCCTTCGCGGCCGCGATCTGCAGCGCCGCGGGGCCCGTCGTGCCGATGGGGAAGAAGAGCTCCGGATCCTCGTCCTTGCAGCGTGCGCGGTGTACCCAATCCATAGGACGCCCACCTTTCGACCACACGTCGAACAGCAAACTCGGGCAGACCGTGCCAGTCGCGCGACCGCTGGAGTGCCGGTTCCGGTTCGCCCTGCCCCCCGCCAGGGCGTACATTCGGTCGCGCGAGGGGGCGGATTATACAGACGCCGTTTCGCGGTGCACAATGCCCCCGGTGGATTCCGATCGCCAAAACGAACCCTTGGTCATCGGGCACCGCGGAGCCTCCGCCGACCATCCCGAGAACACTCTCGAGTCCTTCGAAGCCGCCATCCGCGCGGGCGCCGACGTGATCGAGCTGGACGTTCGGCTCTGCACCGACGGGGTCGCGGTGATCATGCACGACCCGGACGTGTCCTCGACGACCGATGGGTCGGGGTTCGTCCACGAGCTGTCGCTCGGGGAGATCAAGCGTCTGGACGCGTCGGGTGGCCGTGGAGGCCGCCTCGAGGTCCCCACCTTCGCCGAGGCGTTGCAGACGCTCGCGGGCCGGGCCGGGGTCGACGTCGAGATCAAGAACATGCCGGGAGAGCCGGCGTTCGACTCGCCGCGGGAGGCGATCGCCGACGCGGTGCTGGACGAGCTGGACCGGGCCGGGTTCGCCGACCCGGTCCTGGTGTCCTCGTTCAACTGGCTCTCGATCGAGCACATCAGGCGTGCGCGGCCCGACCTGCCGACGGGGTTCCTGAGCGCGGCCGTCATCGACCCCGGGGCGGCCCTCGTGTACGCACGGTCGGCCGGACACACGTACGTGCTGCCCCAGTACCCGGCGCTCCTCGAGGCCGGGGAGGCCTTCGTCGCGAAGGCGCACGCCGAGGGCCTCCTGGTGGGAACGTGGACGGTGGACGAGCCCGATGACCTGCGCGGGCTCTTCGCGCTCGGCGTCGACGCGGTCGCGACGAACCGCCCCGCCCTGGCGGTGGAGGTCCGCCGCGCCTGGCGGGGGGCCTGAGCGACTATCCCGGGATCGGACGGGGAAAGGACCAACGGTCGTGGACCGAGGCTCGCCCGGCTGGGGCCGGCTGCTGGAGCCGATCCGGGCTCAGCGCGAATCTGCGGGCCTGTTCCTGGACTTCGATGGCACGCTCGCTGAGATCGCGCGCCGCCCCGAGGCCGCCCTGCCGATCCCCGGCGTCGTGCCCCTCCTGGAGGAGCTCGCCTCCTCGTACGCGCTCGTCGCGGTCCTCTCCGGCCGGCCGAATCGGGAGATCCGCAGACTGGTGCCCTCGCGGCGCGTCGAGATGCTTGGCCTGTACGGCATGGTCGACGCCGGCGGGTCGCGGTCCTCGGTGCAGACGATCGTCCCCGCGGTGCGCGAGGTCGCGGACCGGGTCCTCGGCGCCTTCGTCGAAGACAAGGGCTCGGCGATCGCGGTGCACTACCGCGGCGCGCCGGACGCCGCGGCGGCGGAGCGCAGGCTGGCGCCGGCACTTCGCGAGCTCGCCGATCGAAGCCACATGGGACTCCTGTCCGGCAAGATGGTGCTCGAGCTCCTTCCGCTCGATGCGCCCGGGAAGGGCGGGGCGCTCTTGCGTGAGGTGGTGGCTCACGATCTCACGGGCTGCCTGTTCGCGGGGGACGATATCGCCGACCTCGATGCGTTCCGCGCCATGAACCGGCTCCGCGATGGTCGTGTGGATGGCGTTCGTGTCGCCGTTCGCTCGCCCGAGACCCCCGCCCAGCTCTGCGCCGCCGCCGACCTCGTGGTCGACGGCCCAGAGGGTCTCCTCGAGCTCCTGGGCGCGCTCCGCTAGGGTCTAGGGGCCGAGGCGATCGAGGTCCAAGACCTGCTCCTCGATCCAGGACTCCGGCCGGCGGCGCAGCACCGCCGCGCGAAGCCCACGCGCCCTGCGCCGTCGCTCGGCGCCCCCCATCTCGAGGGCCGAGACTAGGGCCTCCGCGGTCTCGCTCACGTCGAAGGGGTTCACCGTGAGCGCGTAGCGCCCGAGCTCTGCATGCGCGCCGGCGTTGCTCGAAAGGACGAGCACGCCGCGGCGCCGGTTGACCACGGGACCCTCCTTCGCGACGAGGTTCATCCCGTCGAACAGGGGATTGACGAGCAGCACGTCGTAGAGCCCGAACGCCGCGAGGAGCGCCGGTTGATCCTCCTCGAGGCGAACCTCGATGGGCCGCCACCCCTCCGTCGCGAAGGTGCGGTTGATGCGCTCCGCGGCCAGCAGGCACTGCCGCGTGTACCGGCGGTACTCGGCGATCGTGCCGCGCGAGGGGTCCATGCAGGCGAGCAGGCGAACCCGGCCCCGCCAATCCGGCCGCGTGATCAGCAGCTCCTCGAAGGCGAGGAAGCCGCGCAAGATGTTCTTCGAGAGCTCCGCTCGGTCGACGCGCAGGATGAGCCGCTGCGTGCCGAGCGACCGCCGGAGCTGCCGGCGGGCCCGCGCCACCACGCGGGTGCGAGCCTGCGAATCCATCGCCTCGGCGTCGATCGAGACCGGGTAGACGCGGACCCGAATCTCCCGTCCCTCCCAGAGGACAAGACGGTGGCGGAGGTTGACCCGCGTGCCCGGAAGCGTGCGGCAGGCGAGGAGAAAGTTATCGGCCCAGTGGTCGGCCTGGAACCCGACGACGTCGGCGCCGAGGAGCCCGGAGAGGAGCTCCTCGCGCATCCATCGCGGGAGGATGCTGATGTAGGTCGGTCCGGCGAACGGGATGTGCGAGAAGTGGGAGATGCGTGCGCCTGGCAGCCGCCGCCGGAGCATCTGCGGAACGAGCGACAGATGGTAGTCCTGGATCAGGTAGGCCGGGCTTCCCATCAACCGCCCGCCCTCGTTCGCGAGCGTGGCCGCGAACGCCTCGTTCACCGTGCGGTACGCGTCCCAGTCGGCTCTGGTCCGTTCGTCGAAATGCGGGACCCGGACCATGTCCCAGAGGTAGTGATGCACGAACCATAGGACGCTGTTGGCGATGCCGTTGTAGTAGCGCTCGTACGTGTCGTCGTCGAAGGCCAGGAACCGCAGATCGAAGGTCGAATCGCCCGCCTCGAACGGGATCCTCGGCCGGCCTGCCTGCTGGCGGTCCTCATCGGACATGGCGCTCGCGACCCAGAGCGCGCCCGAGCCGGCGAGGGCGCCCGTGAGGGCGGTCACGAGGCCGCCACCTCCCCGCTGCGAGACCAGCTGGCCATCCTGCCGGGTGAACGTGACCGGCCCACGGTTGGAGGCGATCAGCACCGGCCGGCTCGGCACCGGCCGCGAGATCGGCAGCTCGGGCGGCGCCAGGCTGCCGGCGGCTGGTCGGTCGGTCATCGCGAGGCCAGACACGGGGCCCTCCTCCCGGGCGGGACGTGTGAGCCTTTCCCCTGGGCGCCCTGCACCGAAACCTCAGCTCGCGGAGACGCCCACGACGAGGAAGGCCGCGTCGTCACGCAGCAGCTTGGATCGCGAGCCGAGCAGGAACCGGTCGAGCGCGTCGGCGACGACCTGGACCGGCGAGCCCGAGCAGCGGGCGAGGAGCGCGAGCAGCCTGGCCTCCCCGCCCGCCGCGCCCGAGTGCCGTTCATCGAGCACCCCGTCGGTGTAGAAGACGATGAAGTCGCCGGGATCGAGGTCGACGATGACGTCGGTCAGCTCCGGCTCAGGGAGCACGCCCAGGAGCATCCCGGGCTCGCCGGCGAAGGCGGCCTCACCGCTCGCCCGCACGACGACGGGGAGCGGATGGCCTCCCACCGCGATCGTGAGCCGGGCCCGGCCCTCACCTGGGCGGAGCCGGGCGCAGGCGGCCGTCACGAATCGCTGATCGGTGTCCTGCTCCAGAAGGATGTCGCTCGTGGTGCGCAGCACCCGACTCGGGCGGGCCTCGTACACGGCGGCTGCCCGGAGGGTGTAGCGAGCGACGCCCATCACCGCGGCCGCGTCGGGGCCCTTGCCGCAGACGTCGCCGATCACGAGGGTCCAGGTCTCCGGTCCGATCGGGAAGACGTCGTAGAAATCGCCGCCCACCTCACCGCCACCCAGGAGCGGGTAATACCTGGCGTCGAGCGCGATCCCCGGGATCGCGGGCAAGTGGGGTGGGAGCAGGCTTCGTTGCAAGGTCTGTGCGATGTAGTTGCGCTCCTGGTACAGCCGCGCGTTGTCGACCGCGAGCGCGATCCGCGTCGCGAGATCCTCGGCAACGTCCAGCTCGGCGTCGCCGTAGCGGCCTCGGGAGCCGGTCGCAAGCACCAGGGCGCCGACGGTTCGGCCTTTCGCGATGAGCGGGGCCATGATGATGGACCGGGCGCCCAGCTTGCGGATGAGCTCGGCGTGCTCGGAGCTCGTCGCGAAGCGCGCGAGGAAGGCGGCGGACGCGTTGGGCACGACCCGTGCCTCGCCCGAACGGATCACCTGGCCGACGGGGTGATCGGCGGACGCCAGATCCGGCAGGTAGCGACGGAGCCCCTGCGCCAGGACGTCCCGCCGCGCGTCGGTACCTGCGGCCGCCACGCGGCGAACGGTCCCGTCGTCATCGATCAGATCGATGACGCAGAACCCGTCGAAGGCCATCGCGGACAGGCGGGCCACCTCGTCGAGCGTCCGCTCGTAGTCGAACGACTCGCTCAGGCGCTCGCTCACCGAGGCGAGCACGATCATCTGGTTCCCGAGCAGACGCGCGCGGTGCGTCTCGGCCCGGGCGCGGGCGCGAAGCTCGACCTCCGCCAGCCCGCCCACGACGAACGCGACGAGCGTCTCGATGTCGGGAGCGGTGGCCCCTTCACCCGATCCGATCGGGTGCAGATGGTGGAAGGGCGGCACGAAGAGGTAGTCGAAGGCGACCGCGCACGCGACCAGCGCGATGATCCCCGCCCGGCGTCCCCCGACGTGGGTGACGAAGCCGATGAGGACCAGGTAGACGAGCGCCGGGACCAGCTCGGGTGGTTTGGTGGCGGGAAGGGCGAGCGTGCCGACGACGGCGATGCCGCCGAGGAGGAGGAGCATCGCGGCGAGCGCCGTACGGATCCTGTGGGCCGGGACGACCGCCCTCCCGACGCCGATGCGCCAGCGAGGGATGGGCCGGGTCCGTGTGGTCATGGTGAGAGGGCGAAGCCGAAGCGGCTCGTGCCGCTCCCCACGATGCGGCTCGACGATAGCTGACCCTCGCGGGAGCGGCAACCGAGCGGCCGCCTCAAGCGAGCGCCGCGAGCATCTCCAGGATGTCCCTGAGCTCCCGAAACGTGAGGAATCGCTCACGGACGATCTCGTGTCCCCGCCGGCCCATCCGCGCGAGCTCGTCGGGGTCTCCGAGCAGGCGGAGCATCCGGTCGGCGCACTGCTCGGGGCTCTCCACGAGGAACCCGTCCTCGCCGTCCTCGATCTGCAGGCGGATGCCGCCCACGTTGCCGCCGATCACGGGCGTCCCCTTCCAGAGCGCCTCGGAGACGGTGAGGCCGAACCCCTCGCGGAGCGACTTCTGCAGCACCACCGTCGAGTCGCGCTGAAAGGCGTTCACCTCGAGGTTCCCGACGCCCTGCACGTTCGAGAGCAGGAAGATGTCGGGATCGTCGGATCGGTGACGCTCCGTGACCTCAAGGTAGTGCCAGCCCTCGGGGTCGTCGTGCGCCATCGATCCGATGAGGACCAGCTGCAGGTCGGGCACCTCACGCTTCGCGAGCCGGTAGGCGTCGATCACGCCCAGGGGATCCTTCGCGGGGTCGAACCGGGAAACCTGGGTGACGATCGGCCGGTTCCACTGCACGCCGTAGCGATGGATCGTCTCGTAGACGGTCTCCGCGTCCATCCACTGGTTCTTCGACGAGAGCGGGTCGATCGAGGGCGGGATGATGAAGATCCGAGGGCCGTCGAGGCCGGCCGGCTCGAACTCCTGCATCGTGAACACGGCGGCGTCATAGTGCGCAACGTGCCCGGCGAGGTAGGTCCAGATCGGCTGGAACGACTCCGAGAGGTCCAAGTGGCACCGCCAGACCCAGTGGCCCTTGCGCCGCCCTCGCTCCTCGATCACCGGCAGGATGCCTGCGGGCTGGGGGTCGTGCACGATCACGAAGTCGTACTCGCCGCCGAGCTCGTCGGCGTTCTCCTCGCACTGCTCCTCGTAGACGCGGATCATGTCCTCGGTCCATGGCACCTCCGCACCCTGGAGCCCGGCGTGCGCGAACTTCGTGACGGTGAAGAACTCGCTCCTGCCGTTGATGACCTGCCAGTGGGCGTCGAGGCCGAGCTCGTTCAGGAGGCCCACGTGGGTAACGAGGAGCTCGGCGACGCCCCCGCCGAACGCGGTCGAGTTGAGGTTCAGGATGCGAGCGCCGGAGAGGGCGCGCGCCGCAGCACGAAGCTCCTCGACGGCGGCCTCGCCAACAATCTCCAGGTAATCCTGGAGCGGTCGCGGTGGTACGGGTACCGATGGAAGCACGCGCTACCCCTGGTTCCCTCTCCACGTCTCCCGAGGGCCCGTAGTGGGGAAGCGCCGAGGGGCGGAGAGGGCGCCCCTCGGCGTTTCCCACATCAAGGCCGGAGCTCGGGAGAGTGAGGGGGGTCGCCCCGGCCCAAACGGCGCACCGTGCTTCGGGCCCCGCGCGCCGAGCATTCCCCGCGATCCGGGGCTCAAACCTCGGCGTCCGGCTCTAGGGCCTCGCGTAACCGGCGGAGCGTCTGGGCGAGGATGCGCGAGACGTGCATCTGCGACACGCCGATCTCCTCGGCGATCTGCGATTGCGTCCGGCCACGAAAGAACCGCAGGTAGAGGATGGCCTTCTCCCGTTCGGGGAGCCCGCGGAGCGCTGGCACGACGCTCTCCCATTCCTCGAGCATCGCGAAGCGGGGCTCCTCGTGGTCGAGTCGGTCGATCCAGGCGGTTTCGCCCTCGCCCGAGGGCGCGTCCAGCGACTCCGCCGTGTACGCGGTCATCGCGTCCATCGCCTCGAGGACCTCCTCCTCGCTCGCCCCCACCCGCTCGGCGATCTCCGCGACCGTCGGGGAGCGACCGTGCTCCTGGTGCAGCGCCCCGAGGGCCTTGGAGACCTGCAGCCCCATCTCCTGGAGCCGTCGAGGGACGCGGAGCGCCCACGCCCGATCCCTGAAGTGGCGCTTGATCTCCCCGACGATCGTCGCCGAGGCGTAGGTGCTGAACCGGACTTCGCGCGAGGGGTCGAACCGGTCGACGGCCTTGATGAGCCCGAGGAGCGCGACCTGCGTGAGGTCCTCGAACGTCTCGCCCCTGCCCCGAAAGCGTGACGCGAGGTACCGGGCGAGCGGCGTGTGCAGCTCGATGACCTCCTCGCGCGCGGAGGGGTCCTCGGCGAGCCGCTCGAACAGCTCGCGCTCTCGTTCCCGATCGAAGGTGGGATCGCGGGTCGACCCGGTCATCCTGCTCCCCGGGCCGCGGTTCGCTTGACCAGCCGGACACCGGGACCCTCGGGCCGCTCGATCAAGGTCGCCTCGTCCGTGAGCGCCCGCAACAGGAGCCACGTGAGGCGACCCTCCGCCTCCGCGCCCGACCAGCCGGCGGCTCCCGCATCCGTCCAGACGACCGCCTCAAGCGCTCCCTCCGCGACCTCGAGGTCCACGCCGAGCACCGTGCCCTCCGGTGCCTGTTCGAGGAGGTCGGCGCACGCTTCGCCGATCGCAAGCCGGAGGTCCTCGATGGCGTCCACGCCGAACCCCCGGAGCCCGGCCACGCCGGCCACGACGCTTCGCAGCAGCGCCACGAACCCGGGCTCGGCCGGGACGGAGACCTTGATCTGTTCGTGCACGAGTTGGTCCGTCCAATGGTAGCCAGATGGTCATGTTTGCCGCTGCGGGGGGTTGGGAACCTGACAAGGGTCAGGTGGGAGGAGCTGAAATGCTCGTTCGAACGACGGAGTCCGGAACCAGGAGCATCCTGGCGGTGGAGGGTGAGGTCGACGCCCATACGGCGCCCCAGCTGAAGAGTGCCATCGCCGCTTCGCTCGACCGGGGGACGACGGAGCTCATCGTCGACCTGGATCAGGTCACCTTCATGGATTCGACCGGCCTCGGGGTGCTCGTCGGCGGGCTCAAGGGGCTCCGCGAGGTGGGTGGTGAGCTCCGGATCGTGTGTACCCGTCGCCCGATCCTTCGCATCCTCGAGATCACCGGACTCGACAAGGTGATCCCCCTCTACTCGGGCCTGGCCGAAGCCACGAGCGTGTGAGGGGAGATGGTTTCTGTGTCGGTGCCGACGCAGGCCGGTGGCAGGCGATCGCTCTGCCTGGCCGTTCCGTGCGACACGGGATACCTGGTCCTCGCGCGGATCTTCGCCACGGCCGCGGGTCGCGCGCTCGGCCTGGACGAGACTGGGATCGAGGACCTCAAGATCGGCGTCACCGAGGTCTGCTCCGGCGCTATCGCGGGGGCGCCCGGCGGATTGCCGGACCCCCTCCGGCTCGAGGCGTGGCGGAGCGATGGTCACGTGCGCCTGCAGCTTCGATCCGTGGGCGCGATCGACCTCGGACGTCTCGGCGAGGAGGAGGTGAGCCGCCTCGATCTGTTGCTGGCGCTCTTCGCGGACGTACACCTCGAGAGCGAGTCTTCGGAGGGATCCGTCGTCGGGCTGTCGGTGTCGCTTCCGTCCGGTTGATCGCGACGCGGGGCCGGCGCGGGTCGCGGCTAGGCCAGCTCCGAGAGGTCCCCGATGAACTCGAAGCGCCGGTCGAGGAGCGTCACGCGAAGCACGCGCGCCGCCGGTTCCGGAGGTGCGATGAGCAACAGGCGTCTTCCGTCGCGCCGTGCCCGGGAGTCCGCCTGCAGGAGCGTCCGGACGCCCGTCGAGTCCATGAAGGAGACCCCGCTCAGGTCGAGCACGATCGTGGGCGGGTTCGCCCCCTCAGCCTGGGCGAGCACCGTTTCCACCTGTTCGCAGGTGCTGAGGTCGAGCTCGCCCCGCACATGGACCACAGCAGCGCCGTGGTGATCCTCGACGCGCACGTCGAGCGGTGCCGGTCGCGGGACGGCGGAAGCCCGATGATCGGAGGGCTCGGTCCCTCCCTCGTCCCCGACCACCGCGCTCCTCTCGTGTCGCCGGCACCCACTTCCGCTTGCCCAGTATGGTCGGCGGGTTGGGGTGGGGCAACTCTCGGGCCGGTCCACGGCCGGGACGCCGTATGAGGACCATCGCGTCCGACCTCGACGTCGAGATCCGAAACGGTGTCGGCGCACCCGGGAGCGCGCGCCGCGCGGTGAGGAGGCTCGCGGACCGGCTCCCGCAGGCACGGCTCGAAGGGCTGCAGCTCATGGTGAGTGAGCTCGTGACCAACAGCGTTCGTCACGCCGGCATGGGGCCCGACGGGCACATCCGGGTGCGGGTTCGGCTCGCCCACGACACGATCCGCTTGGAGGTCACCGACGGTGGTCCGGGGTTCGTCCCGCCGCGGCTCGAGCCGTCGGTGTACTCCGAGTCCGGCTGGGGCCTCTACCTGGTGGACCAGATCTCCGATCGCTGGGGCGTGCGCTCGCGGCCGACGACCTGCGTGTGGCTCGAGCTCGACGCTCGATCGTCCTAGGAACCCGTCGCCGGCGCGATCACGCAGAGCGCCTCGGGCACCGATTCGACGACGAGCTCGGTTCGCTCGCCGATGAACTCGCCGTCGACCTGCATCGGCATCGGGACCGAGGCGCCGATCCGCAGGCGCCGGAGGTCGTGCAGGGACGTGACGCGGGGGTCCGAGGTGCGCACGCCCGATCGGAAGGCCTGCAGGAGCAGCGGCAGAACCACCCGCGTGCGCATCGTGGCGAGGGCGAAGCAGTCGAGCCCGCCATCGAGCGTCGCGTCGGGGCACAGGCGCATCGGGCGCCGGCCGAGGAAGGTGTACGGCGTGGTGTTCTGCACGACGGCCAGGAACAGGTCGCGCTGGCGCTGGTCGGCCCCGGCCCCCCACGAGAGCTCCAGGCGCGGACGCCGGCGGTCGTACCCGAGGAAGAACTGCCGGAGTCCGTTTCCGACGAAGGACCAGTCACCGAAGCGGCGCTTGGTGCGCGGGTGGCGCTCGACCGCGCGGACGATGGCGGCGTCGAACCCCGCGCCGTAGTTGGCGAGGAAGAACCGACCCTCGCCCTCGGGGGAGCCCACGACGCGCCCGAGTGGCACCGTGCGGGCATGGACGCTATCCGCGGCGCGTTCGATGAGCAGGCGCGCGGCCGCCGGGGGGTCCGTGGGGATCCCGATGGAGCGCGCGAAGACGTCGGCGCCGCCACCGGGCAGGATCCCGAGCGGCACCCTCGTGCCGGCGAGAGCGTTCGCGGCCTCGTTGATCGTGCCGTCTCCGCCGAGCACCGCCACGACGTCCGCGTCGCCGTAGGCCGCCTTGTGCGCGAGCTCCGTGGCGTGGCCCGGCCCCTGCGTGAATGCGCGCGTCAGCTGGAAGGCCGAACCGAGGATCGCCGCGACTGTCTGCGTGCGGTCGGGCGTCACCGACTGGGCCCGTGGGTTGACGATGAGGAGCAGTCGGTGGGGGTCGGCCATGAGCCCTGGATTCTACGTCGCCTTTCCTACAATCTCGGCCGGCATGGGCAGAGGCGTGAACGTCGAGGTGCTCCGCGCGGTCGAAGAGGTGGAACGGGCGAAAGCGGCGCTCGTCTCGGCGGCTCCGCGCGGACGCTCGGCCGGCGTGCCCCTCGCCGAGGCGCTCGCGGGATTCGAGGCGCACCTGCGGGAGGCCCGCAGCCTCGTCGCGAAGGCCGGCGACGGCTGGGGCAACGCGGATCGAGATGCATGCGAACGGGCCATCGAGGAAGCCCTCCAGGTCGCACAGTGGCTTCGCATGGACGCGAGCCCCGGCGGTTACGAGACGCTGTACCCAATCCTGGCCGACGCGATGCGCCCGCTCGAGGTCCTCGACGAGGTCTTACGCCGACGCCGCGGGTGAGGGGCGAAGCCCCTCCATCACCGTGCGCACCATCTCCCGCGCGAGGCGCTCGTCGGTCGAGGTAACGCCCGACGGCTCCACCAGCTCCTCCAGTACGGTCTGGCTGAAGGACGCGCCGAGGAGGACGCGCGCAGCGAACTCCGGCGAGGCGCCGTCGGCCACGCGCCCGAGGCGCTGCTCGCGCCGCAGGTAGGTCGAGACCCCCCCGATCGACTTCATCGGCCCGCTGTTCGTCTGCGCGAAATGGCGCCGCTGTTCCTCCAGGAAGTCGCGGTCGCCGAGCGCGCCCCCCACCACCGGTCGCACGGCACGGTAGAAGCGGAGCGATGCGGCGACGAACTCCTCCAGGTTCTTCGCCACCGTCGCGGAGCCGGCTCGCTGCGGGAGGGTCTCGGCGAGTTCGACGAACTTCGTGAAGTGCTCGCCCGCGACCGCATGGAACAGTGCGTGTTTGTCGGTGAAGTAGCGGTAGATGCTCCCCTCGGCGCAGCGCGCCTCCTCGGCGATGGCGCGGGTCGTCGCGGAGGCGGCGCCGCGGGCCTGGATCACCCGCTGCGCCGCCGCCAGGATCTGCGACCGGAGGTCAGCGGTGGCTTCGTCGCGCTGAACGGCCACCTAGCCCCCCTTCTCGAACGTCTCCCCGTGCGCCGTCACGTGGCTGCGCACAAAGATCGCGGACACGATGCCGGCGATCGCCATGAACACGATGGCCACCAGGATCCCCACGTGCATCGCGTGGACGAACGATTCCTTGATCGCCTCACTCACCGGCCCCGTCGCGATGCCGGTCGCGGTCGTGCCGCCGGTCGCGGCGGCGTTGCCGGCGGCGGTCACGATGCCGTGCGCCTGCGTCGAGGTCATCCCGCCAGCGAGCAGTCGCGCCATGGCGCCAAGGAGCGCGATGCCGAACACCCCGCCGATCTCACGGCTCGTGTTCGTCGCCGCCGAGGCGACGCCCGCGTGCTGGACGTCGACCGAGCCCATCACCGCCGCGGTCATCGGGCTCATCGTCATCGCCATCCCGGCGGCGAGCACGATGAACGCGGGGAGCAGCACCGACACGTAGGCCGACGTCGGATCGGTGCGCAGGAGGAGCCCAAGCCCACCGGCCGCGAGCAGCGGCCCGAACGTCATGAACCACCGCGATCCGAACCGGTCGGAGAGCCGGCCCGAGAGCGGGGCGATGAACAGGATCACGACGGAGAAGGCGAAGAGGCGCAGGCCGGCCGCGACGGGGGAGTAGCCACGGACGTTCTGCAGGTAGAGCGAGAGGAAGAACACGCTCCCGAACATCGCGAAGAACACGGCCGCCGCGACGACGTTTGCCGCGGCGAAGGTAGGGATCCGGAAGAACCGGAGTGGGAGCATCGGGGACTCGCGACGCGACTCGATCCTGAAGAACGCTGCAAGGATCACCGCGGCGAGCGCGAAGGACCCAAGGATCAGGGGGTTGGTCCAGCCCTTCGCATTCCCTTCGATGAGCGCGTAGACCAGGAAGAACAGGCCCGCGGTGCCCGTGATGAGGCCCGGCGGGTCGAGGCGGCGGGACCGGCTCGGGTCCTTGGACTCGCGCACGATCGTCGCCGTCATGATGAGGCCGATGATCCCGATGGGAACGTTCACGAAGAAGATGCTCTGCCAGGAGAGGTGCTCGACCAGGAAGCCGCCGACCACAGGGCCGATCGCGATCGCGAGGCCCGACATCGCCGCCCAGATCCCGATGGCCGCGCCGCGCTCCTTGCCGCTGAAGGTGGAGGTGATGATCGAGAGCGAGCCGGGAAGAAGCATCGCGGCACCCAGGCCCTGCACGGCGCGGAAGGCCACCAGTTGTCCGGTCGAGGCGGAGAGCCCGCACATGAGCGACCCGAGCGTGAAGAGCCCGAGCCCGCCCATGAAGAAACGCTTGCGCCCGTAGAGGTCACCGAGGGCGCCTCCCGTGAGCATGAACGACGCGAACGTGAGCGTGTACGCGTCGACGATCCACTGCAGGCCGGAGAGCTGCGCCCCGAGCTTGTGCTGGATCGTCGGCAGGGCCACGTTCACGACCAGGTTGTCGAGCACGGGCATGAAGAGCCCGAAGACCATCGCGACCAGGACCCACCAGCGCCGGCGGTCCTCCGAGCTTCCCGTCGCGGATGTCGTCGTGGCTTCGATCGTGCGCGCCATGAGCCTGCCCCCTCTGCGACGGGACGGTCCTGTACGCTCTGGGGCCCATGAGCCGGGCCATCTCCCTCGTCACCGAACTCCCAGGTCCACGGTCTGCGGCCGTCCTCGAGCGGAAGTCCCGGGTCGTCGCCGACCCCCTCGACCTCCATGCCCCCATCGTCATCGACCACGGCCACGGCGCGCGCGTCACCGACGTCGACGGCAACACGCTCCTGGACTTCTCGGGCGGCCTGGGCTGCCACCTGGTTGGCTACTCCCATCCCAAGGTGGTCGAGGCGGTGCAGCGGCAGGCGGCGCGGTTCTCGCATACGGACTTCTCGGTCATTCCCTATGAGACCTACGTCGAGCTCGGCGAGCGCCTCGTGCGCGCCGTTGGCGGCGGCGATCGGAAGGTCGCGTTCTTCAACTCGGGCGCGGAGGCCATCGAGAATGCCGTGAAGTTCGCCCGTGCTGCGACCGGCCGACCGGCTCTGCTCTGCTTCGAGGGCGGGTTCCACGGGCGGACGCTCCTCACGATGACGCTCACGAGCCGGCACCACCCGTACAAGGCCGGGTTCGGGCCGTTCGCGCCCGAGGTGTATCGGCTGCCGTACCCCTACCCGTACCGGAGCTCCCATCCCGACGAAGCCGGGCAGCTCGCCCTGCAGGCGATCGAGCGCGCGTTCGTCACGCTGGTGGATCCGGCATCGGTGGCCGCCGTCATCGTCGAGCCGATCCAGGGCGAGGGCGGATTCGTCGTCCCGCCGGCCGACTTCCTCCCCGGGCTGGAGTCCCTCTGCCGGCGTCACGGGATCCTCCTCATCGCCGACGAGGTGCAGACCGGATGCGGGCGTACGGGGGCATTCCTCGCATCGGAGCACGTGGGCCTGGACCCCGACATCGTGGTGCTCGCGAAGGCGCTCGGTGCTGGCTATCCGCTGTCCGCGGTCGTCGGCCGGGCGTCCATCATGGACGCGCCGGGGCCGTCGGCGATCGGCGGCACCTACGTGGGCAACCCGGTCGCGTGCGCCGCGGCGAACGCCGTGCTCCAGGTCATCGACGAAGAGGGCCTGATCGCGCGGGCGGACGTCGTCGGCAAGGCGATCCGTGCGCGCTGGGAAGAGGTCGCCCGCGACGTCCCGGAGATCGGCGAGGTGCGAGGCGTCGGGGCGATGATCGGCGTCGAGATGGTGAGCGACCCGCAATCGAAGGCCCCCAACGCTTCGTTCCTCGGCCACCTGGTCCGCCACGCGATGTCCAACGGCGTCGTCTCCGTCACGTGCGGTATCTATCACAACGTGCTTCGCCACCTGGTGCCGCTCGTCATCACCGACGAGGAGCTCGAAGAGGGCCTTGACGTCCTGGCCGACGCGGCCCTCGCCGCGCGCTCGGGCTAGGCCCGATCCCGAGGGGGCCCTGGCTCGGCCGCCAGCACGACGCCCGCCCGGAGCTCCAGGTGCCAGATCGAGCCCTTTCGGAAATCCTCCTTCCCGTCGAGGTCCCCCCGAAGGCTGACCCCCGTCTCCCTAAGGTGGCGGATCAGGCCGGTGAGGACGTCCCCGTGGGTGCAAAGCGCGGCGCTCCCCCCTCGGGCGGTCTCCTCGATCAACCGCAGCGCGTCCTGCACCGGCGCACCCTCGGCGAGGGCCTTTGTGGTCTCGATCGCCAGGCTGCGGGAGAGCGCCAGCGGCTCGAGCGTCTCGACGCACCGCAGGTACGGGCTCGAGAGGAGGCGGTCGGTCGGCCGGCCGTCGAACGCGTCGACGAGCCCGCTCGCCTGCGCGCGCCCGGCCTGCGACAGCGGTCGCAGCCGGTCGCGCCCGTGCCAGGCGTGCCGGCTTCCCGCCTTCGCGTGACGAATGAGCGAGACGGTCACGAGGGGGGCGCTGAAGCGGTCGAGGACGTCGCGGTCGTGTTCGTAGCTGAGCATCGCTCGCGCTTCGTCCTCGGCCACCCACCGCGCCTCGTCGACCTCGTGGGCAGGAGCGAGCGTCCCGTCCGTCGCGCCCATGACCCAGTAGCGCACCGACTTCGTCAAGCCGGGCCCGATCTCGTAGGACACGAGCCCGAGCTCGTCTCCGAGCGAGCAGCGGAGGCCCGTCTCCTCCTCGACCTCACGGAGAGCCGCCTGGGCCTCGGTCTCGGCCCCGTCGAGCTTGCCCTTCGGAAAGGTCCAGTCGTCGTATGCGGGGCGATGCACGAGCACGACCTCCCGGCCGCCGTCCTCGGTGAGCCGGGAGACGACGCCGCCCCCCGCAAGGATCACGCGCTCAGCGATCCCGGCCCGCCCGCGCCAGGGCCAGCTCCTGCAGCCGTTCGTGGGCGTTGCGGCCGGCCTCGGTCGGGACCTTGGTCCAGCCGTCGAGGCCGAGCTCCCAGGCGAGGACGTCGTCCTCGAGCTCGACCTGCAGGATCTCCTCGAGCCGTTCGACGAGCGCCGGGTCCGACACCGGGGCGAGGCATTCGACCCGGTGGTCGAGGTTGCGCTGCATCAGGTCGGCGGACCCGATGAAGTACCTCGGCGTGCTCGAGCCGCCGCCGAAGCGGAAGGCCCGCGAGTGCTCGAGGAACCGTCCCACGATCGATCGCACCCGAATGTTCTCCGACATCCCCTCGACCCCGGGGCGCAGGCAGCAGATGCCGCGAACGATCAGGTCGATCTCCGTGCCTGCCTGAGACGCCGCATACAACTCATCGATCATCTGCGGGTCCACGAGGCTGTTCATCTTCATCACGATCCGCCCGTTCTTCCCAGCTGCTGCCTCCTCGCGAATCATGTCGCGCAGGCGCGCACGTAGCGTGAGCGGCGCCACGAGGATCGCCCGATAGTCCTCCTGCCGGCTGTAGCCGGTGAGCGAGTTGAACAGGTCGGCGACATCGGCCGCGATCGCGGGGTCCGCCGTCAGGAGTCCGATGTCCTCGTAGATCCCGGCCGTCCCCGGATGGTAGTTCCCGGTGCCGACATGGGAGTACCGGTGGATGCCGTCCTCCTCCTCGCGCACCACGAGGGCGATCTTGGCGTGGGTCTTGAGCCCTACGACGCCATAGACGACGTGGACGCCCGCTTCCTCGAGGACACGCGCCCAGCCGATGTTCGTCTCCTCGTCGAAGCGCGCCGTGAGCTCGATGAGCGCCACCGCCTGCTTCCCAGACTCCGCCGCACGCACGAGCGAACGAACGACCGAGCTGTCCTTCACCGAGGTCCGGTAGAGCGTCTGCTTGATCGTGAGCACGGACGGGTCCCGCACGGCCTGGTCGATGAAGGCGGCGACCGAGGACGAGAAGGCGTCGTACGGGTGCTGGACCAGGACGTCGCCCTCCTTCAGCGCCTCGAAGAAGCTCGGCGCCGTCTTCTCAACGGGCGCGAGCCGCGGCTGGGTGATGCCCGTCCACGGCNNGAGCTGCCAGAGGTCGCCCAGCCCGAGGGTCGCCCGGGTCACGTAGACGTCGGGCGGAGGGAGGTTCAGCTCCTCCATGAGCAGCGTCCGCACGAACTGGGGCATGGAGCTGTGGACCTCCAGGCGCACGGCCTCGGGCGAGCGCTCCCGCCGCCTGACGATCGCCTCGGTCGCAGCCAGCAGGTCGTCCGCCTCGGCGACCTCGAGTTCCACGTCCGAGTCGCGTGTGACGCGGAAGGGATGGTTCGCCTCGATCTGCATGCCCGGGAACAGCAGCGCGGCATTCGCGGCGATGAGCTGCTCGAGTGGCAGGAACCGTCGCCCGTCGGGAATCGGGACGAACCGCGGGATGATCTGCGGCACCTTCACGCGCGCGAACCGGCGGATGCGCGTGGTCGGGTCCCGCACGACGATCGCGAGGTTCAGCGACAGGTTCGAGATGTAGGGGAAGGGATGCGCCCGGTCGACGGCGAGCGGCGTGAGCACCGGGAAGACGCGCTGCTCGAAGGTCTCCCGCAGGTGCTTGTGGTCCTCGCGCTCCAGCTCCTCCCAGTCGACGAGCTGGATGCCCTCAGCGGCCAGCGCCGGCCGGAGCTTCTTCGCGAAGAGCTGGTTCTGGCGCGCGGCGAGCGCACGGACCCGCTCGCTGATCGCGTCGAGCTGCTCGCGCGCGGTCAGGCCGTCCGCGGAGGTCTTCGTGACGCCGGCCGCGACCTGCTCCTTCAGCCCCGCCACTCGGATCTGGAAGAACTCGTCCAGCATCCGGCCGAAGAACGCCATGAACTTGACGCGTTCCAGCAGCGGCAGGTCCGCGTTTCCGGCCAGCGCGAGGACCCGCCCGTCGAACTCGAGCCACGACAGCTCGCGGTTGAAGAAGCGCGACTCCCGGGCCGGCTCGGCCGGGGTCGCCTCGGCTCGCTTCAGCTTCTCTGCCTTGGCCACGATCGAATCCTCCCCGAAGACTATCGGCGGAGCACGGGCAGGCTATCACCCGCGTTCGATTCGATAGCATCGCGGCGCGATGACGGAACGCGTGATCCGACCCCGGCGATCGTGCCTGTCCGTGCCCGGGTCCTCTCCGAAGATGCTGGCCAAGGCGCCGGGCCTGCCGGCCGACGAGGTCTTCCTGGACCTCGAGGACTCCGTGGCCCCGGGCGCGAAGGAGGAGGCCCGGGCGAACGTCGTCCAGGCCCTCAAGGAGAGCGTTTGGGAGGGCAAGACCGTCGTCGTCCGCATCAACGGCGTCCAGACGCGATGGTGCTACCGCGACGTCATCGAGGTCGTCGAGGGCGCTGGCCCGCACCTGGACTGCCTCATGATCCCGAAGGCCGAGTACGCGACCGACGTCACGTTCGTCGACGACCTGCTTCGCATGATCGAGGACACGATCGGCCTGGACCGGCGGATCGGGCTCGAGGTCCAGATCGAGACCGCGACGGGCCTCACCAACATCGACGACATCGCCGCCGCGTCCGACCGGACGGAGACCCTCATCTTCGGCCCGGCCGACATGAGCGCCTCGCTCGGCCTTCCCGCCCTCACCGCCGGGCTCGCGATGCCGAACTACCCCGGCGACCACTGGCACCATGTCCTCTCCACGATCCTCATCGCCGCGCGGAACGCCGGCCTGCAAGCGATCGACGGCCCCTACCTGGTGATCAAGGACCTCGACGGCTTCCGCGAGATGGCCATGCGAGCCAGAGCGCTCGGCTACGACGGCAAATGGGCGCTGCACCCGGGGCAGATCGACGTGCTGAACGAGGTGTTCGCCCCGACCCAGGAGGAGTTCGACAAGGCTGAGGCGATCATCGAGGTCTACGCCCAGGCGACCGACGTCGAGCGAACGGGCGCGGTGATGTTCGGCACCGAGATGATCGACGAGGCGAGCCGCAAGATGGCCGAGCAGGTGGCGACGCGCGGCCGCGCGGCCGGGATGACCCGCCTAGCCGTCACCGAGGACCGATAGCGTGCCAGGGCTCGTCACGCTCACCGACGAGCAGGAGGCCGTCGTCGCGGCGGTGCGGGAGTTCGTCGAACGGGAGGTGATCCCTGTCGCCGACGAGCTCGAGCATCGGGACGAGTTCCCCACGAAGATCGTCGAAGGCATGAAGGAGCTCGGCCTGTTCGGGCTCACGGTGCCCGAGGAGTACGGCGGCGCCGGCCTGGATCTGGTCACGTACGCGCTCGCGGGCGTCGAGCTGTCGCGCGGCTGGATGTCGCTCTCCGGAATCCTGAACACCCACTTCATGGCCGTCTACCTGCTGAAGCGGCACGGGAGCGACGAGCAGCGGCAGCGCTGGCTGCCGCGAATGGCGACGGGCGAGCTGCGGGCGGCGCTCTCGATGTCCGAGCCCGGTGCGGGCTCCGACGTCCAGGCCATCCAGTGCCGGGCGGTGCGCGACGGCGACGATTACGTGGTGGACGGCACGAAGATGTGGGTCACGAACGGACTTCGCGCCGGCCTCGTTGTTCTGCTCTGCAAGACCGACCCGCAGGCCGACCCGCCGCACAAGGGGATGTCGCTGCTCTTCGTCGAGAAGGAGCCCGAGGCGCGAACGTTCGAGGGCATCACGATCCCGCCGAACATCGAGAAGATGGGCTATCACGGCGTGGAGACGACCGAACTGGTCTTCGAGGGCCATCGTGTCCCTGTCGCCAATCTGCTCGGAGCCGAGGGCGACGGCTTCCGCCAGGTCATGGACGGGATCGAGGTCGGGCGGGTGAACGTCGCCGCGCGGGCGGTGGGGCTCGCGACGCGCGCGTTCGAGGAGGCGATCAGGTACGCGCAGGAACGTACCGCATTCGGCCGGCCGATCGCGCAGCACCAGATGATCCAGGAGAAGCTCGCGGACATGGGTACGCGGCTCGAGGCCGCGCGGCTCATGCTGCTGCACGCCGCGAGCGCGAAGGCGGCCGGGGCGCGGAGCGACCTCGAGGCCGGGATGGCGAAGTACTTCTGCACGGAGGCGTGCCACCGGATCGTGACGGATGCGCTGCGGGTGCACGGCGGGTACGGGTATTCGACGGAGTTCACGATCGAGCGCCTGTATCGGGACGCGCCGTTCCTGCTGATCGGCGAAGGGACGAGCGAGATCCAGAAGATCGTGATCGCGCGGCAGCTCTTGGAACGCTACAAGGTGGAGGGGTGAACGTGGACACCGTCGACCCGGTCCAGGCGCTCGCGGACGAGTGCGAGGAGCTGTCCGCGACGGCGCGCGCGCTCACGGAGCAGGAGTTCGCGGCGCCGACGCGGTGCACCGAATGGAACGTCAAGGAGCTCCTCGGCCACACGTATCGCGGCGTGAACCGGATCAACGTCCTGCTGGCCGAGCCGGCGCCGCTCTTCGCGGACACCGACGCGATCAGCTACTGGCGACGGTACGTGCCCGAGGACGACGCGCCCGACATCGCCAAGCGCGGCAAGGAGGCGGCGGACGAATTCGCGAGTGGCGCGGAGCTCGCTCGCGCCTGGGACCGCATGTGGCGCGAGGCCGTCGCCCTGGCGGGCCGCACCGATCCGGCCAGGCTCGTCGCGACGACCTGGGGACCGACGCTTCCGCTCGACGAGTACCTGAAGACCCGCGTGCTCGAGGTCACCGTGCACCGCATGGACCTCGAGGACGCACTCGGCCGCAAGGGCTGGGGGACCGACCTCGCGATCTCGATCGTCGACGACATCCTGGCCGGGCTCCTGGGCGAGGACCCGCCCCGCGACCTGGATTGGGACGTGGTCGAGTTCATCGAGACGGGCTGCGGCCGCCGGCCCCTCACCGATCGCGAACGCGAGGTCCTCGGCCCGCTCGCCGAGAAGTTCCCCTTGCTGGGCTGACGCGAAGGGATCGGGCATGGGTGAAGCACGGGAGTTCGGTCGGTATCTCGAGGACTTTGAGGTCGGCGACGTCTACCGACACTGGCCGGGCAAGACGATCACCGAGGCCGACGATCACCTCTTCTGCATGCTTACGATGAACCACCACCCGCTGCACACCGACGCCCACTACGCCGAGACGCAGACGCAGTTCGGCAAGAACGTCGTGGTCGGGAACCTCCTGTACTCGCTCGCGCTGGGGATGAGCGTGCCCGACGTCTCCGGCAAGGCCATCGCTAACCTCGAGGTGGAGTCCCTGAAGCACACGGCGCCGATGTTCCACGGCGACACGCTCTACGCGGTGACCACCGTGCTGGACGTGAAGCCGTCCGAGTCGAAGCCGGACCGTGGCGTCGTCACGGTGGAGACGCGTGGGTACAACCAAGACGGCGTCGAGGTCCTGTATTTCCGGCGAAAGGTGCTGGTGCCCCGCCGCCCCTGAGGTCCGCTCAGTTCTGCGAGATCTGCTCGGGCTGCCGGTTCTTGACGTATTCGTCCATGTACCGGACCAGCTCCTCCGGCGGCAGCGGCTTCGCGAAGAGGAACCCCTGGCCCAGCTCGCACTGGAGCTCGAGCAGCTTGCGCTGCTGCTCCGAGCGCTCGATGCCCTCGGCGACGGGGGACAGGCCGAGCGTGTTCGCGAGCGTGATGATGGCGTCGGTGAGGGCCGCCTCCTCGCCGCCCGCGTTGATCCCGCCGATGAACGACCGGTCGACCTTGAGGATGTCGACCGGGAACTGGCGGAGGTAGTTGAGCGAGGAGTAGCCCGTCCCGAAGTCGTCGACGGCGAGCCGAACGCCCAGACCCTTGAGCTCCGTGAGCCTGGCGATCGACATGTCCATGTCGTGCATCATGACCGTCTCGGTGATCTCGAGGATCAGGCTCGACGGCTCCAGCCCCGACTCCTCGAGCGCGGTGCGGACCTCTGCGACGAGCTCCGAGTGCTGGAGCTGCCGCGCCGAGAGGTTCACCGCGACCGAGAGCGGTCGGTCCGGCGAGCTCTGCTCCCGGAGCCACACGCCCTGGCGGCACGCCTGTGAGAGCACCCACCGCCCGATGGGGATGATGAGCCCCGTCTCCTCGGCGAGGGGGATGAACTCCAGGGGCTGCACCAGGCCGCGGCGCGGGTGGTTCCAGCGAATCAGCGCCTCGAACCCGGAGACCTCGCCCGTCTGCAGGATCAGGATCGGCTGGTAGTAGAGCGTGAACTCCTCGTTCTCGACCGCGCGCTGGAGGTCGGCCTTCAGCTCCAGTCGGTGCAGCGCCCTGTCGTGCATGGTCGGCTCGAACAGCTGGAACCGGGACTTCCCCTGATTCTTCGCCGTGTACATCGCCATGTCGGCGTTGCGCAGGAGGTCGTCCGCGGCGCGAGCGCCCTTCAGGTCGTCGTCCCCGATCGCGATGCCGATGCTCACGCGCACCGACAGGTCCTTGCCGTCGATGCGGATCGGGCTCACGAGCGAGCTCATGATTCGCTCGGCCACCTCGACCGCCCGGCCGTAGTCGGCGTCCTCGAGGAGCACCGCGAACTCATCCCCTCCTAGCCGCGCGGCGGTGTCGCCCGCGCGGATCGAGCTGTTGATCTGGTCGCCGACCACGCGCAGCACTTGGTCGCCGGCAGCGTGGCCGAGGCTGTCGTTCACCGTCTTGAAGTCGTCGATGTCCATGAAGAGCACCGCGGCCGCGCGCCCGTCACGCTGTTGGCGCTGCAGCGAGTGTTCGACTCGGTCCCGGAAGAGCGCGCGGTTCGCGAGGCCGGTGATCGAGTCGTGGAACGCCTGGTGCTGGAGTTGCTGCTCGAAGAGCTTGCGCTCGCTGATGTCGCGGGTGTTCATGACGATCCCGCCCACGTTCGGATCGAGCGACAGGTCGGACCAGAGGCTCTCGACGTGCAGCCACCGGCCGTCGCGATGGCGCCAGCGGAACTCGACCAGCTCGGGCGCGTGGTCCTGCTGGCCGGTGAACTCGGCGAGCAGGGCCACGATGCGCGGCACGTCGTCGGGATGGATGAGGTATTCGATGAGCCGCGCGCCGAGGAGCTCCTCGACCTGATAGCCCATGACCCGCTCGATCGAGGGGCTCTGATAGCGGATCGAGGAGTCCGCGAGGATCACGGTCACCATGTCCGAGGAGTTCTGCACTAGCGACGCGAACCGCGCCTCGCTCTGGCGGAAGTGCGCATCCTCGGTGAGGAGCGCGCTCTCCACCGCCAGCGCGGTCTGCGACGCGAGCGCCTGTAGGCTGTTCCGAAGGGCGATCGGCAGCTCCATGGCCGAGGCGACCGCGACCAGTCCGCCCAGCTGATCGAATACAAACAGCGGCGCCAGGTAGAGGAACTGTGCCTCTGGGCCCGAGCGGAACTGCTCGCGAAGTCCCGAGTCCAGGCCGACGATCCCGATGGGACGCCGTGCGAGGAGCTCGGATCGGATCCGCTCGGGCAGCTCGCCGGTCGAGATCTGGTGGTCCTCGAGCCCGCCGCCCCACAGGCCCGTCGCGGCCACGAGCGCGATGTGGTCGGGCGAATCGGACTTGAGGTACAGGCCGATCGCCGATTCATCGCCGACCAGCTCACGGGTCGCCTGGTTGGCCGCGCCGTACAGCTCGTCGCGGGTCGTGGCCGACACGAACGCCGCACCGGCTTCCCGGAGCGCGCGCTCGCGTGCCTCCGCCTGTTCGTGCTTTCGCACCAGGCCCTCCATGCGCACCACGACCAGCAGGAAGATGAACACCGAGCTGCCCACGACCACCGGCGTGTCGATCGCCTGTCCGCGGGCGACCTGGATGGCCTGAACGGCGGGAGCGATCAGCGAGGCGCCGGCGAGCAGGATCAGCCGGCGGATCGGGAACCGGACCGGCTTGTCGGGTGTCGGCTCGGCCACCGACCGCATCGAGGGGTGAAGGGCGGCCGCGCCCCAGAGCAGGTAGAACGAGAGCCACCCGGCCTCGAGCGGTCCGCCGTTCTGATAGATGACGCCCGAGAGTTGCACCAGGCCGTACGCGGCATCGGTCGCGAGAAGCGCCACGACGCCGGCCGCGAGGAAGTAGAAGGCGGGCTCGCGCTTGCCGCCCCCGACCGCGAGCCGGACCGTCACCGCGAGGAGCAGCACGTCCATCAGCGGGTAGGCGATCGAGACGAGCTTGACGGACAACGACAGCGTATGGTCGTGGGCGATGGGGGCCATCAGGAACGTCCACGAGAGCAGGCCGACCCCGATCGCGACGATGAGCGAGTCGATCAGGCTGTCGCGGTCCCCGCCGGGGCTTCGCCGGCGGATCATGACCAGGATCCCCGCGATCAGGCACGGGTAGACGCCGAGGTAGAAGACGTCGCCGATCGAGGGGAACGGGATGTCAGTGCCGAAGAACTTGGGGTAGTTGTAAGTAATGACATCCCCGGCGATGAACAGTGCCTGCCCGACCGCGACGAGCACCCACGGAAGCCGACCTTCGGGACGGTGCAGTCGGATGCCGATCGTGATAGCTGCGACCGATGACAGGCCCAGCAAGTTGAAGAACGGTCCGGACTTTGCCACCGGTGGTAGGGCGTAATAGGCGAGCCCTCCGAGCGCTCCCAGCCCGAGGTAGGCGATCCAGAGGAACCGCTTCTTCATGAAGCTTCTATCGGGTGATAGCCGAGCCGTCCTTAGGGCTGAGTTCGCACTGGTAAAGGACCGATCCCCCGGGCCCGATAGTTGCAGCATGACTCCCGCTGCCAAGCCGGGCCGTCCTGCCTATGGGCTCGGCAGGCCCCATCGCCGGGCCGAGGACCGCTGGCTCGAGCGCTGGCTCGAGACGACCTCGGACCTCGCTCGCCTGCAGTACTCGCATCCCATGGTCGACGCGGTGATCGACGAGATCGACGGGCGCATGATCCGGATCGGCGAGCATTGGCTGGCGGACTTCGCGTCGTGCAATTACCTCGGGCTGGATCTGGACAGGAGTGTCATCGAGGCGATCCCCGGGTACCTGGACCAGTGGGGGACGCATCCGAGCTGGAGCTCGTCGGTGCAGAGGACACGCTCGCACTGCCGACGATCACGCTCATCCACATGACCGTCATTCCCATCCTCGCAGGGAGCGGGACCATCTTCCTGGACGGCCGGGCTCACAAGACGATCTACGACGGCTGCTCTGTCGCCCGCGGGCACGGCGCCACCGTGTTTCGGTTCACGCACGCGGATCCCGAGCACCTCGAGCGCCTGTTGCAGGCCGACACCGAGCCACCCCGACTGATCTGCATGGACGGCGTGAACAGCATGACGGGAAACGCTCCCGACGTCGCCACCTTCGCCCGGCTCGCGCGCGAGCACGACGCGCTGCTGTACGTCGACGACGCGCATGGGTTCGGCGTGATCGGTGAGCGCGGCCCCGGCGAGCTCTGTGACTACGGGATGCGCGGCAACAGCATCGTGCGCCACGTCGGGGAGACCTACGAGAACATCGTGCTCGTCGCGGGTCTCTCGAAGGCCTACTCGTCGCTCCTCGCCTTCGTCGCCGGGCCCACCGAGCTCAAGCAGATTCTGAAGACTGCGGCGCCGCCGTATCTCTACTCCGGGCCGTCTCCGATCGCCTCGCTGGCGACGGCCCTGGAGGGGCTGCGGGTCAACAGGGAGCGGGGCGACGAGCTTCGCCTTCGGATGCACCGCATGGCCCGCCGGGTCCTGGGCGGCCTGGCGGAGCTCGGCATCGTCACGCCGAACACCTCGGGCTACCCCATCATCGAGGTGCCGCTGCACGACCCCGACGACATCGACGAGGTCGGCCGCTACCTGTTCGATCACGGCATCTACGCGACGATGGCGGCCTACCCGCTCGTGCCCAAGCACGAGGTCGGGTTCCGTCTGCAGGTCACCGCGTCGAACACCGACGAGCAGGTGAGCCACCTGCTCCTGACGCTGAACGGGCTCGCGGAGCGGTTCCAGATGCGTCCGGCGGCGCACGCCACGCTCGCGCGGCACACCGGCTGAACGGCGGCCCCGCGGTGCGGCGTCCTGCTCGCATCCGCATGATTCGGCCTCTCGGCCTGCGCGACTTCCGGTTCCTCTGGGCGGGCATGACGGTCTCGCTCGTCGGCGACGGCGCGTTCCTCGTGGCCCTCGCCTGGCAGGTGTACGAGCTTTCGAACGCCCCGGCGGCGCTCTCGATCGTCGGCGTCGCGGCGTCGCTCCCGCACGTCCTGTTCCTGGCACTCGGCGGGGTGACGAGCGACCGGCTCGACCGGCGAAGGGTCATGGTGGCGGCTGACTGCGTCCGAGGTCTGGTGCTGGCTGCCATGGGAGCCCTCGCGCTGGCCGGCACGATCCGGCTCTGGCACGTCGTTCTGCTCACCGCCGTCTACGGTGGCGCGACGGCCTTCTTCGGCCCCGCGTTCGACGCGATCGTGCCCGCGCTCGTGCCGGGGGAACTCCTCGCCGAGGCGAACGCGCTCGACCAGTTCGTCCGGCCGGCGACCTTCCGCCTGGCCGGCCCGGCGATCGCCGGCTGGGTCATCGCGCTCGGCGGCACGGGGAGCGCGTTCCTGTTCGATGCGGCGACGTTCGCCGTCTCGGCCGTCTGCGTCCTGCTCATGCGGGCGCGGCCAGGGCTCCACGCGTCCGAGGAGGGCGCGAGCGCGCTCGAGGAAGTTCGCGAGGGCTTCCGGTTCGTGCGGTCGCGTGTCTGGCTCTGGGGCACGTTCGCCGCCGCCGCGATCGCCTACCTGCTGTTCATGGGACCCACGGAAGTGCTGCTGCCGTACGTGGTCAAGCATCAGCTGGGCGGCGGACCGGCGGCGCTCGGGTTCGTGTTCGCGATGGGGGGCCTGGGCGCGATCGCCGGTGCGCTCGTCATGGGGCAGCGCGGGCTCCCCCGGCGACACATCACGTTCATGTATGTCACCTGGACCCTCGCCACCCTCGCCGTCGCGGGCTACGGCCTCGCCCGGTTCACCTGGCAGGCGATGGCGGCCGGGTTCGTCTTCAACGGTCTCGAGACGGCCGGCACGGTCGTGTGGGCGACGACGAAGCACCGCCTGGTGCCGAGCGCGTTCCTCGGCCGCGTGTCCAGCTTCGATTGGATGATCTCGATCGGGCTGGTCCCGATCTCGTTCGCGATCACGGGGCCCGTCGCCGCGGCGATCGGGGCGCGGGCGACGCTCGTGGGCGCGGGGGTGCTCGGGGCCGCCGTCACGCTCGCGGCGTTGTTCCTCCCGGGAATGCGGCGGATCGAGGAGGAGGGCCTGCTGTTCGCTCCCGACGCCCCGTTGGTTGCGGTCGGACCCGGCTAACACTACCTGGTACGGAAGCGCGCCTCGGCGACCGTGGCGCCGTCGATCTCGCGGATAGAGAGCCCGCCGTCGCAGGCCTGGCACAGGCGCGACGCGAGGAACAGCCCGAGCCCGAACCCACCGTGCGGCCGGGTCGAGGACATGTCCTCTTGGAAGAAGGCGGAGAAGTCGTCCGCGGCCGGTGCCCAACCGCCGCGATCGGTGACCGTCAGGGTGGCGTCGACGCCGCGGCGCCCCACCGAAACCTCGACCGGCCGGCGCCCATGGCGCACGGCGTTCGACAGGAGCTCGAAGGCGACCCGCTCGACGTAGCGGAAGGGCACGCCCTGCCACTCCTCGTCGTCGAGGTTGGACACGTCCGGCTCGGCGCCCACGCGTTTGACGGCGCTCTCGAGCGCCTCCTTCGGGTTCGTGGCGCCCTCGGCCGAGGGGACGTTCGCGACGAGCTCCAGGCCCTCGACCAGGAACTCCAGCTCGCCCGTCCGGCGCAAGGCGCTCTCCACGATCGAGCTCTCTTCGGTCCCGCTGCCGTTCTTCTGCAGCATGCGAAGGGCCCCGGAGATCACCGTGAGCGGCGTGCGCAGCTCGTGGGAAAGAACCTGGACGAACTCCGTGCGCGCGCGGGCAAGCCGTTCGACCTGCTCGCGCCGGCCGCGCTCCTCCTCGAGGAGGCGCCGGAGATCCTCGACGGCAGCGGGGAGGACCCGCTGGTCCAGCTCCGGCTCGCCGGTCGCCGCCCGCCGGATCGCGCCGTAGAGCTCCTCGATCGTGCCGCCCTTGACGACGTAGCCGATCGCTCCGGCGGTGAGCATGTCCCGGACGGTGGCCGGGTCGTCGGACCAGGTGAGCGCCACGATCCGGGTGGCGGGGTGCTCGGTCAGGATGGTCCGGGCGGCCTTCACGCCGTCGCCGTCCGGCATGCGCACGTCCATGAGGACGACGTCGGGGAAGAACTCGCTTGCCCGGGAAATGGCCTCCCGGCCGGTTCCGGCCTCGGCGACCACGTCGATGCCACCCTCGAGCGAGAGCGCCTCGCGCAGCATCGTGCGCGTGCTCGGAGAGTCGTCCACCACCATCACGCGGACCGATTCGTTCATCTCTGTAGGGTAATCGTCGGCCGGTGCCTCCCAGGACCTTTAGCCCTCCCTAGAATCCGCTCCGATGGGTCCCCCGAGCGGGCTCGCGGCCCTGTCCCACGAGATCACGGCCTGCCGTCGCTGCCCGAGGCTGGTCGAGTGGCGCGAGCGGGTGGCCGGGGAGAAGCGAGCCGCGTTCGCCGGCGAGACCTACTGGGGCCGCCCGGTCCCGGGCTTCGGCGATCCTCGGGCGAGGATCCTGGTGGTCGGGCTCGCGCCGGCCGCCCACGGAGGGAACCGCACCGGGCGGATCTTCACGGGCGACCGGTCCGGCGACTTCCTCTTCGCGGCCCTGCATCGCGCGGCGCTCGCGAACCAGCCGACGTCGGTGTCCCGCGATGACGGGCTTCGGCTCCGCGGCGTCTACGTGGTCGCGGTGAACCGGTGCTGTCCTCCCGGGAACCGGCCCACGCCGCTCGAGCGCGACACGTGCCTGCCGTTCCTGGCGCGGGAGGTGGAGCTCCTGGACGGCCTGCGCGTCATGGTCCCGCTGGGCGCCTTCGCCTGGGACGGGGTCCTGCGCGCTCTGTCGATCCTCGGACATGCCGCCGGATCGCCACGGCCGGCCTTCGGCCACGGAGTGGAGGCGACGATCGGGCCCTTCCATCTGGTCGGCGCGTTCCATCCTAGCCAGCAGAACACGTTCACGGGCAAGCTCACGCCGTCGATGCTGGACGACGTGGTGCAGCGCGCGGTCGCGCTCTCAGCGGCATAGGCATTCCTTCAGGCCGCCGTATCCTGGCCTCATGCGCCGAGGCGGCCACTGGCCGGTCACCGTTCCGGACCCCGAAGCGGGTCCGATCAAGCGATCGACCGTTCGCCGGGTCGTGGCGTCGTTCAGGCCCTACCGCAGGAAGGTGTCGGTGGTGGCGGGCTTGATCGTCATCACCTCGGCGATCGGCGTGGTGAACCCGCTTTTGATCGCCAAAGTCTTCGACACGGCGCTGTTCCCACACCGGGGATCGCGGTTCCTGCCGCCGAATCTGCACCGTCTGTACTGGTTGGTCGGGCTGATGGTGGCCATTCCCATCGTGTCCGGCCTGATCGGGATCTGGCAGACCTACCTCGCGAACAACGTCGGCCAGCGCGTCATGCAGGACTTCCGAAACGCCCTCTACAACGACGTCGGGGGCGTCCAGACCGTGGTGACGGACACGGCCTCGAGCATCCTGTCGAACGTCGTCATCCTGCTCAGCACCCTGATCGCGATGCTGCTGCTCTCCTGGCAGCTCACGGTGCTCTCGCTCTTCCTCATGCCGCTCTTCCTGTGGCTGACGCGCCGCGTGGGCAAGGCTCGACAGGAGGTCGCGCGGCGCACGCAGCAGTCGATGGCCGAGATCAGCGCGATCACCGAGGAGACGCTCTCGGTCTCCGGCATCCTGCTCTCGAAGGCGTTCGCGCGCCAGCGCCATGAGATCGAACGCTTCCGCTCCGAGAGCGGGCGCCTCGCCGAGCTGGAGATCCGCCAGCAGATGATCGGGCGGTCGTTCTTCGCCGTCGTGCAGATCTTCTTCTCGATCACGCCGGCGCTCGTGTACCTGGTGGCCGGCGTCGTGATCGCGCATCAGCCCGTCGGGGAGCTCACGATCCAGGCCGGGACGATCGTCGCGTTCACGACCCTGCAGAGCAGGCTCTTCTTCCCGA
>VAYJ01000108.1 GCA_005888465.1 Actinomycetota bacterium
ATGACCGATTTCGCGAAGACGTGGACGAGTCGTTTCAAGTCGGATTCGGCTGGGAGGCAGTCGAAAGTCAGTCCGGCTGAACGCAGCGCGTTGCGGACGCCTTCGGCGTCGATGAAGTCCTTCGTGGTGCTGTGGCCGATCGTCAGGCTGCTACTCGACTTCGTCGAGTTGCCAAAGACGAGGACCTCGCCGTGGCGCTTTTCGCCGCCGGAGGAGGTCATCGCGACCGACGAGTAGAGGCTCCAGTCCTTGCGCACGATGTCGTCGGTGAGCTTCTCCTCGGGGACCTCCTTCAGCGCGAGGGCGACGCCGAGCGCCGCGGCGTCGTTCGCGAAAGCGCCGGCGCCCTCGGGGCCGAAGGTGAGGTCGGTGGTGACGACGGTGTGACCTCGTGCGAGGGCGTCCTTGATGGAGGCGGTGGTGAGGCCGGGGACCTTCACCATCGCGAGGTGGACGTCCTTCGGATCGTCGATGCCGGCGTCGGCCATGGCGGCGTGCACGGCGGTGGCGACTTTGCGCATCATCGAGACGCGGCCGATGTCCTCGGGGAGGATCGCCTCGGAGCCGGCGACCCCGACGACGAGGTGCTTGTTGGTGGGCAGGTCTGGGACATCGAACCACTCGCGCGTGACGGCGGTGATGTGCGGTGTGATCACGCCTGGGCAGCCGCCGGAGAGCACGAAGATGACGCGCTTGGCGACCTCGTCGACGGGGATGTTCAGGAAGTTCGCGGTCCATTCGCGGAGCACGATGTCGGCGAGGACGCGACCCCAGTCGTCGTGGAAGCCGGTGCCCTCGGTCTTGCCGGCGAGCGCCACGAGCGTGTCGGGCTTGATCGTCCCTTCGTCGGCGAGCGCTTGGAGCCTGGACGTGTCGTTCGGGGTCATCATGGGACAGACGAACAGCCCGACTCGTTGGACCTTCATGTGGTCACCTCCGTGAGCTTGTGGGCGATGGCGAGGACCTCATCTTCGCGGAACGGGCGGCCCACGATCTGCACGTTGATCGGGAGGCCGTCGACGGATGCCCCGAAGGGGACGCTGGCGGCGGGGACGCCGAACAGGCTGATCAGACGGCTCGGGGCGAGCACGTCCCAGGTGGATTGCTCACGGCCGTTCACGATCACGGGCTGCTCGAGCGGGAACGGCGGCACGGTCGCGACCGGCATGAGCAGGACGTGGAAACGGTCGAGGTGGGTCAGAAGCTCGGCGAGCAGGCGGTCGCGTTCGTCCCAGAGCGCCTGTCGGTCGGGGTCGGGATCGGTGCGGTCGGCCTCTTCGGCGGCGGCGACTGCCTGACGCACGTCCTCGCCGACCTGGTCCCCGTGGTCCTCGATCAGTTGCCGGACGTCGCGCAGACGGTCGGTGTCGCGAAGCTCGGAGTAGAGCGTGACGCCTCGCTCGAGCGCGGGCGGCGGCTCGTCGTGGATCTCGATCCCCATGTGGGCGAGGGCATCAGCCGCTCCGCGAACCACGGCACGCACGTCGTCGCGGACGCCTGGATCGGGGGGACCCTCCCAGACGGCAACGGCTCGAACGTGCGCCTCGCGCGACCAGGGAAGCACGACGGATTCGGTGAGCGGGTCGATGCCGTCGGGGCCCGCGATCACGTGCAAGGCAACCTCGACGTCATCGACCGTTCGCGCGATCGGTCCAATGACCTGCAGGCGGCCCTGCATGCTGTCCGGGGTGGTGCGGAAGGGCTCCGTGAGCGTCGGCGCGGGAAGCTGACCGGTGAGAGGCACGCGCCCCGCGGTCGGCCGGATCGCGACGGTGCCCGTGCATGCCGCAGGCCACCGAAGAGAACCGCCGAAGTCCCCGCCGAGCCCGAGCGCCGAGCAGCAAGAGGCGATGGACGCGGCCTCGCCGCCGCTTGAGCCGCCGACCGTGACAGGGCCGAGAGGGTTCGGCGTCTCGCCGAAGAGCGAGTTCTTCGTGTAGCCGAACATTGCGAACTCGGGGCAGTTCGTCTTGCCGAGGAGGATCGCGCCGGCGGCCCGCAGGCGGGCGACGGCAGTCGCGTCTTGGGTTGGAACGAAGTCCTTCAGGACTGGCGAGCCGGCGGTCAGGGGAAGGCCGGCCGCGGCGATGACGTCCTTCGCGGTGAACGGCACGCCGGCGAGCGGGACGTCGGCGCCGTCACGGACGGCCTGGTCAACGCGATCGGCGTCGGCGAGCGTTTCGCCGCGATCGCGCAGCGTGACGATCGCGTTCAGCTCGGGGTTCACGCGATCGATCCGCTCGAGGTGCGCGGCGACGACCTCGCGCGCGGAAACGGTACTCGCGCCGACCAAGCGGGCAAGCTCTGTCGCCGAGTGCTCCGTCGGGTCGGTCGCGGCGCCCTCCGCATCAGGCCCGCATCCTAACGATCGCGCTCGAACCCCCCCCGGGCAGGACGAAGCGCATGGTCGTGCCGGCGCCGGGGGAGCTTTCGGCCGAGATCGTGCCCCCGTGCGCCTGGACGAGACTCTTCGCGATCGCGAGGCCGAGGCCCGCGCCGCTCGAGTCGGCAGCCTTCACGAACCTGTCGAAGACGTGCGGGAGCGCCTCTGGCGCGATCCCGGAGCCGGTGTCGGTGACGACGAACGCGACGGCGCCGCCAGCCGACTCCGCTGAGACCGATATGCGGCCGCCCGATGGGGTGTGCCGGAGGGCGTTCGACAGCAAGTTCGCGAGCACCTCGCCGATCCGGACGGGGTCGGCGTCGAGCGTTGGGAGGGACGAGTTCACGTGCGCGTCCAGGGTGACGCCGGCTAGGGCGGCCGGTCCCCGGAAGGACTCCACCGCCTCGTGGACGAGCGTCGCCGGGACAGTTGGTTCGCGGTGCAGTTGCAGCGCACCGGCCTCGGCGGTCGAGAGCGTGAGCAGGTCGTTCAGGAGGCGCGACATGACGCGCGTCTCCTCGAGTAGCGGCTCGAGATGCTCGCGGTCGGCGGGGTAGAGCCCGTCGAGCAAGCCTTCGGTCTGTCCCTGGATCACGGTGAGGGGCGTGCGCAGCTCGTGCGCGACGTCGGCGATCAGGTTGCGTCGTTCGCGTTCGCTTGCTCGGAGGCGCTCGGTCATCGCGTTGAACGAACGCGCGAGCCGTCGGAACCGGCGCGGGCCACGCTCGGGGACCTGGACGTCGTGATCGCCGGCGGCGACGCGGTCGGCCGCCTCCATCACATCGGACAGGGGCGCCGCGGCGCGCCGAACGCCGCGCGCGACGACGGCGAGTCCACCGAAGAGGATCACGAGCCCGAGCAGTCCGGCGGCGAGCGCCAGTCCGCGATGGTGGCCGATGCCGAGCGCGCCGGAGAGGAGCGCCAGGGCGAGGGCGCTCGACGTGAACGTGAACAGGAAGAAGACGACCACCACGAAACCGAGGAACCGCGGGAAGCGGGGTCGGCCACCCCAACCGCGCCCGCGCATCGGGGGAAACGGTTCGCCCTCGGGCCACCACGGCGGGCGGAACTCAGGCATCGGCGAACCGGTAGCCGACGCCGTACACGGTGAGCAGGTACCGCGGAGCGCCGGGGACGGGCTCGATCTTCTTTCGGACGTTCTTCACGTGCGCGTCGATCGCACGTTCGTAGGACTCGATCGCGACGCCGTGGACGGCGTCAAGGAGCTGTGAACGGGTGAACACGCGGCCGGGCTCACGAATGAGGGCCGCGAGAAGCTGGAACTCGGTCGGCGTGAGCTCGGCGGGCTTGCCTGCGACCGAGACCCGCATACGGCGGACGTCGACCTCGACCTCGCCGGCGCGGAGCACATCGGGGCCGTCGGCCCGTGCGGATTCGCTGCGGCGAAGCACGGCTCGGATACGGGCGACCAGTTCCTTCGGGCTGAAGGGCTTGACGACGTAGTCGTCGGCGCCGAGCTCGAGCCCGATCACCCGGTCGGCCTCCTCGCTTCGCGCCGAGACGACGATGATCGGGACGTTCGAGCGCTTGCGCAGCTCGCCGCAGACGGTGAGGCCGTCGACGTCCGGCAGGCGCAGGTCGAGCAGCACGACGTCGGCGGCGCCCGCGGCCAGCGCTTCCGCGCCGGTCGCAGCGCGATCGACGTCGAAGCCCTCTCGCCGCAGCCCCTCCCGCAGAGGCTCGGCGATTGCGTCCTCGTCCTCGACGATCAGGACTTTCACGACCGCATCGTCGCTTTGCTGGCGCCGTCCGGCATCGGGACTTTCCCGAACCCTTACCGCCTGCTTTCCGAAGCCTCAGGAGCGCTCGGCGCCTGGCTCGCCGGCTGCTCGTGCTGGCGGCGGTGCCAATCATCGAACCTGGCCGTGCGGCCGCCGTGGTCGTGGTCCTTGTCCCAACCACCGGGCCCGTAGCCGTGCCAGCGGCGTCCGAAGAACGCCACCCGCAGCAGCCCGAAGATCAGGAAGAAGAACAGCGGGAAGAGGAAGATCCCGAACGGGAAGAACCCCCACCCGGGCCCGATCACCCGGACCACCTGTCCACCGGTCGCCGCCTGGGCGAGCCCGTGCGTCACACCTGCGTGGTACGCGCCAACTCCGATCGCGACCCCTCCGAGGATCGCCAGGAGCAGCACTACGATCGCCATTCCCCGTCGCATCCGTTTCTCCCTTCGTTCGACGGTTCGTTACCGGTGATGCTCGTTGGAGGTTGTGAACGCGCCGTGAAGGCCAAAGGGAGGTCCTGCGGATGTGACATCCTTCGAGGTCGTGGCGCCCCTGCTTCCTCGCCTGCTCGAGCCCGGTGATCGCGAAGCGCTCCGCGCCGGCGGCCGGTCGCTCTCGGAGCGGGAGCTGGCGGCGGCCGCGTCGGCCGTCGCGCATCGGCTGGCCGGCCACGGTCGCGTGGCGCTCTGGGCGACGTCGTCGCTCGAGACGTGCGTGGCGGTCGTGGGGGCGCTCGTCGCTGGCGTCCCAGCGGTACCGATCAACCCGAAGATGGGCGCGCGTGAGCTGGAGCACGTGCTCACCGACAGCTCGCCCACCGTCGTGGCGGCGTCCCCGGACGCCGTACTCCCCCGAGCGCGTCCCCGTGGACCTCGACGCCCCGGCGCGGCCGCTGCCCTCCGAGCCCGGCGACGAGTCGACTGCCCTCGTGTTCTACACGTCCGGCACGACCGGGCCGCCCAAGGGCGTCCTGATCCACGCACGCGCTCCCCCTCTTCCACGTGCACGGGCTCGTGCTGGGCGTCCTCGGGCCGCTCCGCACCGGCGGCTCGCTCCGTCACGCCGGCCGCTTCTCGCCCGAGGCGGTTGCCGCCGAGCTCGCGGGCGGCGCGACCATGCTCTTCGGCGTGCCGACGATGTACCACGCACTCGCGGAAGCGGCGGAGGCCGATGCTTCCGTCGCGGCGTCGCTCGCGGGCGCGCGGGTGCTCGTCTCGGGATCCGCGCCGCTCGCCGTGCGCGAGCACTACCGGATCGAGGCCGCGACCGGGCAGGGGATCGTCGAGCGCTACGGCCTGACCGAGACGCTCATGAACTGCGCCGTCCACGTCGACGGCGAGCGCCAGCCCGGCTCGGTGGGGCCGCCGCTCCCTGGCGTGGACCTGCGGCTGGTTGGCGACGACGGCGCGACGATCGACGCCCGCGACGACGAGACGATCGGCGAGGTATCGGTGCGCGGACCGAATCTGTTTCTGGGGTACCTCGACCGCCCCGACGCGACTGCGTCGGTGATGCAGGACGGCTGGTTCCGAACCGGCGACCTGGCCACGCGGGGACCGGACGGCTGGGTGCGGATCGTTGGGCGGCGAGCGACCGACCTGATCAAGACCGGCGGGTACAAGGTGGGCGCGGGCGAGGTCGAGGCCGCGCTCCTGGAGCACGCGGCAGTCGCGGAGGCAGCCGTCACGGGTGCGCCCGACGACCGGCTCGGCGAGCGCATCGTGGCGTGGGTGGTACTTCGATCCGCCGCCGCCGCGACCCCCTCGGAGCTCGAGGACCACGTCGCCGCGCTGCTCGCGCCCCACAAGCGGCCCCGGGAGGTGCGGTTCCTCAAGGCGCTGCCGCGCAACGAGATGGGCAAGGTCCGCAAGTCCGAGCTTCGCTCACCGAACTGAGCGAAACCCTCACTTCGACGCCAGCTCGCCTCCGGGCACGAGCCGTCGCCTGACGTCCGACTCCGAAAGGACCTCCACCACCCGTCCCGCAGTCCGGCCGTCGCCGTAGAGACACGGGAGCCCGTCGATGCGCGCACGCTCGCGTCGGTCGCCCAGCCGAGCGACCGCCTCGAGCACGTCGCCGGGCGCCAGGCCGGTCAGGGCGGAGATCCCGGCGTTCACCGACTCCGTACGCGACGTCGAGGATCGAAGCACGACCGTGGGGACCCCGAAGAACGACGCCTCCTCCTGGAGCTCTCCGGCGTCGGTCACCAGGAGCTCGCTTGCGGCCACGGCGCGGAGCACGGCGTCGTAGGGGAGGGAGTGCGCGATCCGAACGCCGAGCAGCGCCGCGACGCCTTCGTAGAGTCCGGCCTGTTCGAGCCAGGCCTTCGTCCGCGCGTGCAGGAGCAGGGTGACGGGTCCTGCCGCGCCCGCGAGCCAGGGCAACAGGCGAACGAGATCGTCGAGCCGGTCGCGGTCGGCCGTCCGCGCGGTTCGCGCCGCGAACAGCGTCCCGCGCCGATCGACCAACGGCACCCGCGCCACGCGCGAGGCGACCAGGACGTCGACGCGAGCGTTCCCGACCACCCGCACACGATCGGGCGAGACGCCCTCGACGGCCAGGCTCGAGGCGGCGGTGCTCGTCGGAGCCAGGTGCATGGTCGCGAGCGAGGTCAGCGCGCGGCGGTTCGCCTCGGCGGAGGAGGTCGCATCGAACGAACGAATCCCCGCCTCGAGCTGGACCACGCCGATGCCGCGTCGCTGCGCGGCGTTCGCGAGGGCGGTCACGACCCCCGAGCAGCCGGCGACGAGCGCGACCTCCGGGGGTGCGGACTCCAGATCCTCGACCGCGAGCGCGCGGATCCGGGCGGCGTCCTCGTCCGGCTCCCACGTCACGTGCGGCGCGACGAGCACGGCCGCCAGCTCCGGTCCGACCGATCGCTGATCGACCTGCGGACCGATGACGCGCACCTCGTGGCCGGCTCCCCGCAACGCCGCGACGACGGCCGAGACGGCGAGGAGGTCGGTTCGCGTCCCCGAGGCGAGCGTGATCCTCACGTCACAGGCGAACCGAGGGCATGCGTGCGGACAGAGCTCGACCCATTCACGGACCGACCCACCTCCTCCCTAGACCAAAGGTCGGATCGACAGGTCGCTCGTGTCGCTTTAGGTGCGCGTGGTTGACAGGGGTTTCGGGGCTTCGCTACGGTCCGGCGCACTATGGCTCTGGATGATGCGCTGCGCGCGAAACGCGAGGAGGTCTGCGTCGCGCACATGACCGCGGAGAACGCGCACGAGTTCGACACGGCGATCGGGCTTTTCGCGCGACCGAGGTACGAGCTCATGGCCACCGGCGAGGTCTACGACGGCGCGGAGCCGCTCGGTGGGTTGATGCAGGAGAACGTCACGGCGTTCCCGGACTTCCATTACACGTGGCAGCGGATGCACCACGCCGACGAGGCCATCGTGGTTGAGGGCGTGTTTCGGGGCACGCACGAGGGGACGTGGCGAGGGCTTCCGGGGACGGGACGGAGAGTCGAGTTCCCGATGCTCATCGTGTTCCCGTTCGAGGGCGAGCGGATGATGGGCGAGCGGATCTTCTTCGACCTGAACACGGCGCTGCGACAGCTGGGGGTCGCCCGGGACCCCAACACTTTGGCGGGCAAGATCACGACGGCGCTCAACCACCCCGTAACGTTGGCGCGAGCGCTTCTTCGGAACGTCGTTCGGCGCCGGTGAGGCTCCCGCCGGGAAATCGAGGCCTGCCGTGGCTGGGCGAGTCCATGGCATTGTTGCGCAACCCCTTCGGCTTCTTGGAGGAACGGCGGGACCGGTTCGGGAACGTGTTCCGCTCGAAGGTGCTCGGGCGAGAGGTGGCGTTCCTCGCGGGGTTGGAAGGCGCCGAGCGCTTCTACGACGAGACGATCATCAGCCGGAGCGACGCGCACCCATACCAGCTCGTCGACCTCTTCGGCGGCGACAACATGGAGATGTTCGACGGCGAGCGGCACCTTGCGATGAAGCGGGTCGCCTTGACGGCCTTCGACGAGACGGCGATCGCGGGGTACCTGCCGGACCTGCAGCGGTTGGTCGAATCGACGCTGGATCGGCTGGCGGTGCTGCCGCGGTTCTCGGCCACGCGCGACCTGCGGCGCCTGGCGATCGAGGCGATCTGCTGGAATGTGATGGGGATCGAGCCGGGTCCGCGGTCCCTGGCGATCGTTCGCGACTACGACGCGGTGATGACCGGCCTGGTGTCGATGCCCGTTCCCATCCCTGGAACGCCGTACGCGCGGGCCCGGGCCGCGCGGGACCGGTTGCTGGCGCTGTACCGGCGGCTGATCGCCGAGCGCCGCGCGAAGCCGGGGAACGACGGCCTGTCGCGCATGCTGGCATACACCGATGACGAGGCGCTGCTCGAGATCCATCACATCGTTATCGCGGGCTTCGTCGTCTACGCACTGATGGCCGAGGTGCTCCGCCGCCTGGCCGAGCAGCCGGCACTTCGGGAACACTGCGCTGCTGAGGTTCGCGAGCGTGCCCCCGATGGGCCGATCCCGCTGGGGGCGCTGGGACGCATGGAGACGTCGGTCAACGTCGTGCGCGAGGCCAAGCGCATCGTTCCGCTCGTGCCGCTGGCGTTCGGCCGCGCGCTCCGGCCGTTCACGTGCGAGGGGTACGACGTGCCGGAGGGCTGGCGCGTCTACCTGGCGCTCCACCTCAACAACCACGACCCGGCGATCTACGCCGACCCGGGCCGGTTCGACCCCGACCGCTTCGCGCCGGGGCGGGCCGAGCAGGCGCGGCACCCGCTCGCGTTCATCCCGCAGGGCGCGGAGCCTCCGACCGGGCACCGGTGCCTGGGGCTCGACTACTCCACCGCGCTCGTGTTGGTCTTCCTGACGGTCCTGCTGCGCCGATACACGTGGGAGCTGCCGCCGCAGGACCTGATCTACGACTGGAGCCGGCTCCCGCCCGAGCCGCGCGACGGGCTGCTCGTGACCCTCCGCTAGGCGGGCTGGCGCGCGAGCGTCTCCGGTGTGCGCGCGACGAGCGCGAGCGTCACGAGGAGCGGGGCGGCCATCAGCGCAAAGGCGCCCTTGAAGCCCACGGCGTTCGCCGTCACGCCGGCCACGAGCGGCCCGAAGACGAACCCGAGATCGCCGAAGAACCGGAACACGCCCACCGCGGTCGCCGAGGCATGTTCGGGGACGATGTCCGAGAGCATGGCCGCGGGGGCAACCGCGACGCTCCCCGACCCGATGCCGACGAGCGCCAGGAGCGCACCGAACGCGACCGGGCTCCCCGCCCACCCGACCGCGACTAGAGCCGCCGCGAACCAGGCGATCGCCGGGAGCAGCAGGACGCGGCGCCCGCGCCGGTCGGCGAGGAGCCCCGCCGGGTACAGGCAGGCGAACTCCATCGCGACGGCGACCGCGAGCGCGGCCCCGATGCCGACGGTGGACATCCCCAGGCCCGACTGGCCGAACAACGGCACCAGTGTGTCGTAGCCGCCCGCGATCACCCAAAAGAACGCCATGTTGAGGAGCACGGTCGTGACGAACGCCCGCGACCGGAACAGCTCGCGCACGGTGCGGAGGGTTCGGCGGACTGCCGAAACCGATGGATCCACCACCGGGGGAGCGGCCCACTCTCGCTTCGGCGGATCGCTCACCAGCCGCAGGTAGAGCAGCGCGGATACGACGCAGAGCCCCGCGTAGACGAAGAGCGGCGCCGCCAGGCCCAAGAGGTGAGCGATCACGCCGCCGATCGGCCCGCCGGCGATGAACCCGATGTTGAACGACCCGTAGAAGACGCCGAGCGTCCGCGCCATCCGGTCCTTCGGGACGACCTTGAGCAGGTAGTGGTAGAGCGCCGCGAACAGGACGGAGGAGCCCGCCCCGCCCGCTCCGCGAAACGCGACCGCGAGCGCGAAGTTCGGCGCGAAGCCGGTCGCCACCGACGACGCCGCGAGGAACAGGAGTCCGCCGGTCGCCGCGGCGCGCTCGCCGTAGCGATCCACGATCGGCCCCGCCGCCGGGTCCAGCAGCAGCCGGGTGAACGCGAACGCCGAGATCAGGAGTCCCGCGGCACCGAAGCTCACGCCGAACGAACGGGCGTAGAGCGGCAGGATCGGCGCGATGATCCCGAACCCCAGCATGATCACGAACGTGATCACCATGACGAGCCTGACCGACCGGTCGGCCAGGATCGAACGCACGCCGATCTTCTCGGGAGCGGACGGCTCAGCCACCCGACGAGGCCTAGGGCCCGGCCAGCCGTCGCCGCAGGGACACCACCATGTTCGCGATCCGCATGACGAGTACCGACTCGCCGGCCGCCAGGTCGGCCGGCACGCTCTCGGGACCCAGCCTGGCGTGATCGACGGTCCCGCTGGGGTCGGCGATCGTGAGGTCGTAGTAGGTCACGCCATGAAGGTCGAATGGGCGGACCTCGACCACGATTCCCTCGCGTTCGCCCATCATGATGGGGCCGAGCCTACGCCATGGCGGTGCCGACACAACATCTGCACACCGAGCGCGCAACTCACGGCCCGGTCCTGCCGAAGAAGAAGAGGACGTGAACGCCACGATGCCCCCGCTCTTCACCTGGGCCCTCGGGGGGCTCATCGGGCTCGCGCTCGTGGTTTTCATCCCCGCGCTCTTCGTCCTGGGGATCCTGAAGGCGGTCGGGCTCATTGCCCACGGCCGGTCGGGCCACCGCCACCAGCTCGACCACTGACGGGTCCCCGCACCTTTTTCCGGACGGCAGGATAGGATTCGGCGCCATGATCGCCGCCAGCCGTCAGCAGGTCACCGAAGTCGCGCTCGCCATCGGGGCGCTCGGCGCGCTCGTCGTGGGATGGGGCGCGCTCGCCGTCATCCGCGGGACCGCGGAGCGCCGCCAGGAGCGCATGGCCACCCTCATCGGGGCGCTGCTCATCGCCGTCGCGTTCGTGATCCAGATCGGGGCGTTCCATGTCGGCCAGTCAGGGAGCGGGACGGGCGGCGGCGGCTCCTCGCCCTCGGTGTCGTCCTCGCCCTAGCGGGCGCTCAGATCGCGACCCGGAGGAGGGGCGCGGCGATCCGGTCGCGCGCGAGCAGGTCCTCTCCCGACTGGTAGGCGAGCCACGGCAGGACCTCGCGGCCCGGGAGCGGCCGGCTCACGTAGAACCCCTGCACCATGTTGCAGCCCATCCGCCGCAGGGCGAGCCACGTCGCCTCGTCCTCGACGCCCTCGGCCACGACCTCGAGTCCCAGGTTTCGCCCGAGATCGACGGTCGCGCGCACGATCATGGCGTCGTTCGGGTCGCGGAGCATGTTCGTCACGAACGACCGGTCGACCTTGATCTCGTTGATCGGGAGGCGCCGGAGGTGGCTGAGCGACGAGTACCCGGTGCCGAAGTCGTCGATCGAGACCTTCACGCCCAGGCTCGACAGGCGCGAGAGCACGGAGACCGACCGGGCGGAGTCGGTCATCAGGGAGCTCTCGGTGAGCTCTAGGATCAGGAGTTCGGGCGGGGTCGCCCAGCGATCGAGGAGCGTCGCGACCTGCTCGGGGAGGTCGGTGTCCAGCAAGTTCCTCGCAGACAGGTTCACCGCGAGCGGGAGGTCATAGCCCTCGCGCGCGAGCGCGTGCCGCTGCCAGAGCGCCTCGTTGAGGACGTACAGGGTGAGCGGGCGCACGAGCACGGTACGCTCCACTAGCTCGATGAAGTCCACGGGCAGGACCATCCCGCGGTCGGGGTGATGCCAGCGGATCAATGCCTCCAGCCCGCTGACGGAGCCCGTCACCAGATCCATCTTCGGCTGGTAGAAGAGCGTGAACTCCTCGCGCTCCAGGCCTCGCCGGATCTCTGAGAGGAGCGTGAGCCGGGTCGCGGAGTGCCGGTCCCGAGCCGGCGAGTAGATCTCGTAGCCGCCGCGGGTCTCCTTCGCCGCGTACATCGCGACG
>VAYJ01000019.1 GCA_005888465.1 Actinomycetota bacterium
GAAGACCCAGCTGGACACCCTCGAGCGCTACGTGGGCATCGGGCGCGGGGAGGGCGCCGACGTGCTGGTCGGCGGGGAACGCGCGGCCGTCGAGGGCCACGACGGCGGGTACTACTACCGCCCCACGATCTTCGTGGGCGTCGACAACTCGATGAAGATCGCCCAGGAGGAGATCTTCGGGCCGGTCCTCGCGGTGATCCCCTTCGACGACGAGGATCAGGCCGTGCGCCTCGCGAACGACTCGATCTACGGACTTGCCGGCGCGGTGTGGTCGAGCGACGCGTCGCGAGCCGTTCGCGTCGCTGAGCGCCTGCGCACGGGCACCGTGTGGATCAACGACTACCACATGATCAACCCGCGCTACCCGTTCGGCGGCTACAAGCAATCGGGGATCGGTCGCGAGCACGGCGAGGTCGGCTTCAACGAATACCGCGAGCTCAAGCACATCCACGTTGACCTCGGTGGGCCGAGCCGTGCGAGGCATCCGTGGTGGGACCTGACGGTCCCGCCGCGCGATCGGAGCTGAGCGCATGCAGGACGTCACGCGCCAGGAGGCGCTCGGCACGCTTCGAGACGGCGACGCACAGGTCCAGGAGCTGCTGGGAGGTCTCACGCCCGAGCACATGACGAGGGCCGCGACCATCGGCGACGGCGACTGGTCGGCGAAGGACCTCGTCGGGCACCTCGCGTTCTGGGAGGAGCTCGCCCTGTCGGCGCTCACCGTCTGGAAGCAGGGCGCCGAGCCCGACACCGTTGGCGCCGCCGACGAGGTGAACGCCGCCAACCACGTACGCAAGGCGAAGTGGTCCCTCGAGCGCGTCCTCGCCGAGAGTCGCGAGGTCCACGAGCGGCTGATCCGGGAGATCGAGGGGCTCTCCGATCGCGAGTGGAGCGCGCCTCCGCCGAAGTCCTTCGCCAGGCGCGAGAGCGTTGGTGCCCGGTTGGGAGGACTGACGGGGGCGTCCGACGGCATGTTCCGGCACGCGTTCGCCCATCTGGGCGACCTGCGGGGCTACGTCGAGTCGCTCGCCTAGCCCGACTCCGCGATCCGCTTCAGGTTCCCGATCGAACGCCGCAGCATCCATCGCTGCCAGGGTGCATACAGCCAGAGCGCGATCGACCCGAGGACCGGGGGCATCATCCGGATCTCCTCGATCCAGGTGAACCGCGTGCTGCGCTCATCGACAGGGTCGAGCCGCCACTGCCCGGTCCCCGTGACCACCCCGACGTGGTCGACCACCAGTCGCCGCGGCGGCTCCCACACGGTGACCCGGACGAGATCGGTCGCCGCGGGGATCCCGAAGACCTTCGTGCGAACCGTCATCGACGCTCCTAGCTCCCGCTTCGGCCCACGGACCTCGATCCGGCTGACGTCGGGCATCCAGGAAGCCTGGCGCTCCCAGTCGCTCACCACGGACCAGACGCGCTCGGGTGGCGCCCCAATGACCGCAGCCTGCTCGAATCGCATCGATCGCCTCCGGACTTGACGAATGCGTCCTCGGTGGCCAGAGTACGCGCGGTCGATCGGTCGAGTGGGAGGCACGGATGACCTGGTTCCGGTTCTGGCTGCTGCTCCACATCTTCGCCGCGATCGCCGCGTTCGGGCCGATCTACGCGCTCGGCCTGATCGCAAGTTACGCCCGCAAGGACCCCAAGAACGCGCACGTCGTCACCGAGATCGGTCACGCGATCGAGACGAAAATCGTCATTCCGGCCGCCGTCGTCATGCCCTTCCTCGGCGTCGCGTTGATCTGGTCCGGCCACTTCCCATTGTGGAAGAACACGTGGCTCGTCATCGCGATCATCCTGTACGCGATCGCCTTCGCCCTCTCGGTATTGGTGCAGCGAACCAACACCGTGAAGATGCTCCACGCCATCGAGCGCATGCCTGCGCCCACGCCTGGAGCCGCCACGGACGGGCCGCCCCCCCAGATCGCAGCGCTCGGGAAGCGGCTCGCGATGGGCGGCGCGCTCCTGACGATGTTGATCACCGCCATCATCGTGCTCATGGTCTGGCGACCGGGGTGCGTCGGGATCTGCGGCGGCTAGCTGTGTCCGGAACAAACCGAAGGGGGGACTGCCCGCATGTCCCCCCTTCGGCATATGCAGCGCCCGGGCGCCCTCCCGTGCGCTGCTTGTCCCGCCGGGTAGCCGGCAGGATGTCTCGTCTGGTGCGCGGGCAGACGCCTTGAGTATCGGCATCCGCCCGCTCGCGTTTGAGGGTAGATCGAGCAGAATCGGCCCGTGAGCTCGGGCACGCTCCTCGCTCCGCTGCTGGTCACGCCGACAGGCGCCCTGCCGATCCGTGGTAACGCGCTGGGCGCGCCGGCGGCATCCTGACCCACGTCGGTCCCGCCGCGGCGCTGCCCGACGCCGAGCGGCCCGCCCCGATCGTCCAGGGGGCCGGTGCCGTCATTCCCGGCTTCGTGGACTGTCATACCCACCTGCCGTTCTTCGGCTGGCGGGCGGACGAGTTCGCCGCGAGGCTTTTCGGCCAAACGTATCGCGACGTGCAGGGTGGCGGTGGCGGCATCTACCGAAGTGCTCGCCTCCTCGCCGGCGCAAACGACGACCAAGTGCTCGCGTTCTGTCTCCCCCTCGCCGCGGAGATGCTCGCCCATGGGACGACGGCGGTCGAGCTGAAGACCGGCTACGGGCTGTCCGTCGAAGCCGAGCTGCGGCAGGCCCGGCTTGCTCGCCGGCTCGCGAGTTCGATCCCGCAGACCACGACGGTGACACTGCTCGCCTGCCACGCGGTCCCCGAGGGGATGGGGCGCCAGCGCTGGGTCGACCTCGTCTGCGGCGAGCTGATCCCCGCCGCGGCCGGCGAGGACCTCGTCGATGCCGTGGACGTCTACGTCGAGGACATCGCGTTCTCGGTGGACGACCTCATCCGGGTCGCCGACACCGCTCGAGAGCACGGACTCGCCATCCGATGCCATGCCGACCAGTTAGGACACTCGGGTGCTACCGAGGCCGCCGTCGCCGTGGGCGCGCGAAGCGCCGACCACCTCAACCACGTCGGCCCGGTGGGCGCGGCGGCGCTCGCCGCATCCGACACCGTGGGCGTCCCGCTTCCCACCTCCACGCTGTTCCTCGGCGCGAGCCCACCGGACGTACCCGCGCTCCTGGCCTCGGGAGCCGCGTTGGCGTTCGCGCCCGACTTCAACCCCGGCACGTCGCCGTGCCTCTCCATTCCCGAGGTGATCTCGACGGCCGCCGCTCTTTACCGCGTTCCGTCGAAGGTGGCGCTCTCGGGAACCACCCTCAACGCGGCCTGGGTCCTCGGACTGCATGACCGGGTCGGCTCGCTGGAAGTCGGCAAGCGTGCGGACTTCGTCGTCCTCGACACCGACGATCCGGCGATGATCGCCTACCGGCCCGGCCACAATCCCGTGGCCCAAACGTGGGTCGCGGGCGAGCGATCAGAGCATAAGTAACGCTGATCCACTTAGCTGGTTGACAGGCGCCGTCATCACTAGGGTCGATCCTCGGCTCTGTGCGGTCAGACGAGCGGGCCGGTCACGGCCCCGACCGCCTCGAGCAACGCGCCCGACCGAACCAGCTCGATCGCTGCGTCCACGTCCGCCTTCAGCCCGCGGTCCTCCCGCAGGAACGCGATCACCTCGCGCACGGCAGCGAGGGCTGCCCGGGTCGCCGGAGCGGGCGTGAGGGCGCGGAGCTCGAGGGCTTGCGCAGAGCAGAGGACCTCCATCGCTACTACGACCTCGGCGTTCGCGACGCATCCACGCGCGTGGCGGGCGGCCGTCATGCCCATGCTCACGTGGTCCTCCTGTCCCGCGGAGGACGGGATCGAATCGACCGACGCCGGATGGGCCAGGGTCTTCGACTCCGAGACGAGCGACGCGGCCGTGTACTGCACGATCATGAACCCCGAATTCATCCCGGCCTTATCGACCAGGAACGCAGGCAGGCCGTTGTTGGTCGCCGGATCGAGCAGACGATAGAGGCGCCGCTCGGAGATCGAAGCCAGCCCCACGGTCGCGACCGCCAGCGCGTCGAGCGCGACCGCGACGGGCTGCCCGTGGAAGTTGCCGCCGGACACGACCTCGCCCGTCTCGGCGAAGACGATCGGGTTGTCCGAGACGGCGCCCACCTCGATCTCCAGCACGGAGTCGGCGTGACCGAGGGCGTCCCGGAACGCGCCGTGGACCTGCGGCGCGCACCGGAGCGAATACGCATCCTGCACGAGATGCGCGCTATTCCGGTGCGATGCCGTGATCTCGCTCCCCGCGAGCAGGGCGCGAAGGTTGGCGGCAGAGGCGAGCTGCCCAGGGTGGGGGCGCAGGCGGTGTAGGCGCTCGTCGAACGGCCGGTCGGTCCCGAGAATCGCCTCGATCGTCATCGCCGCTGTGATGTCGGCGGTCCGGGCGAGCGCCCGCGCGCGATCGGCGGCGACCAAGCCAACGGCCAGCATCCCTTGCGTCCCGTTGATGAGCGCGAGGCCTTCCTTCGGCTCGAGTTCGAGCGGCTCGATCCCTGCGGCGCGGAGCGCATCGCCGGCGGGGACGCGCTGTCCGTTGACCTGGATCTCGCCTTCGCCGATCAGCGGCAGCGCGAGGTGGGCCAGCGGCGCGAGGTCTCCGGACGCGCCGAGGGATCCCTGCTCGGGCACGATGGGGAGGAGGTCTTCGTTGAGGAGCCGCATCAGCCGCTCCACAACGACCGGGCGCACGCCCGAATACCCGAGCGCGAGCACGTGGGCGCGGAGCAGCAGCATCGTTCGGACCTCCTCGCGCGAGAGCGCGGGGCCGACGCCGACCGCGTGGGACCGGAGGAGATCGAGCTGGAGCCGCCGAACCTCGTCGGGCTGCAGGCGAACGGACGCGAGGCTCCCCAGTCCGGTGGTGACCCCATACACGGTCTCCCCCGCCTCGACCTTGGACGCGACGACGTCGCGCGAGGCTTGGAGTCGCCCCCGCGCGCCGGGCGAGAGCTCGACGCTCGCCCCGCGCGCCACCGCGGCCACGTCCGCGCGATCCAGCCGCTCGCCGATCAGAATGGTCATGTCCGCCGCAGGCTAAGCTCTCGGGTCCGCTGCCAGCAAGCCGGAGGTCGGGAGTTCGTGCGGTATCAGGAGGTGCTCGAGGAGCTGCATCGGCTCGCCGGTCCGGCCGGCCGGGAGGGCATGGCTCGGTTCGGCATCCGGACCGAACGGGCACTCGGGATCTCGATGCCGAGCCTCCGCGCCTTGGCGAAGCGGATTGGGACCGACCACCGCCTCGCCGGGCAGCTCTGGCGGTCCCGGATCCACGAGGCGCGGCTTCTCGCCTCCATGGTAGAGGACCCCGCAACGGTTACCGAACAGCAGATGGAGGACTGGGCGGAAGGGTTCGACTCGTGGGACATGGTCGATGTCACGTGCGGTGGCCTGTTCGACCGGACGCCCTTCGCCTACGCGAAGGCCGCCGCGTGGAGCTCGCGCGAGGAGGAGTTCGTCAAGCGGGCGGGGTTCGCGCTCATGGCGTCGCTCGCCGTGCACGATCGACGCGCCTCCGATCACGCCATCGCGCGGTTCCTTCCGCTGATCGAACGGCAGGCGTGGGACGGGCGGAACTTCGTGAAGAAGGCGGTGAACTGGGCGCTGCGACAGATCGGCAAGCGCAACCTGGCGCTGAACGAGCGGGCGATCGGCGTGGCGCTCCGCATCCAGGCACAGGGGACGGGACCCGCGCGATGGATCGCGGCCGATGCCCTGCGCGAGCTCCGCAGCGACGCCGTGCAGGAGCGACTGCGCCGGCGCAGCTGAGGTCGGGGCTCGTTACTCGAGCCAGGGAAGCCTGACGCCGCGCTCGCGCGCCGTCGCGAGCGCCTCCTCGTAGCCTGCGTCGGCGTGGCGGATCACGCCCATGCCCGGGTCGGTGGTGAGCACGCGCTGCAGCCTCCCGGCGGCGTCGTCGGTGCCGTCCGCGACCACGACCATGCCGGCGTGGATCGAGTACCCGATCCCGACGCCACCGCCGTGGTGGACGCTCACCCAGTGCGCGCCGGCCGCCGTGTTGAGGAGCGCATTCAGGATGGGCCAGTCGGCGATCGCGTCGGACCCGTCCCGCATACCCTCGGTCTCTCGGTATGGCGACGCGACGCTCCCGGCGTCCAGGTGGTCCCGTCCGATCACGATCGGCGCCGAGATCTCGCCCTTCCGAACGAGCTCGTTGAAGACCTCGCCCGCGCGATCCCGCTCGCCGTAGCCGAGCCAGCAGATGCGCGCCGGAAGCCCCTGGAACGCGACGCGATCCTCGGCCAGCCGAAGCCACCGGGCCAGGCGCTCGTCGTTCGGAAAGAGCCGCGCCACAGCCCGATCCGTGGCCAGGATGTCCGCAGGGTCCCCGGAGAGCGCGGCCCATCGGAACGGGCCCTTCCCCAGGCAGAACATCGGCCGGATGAACGCCGGGACGAAGCCAGGGTAGGCGAACGCCCGCTCGTGCGCCAGTCCGCCCTGCTCCGCGCCGGCGCGCAGGTTGTTCCCATAGTCGAAGACGACCGACCCGCGATCCAGGAACCCGACCATGGCCTCGCAGTGCGCCGCCATCGAGGCGTACGCGCGCTTCGTGTAGTCCTCCGGCGCCTGGCGCCGGAGGTCCGCCGACTCCTGCACGGTCAGGCCCATGGGGACGTAGCCGCCCAGTGGGTCGTGCGCGCTCGTCTGGTCGGTGACGACGTCCGCCGGGAACCCGCGCCGGAGCAGCTCGGGGAAGACCTCGGCCGCGTTGCCGACCAGGCCGATGGAGACTGGCTCACGCGCCGCGGCGGCCCCCTCGGCCCAACGAACCGCTTCGTCGATCGATGCGGTCTCGCGGTCCAGATAGCGCGTCTTGATCCGCCGCTCGATGCGCGCAGGGTCGACCTCGACGCAGATCGCGACGCCTTCGTTCATCGTGACGGCGAGCGGCTGCGCGCCGCCCATCCCACCGAGCCCGGCCGTGAGCACGATCTGGCCCGCGAGCGACCCGCCGAACCGCTGCCCGCCGAGCTCGCCGAGCGTCTCGTACGTGCCCTGCAGGATGCCCTGGCTCCCGATGTAGATCCAGGAGCCCGCTGTCATCTGGCCGTACATCGTGAGCCCCGCGGCCTCGAGCTGCCAGAACGTCTCCCAGTCGGCCCACTTCGGGACCAGCATCGCGTTCGAGATCAGGACGCGGGGGGCAGACGGCTGCGTGCGGAACACGCCGACGGGCTTGCCCGACTGGATGAGGAGCGTCTCGTCGTCCTCCAGCCCCCGGAGCGCCCGCACGATCTGGTGGAACGCGTCCCACGATCGCGCCGCCTTGCCGGTGCCCCCGTAGACGACCAGGTCGGCCGGTCGCTCGGCGACGTCGGGGTCGAGGTTGTTCATGAGCATCCGAAGCGCGGCCTCCTGCGGCCAGCCCTTGCAGGACAGCTCGCTGCCGCGCGGCGCCCGGACCTCGGGGACCTCGGTCGTGCTCACGCCTTCCAGCATGCGGCGGCCGCGGCCCCCGCGCAAGATGGACAGGAGTCGCGGGTTCGGCAAGAATGGGCCCTCACCCCCCCGCCCGAAGGGAGCCCACTCATGCGACGCCTCATCGTGCCGGCGGCCGCGATCGCGACCGCGCTCCTGCTCCCCGCCCCCGTGCTCGCGCGACCTGCGCGCGCGCAGGCGATCGGTGCGCAGCTCGTCGTGGACGGCCTCGCGTGGCCGGCCGCGTTCACGTTCGCGCCGGACGGCCGCATCTTCTACGGCGAGCGCTACACCGGGACCATCCGGATCTACGATCCATCCACGGGCTCCAATACGCCGTTCTTCACGATCGCGAACCTCGAGACCGACGGCGAGCGCGGCCTGCTAGGCATCGCGCTCCCACCGAACTACGCGACCCGGCCCTCCGTCTACGCGTACGCCACGCGCAACGTGAACGGCACGATCGAGAACCAGATCATCCGCATCCCCGACGTCGGCGGAACGGGCAGGGGCGCCCGCGTGATCTTCACCGAGGACGTTGCCGCGAACACGATCCACAACGGCGGTCGGATCCTGTTCGGGCCCGATGGCAAGCTCTACGTGGTGATCGGCGAGGCGAGCAACCCCGCGAACTCCCAGAACCTCACGAACGACGCGGGCAAGATCCTTCGCATGACCGCGACCGGCGCGGTCCCGGCCGACAACCCATTCCCCGGAAGCCTGATCTGGACCTACGGGCACCGCAACTCCTACGGGTTCACGTTCGATCCCCTCACGCGCAACCTCTGGGAGACGGAGAACGGCCCCTCGTGCAACGACGAGCTCAACCTGATCATCAAGGGCGCCAACTACGGATGGGGCCCGAGCGAGAACTGCAGTGACCCGAACCCGCCGTCGAACACCAATCGGGACGGCCCCAACCCGGTGCTGCCGCTCGCCTGGTTCACCCCGACGATCGCCCCGGTCGGCGCCGCGTTCTGCGTCGGGTGCGGCCTGACCGGCGCCGAGGGCTCGCTCTTCTTCATGGCGTACAACACCGGCCAGATCTGGCAGGTCGTGCTGACCGCCGACCGACTCGGGATCGCGTCAGAGAGCGTCGTGTACACGCACAGCTCGTTCGTGCTCTCGATGGAGCGCGGCCCCGATCACCTGCTGTACTTCACTGACGGGTCCTCCATGTGGCGGCTGGCGAATGCATGAGGTCGATTGCTTGCAACCCCCGGCTCGCTCACCCATAGTTTCCAGGCGCATGTCGAGAGGGGCCATGCAGGAGTCGACCGTGCCCATCCGCGTCCTGATCGCCGAGGACGACGCCGGAGCGCGCCAGGCGCTGGCGGAGCTGCTGAACGGCGACGACCACCTGCAGGTGGTAGGCGAGGCGAGCAACGCGAAAGAGGCGGCGACGCTCGCCTCGATGTTCCGCCCTGACGTGGCGCTGCTGGATGTCCGGATGCCGCTCGGAGGGGGAGCGAAGGCGGCGCGCGAGATCCGCGAGCTCTCCCCGGGCACGCGCGTGCTCGCCCTGTCGATGCTGGACGATCGCTCCGCGGTGCTCGAGATGATCCGCGCCGGGGCCGTCGGCTACCTGGTGAAGACCGAGCCACCGAGCTTCATCATCGAGGCGATCCTCAGCTGCGTGCGCGGCGACGCCATGCTCTCCTACCCGGTGGCGACGAAGGTCCTGAACGAGCTCGCGGGGCAGTACCGCCGGGACGAGCGGCGCGCCCAGGAGCGGCAGGTGCGGGTGCAGCGGGTTCGCCACCTCATCACCGGCGACGGCTTGACGATCGCCTTCCAGCCGATCTTCGAGCTCAACCGCCGGAAGGTGGTGGGGCTCGAGGCGCTCGCGCGATTCCCGGGGCGGGCGCACCGCAGCCCCTCGGCCTGGCTCGCCGAAGCCGAGATGATGGGCCTTCGGATCGAGCTCGAGCTCACCGCCCTTCGCGCGACCCTCGCGCGCCTCGAGAGCATCAACGAGCACACGTACCTCGCCGTCAACCTCTCCCCCGAGACCGCAGCCTCGCCGCTCCTCACCGAGGAATTCCGAGACATCCCGGTCGAGCGGGTGGTCGTGGAGATCACCGAGCAGTCGCCGATCGACGACTACGAGCCGCTGAAGGAGGCGATGGCGCCGCTTCGCGCACGCGGGCTCCGGCTCGCCATCGACGACGCCGGCGCCGGGTTCGCGAGCCTCCGTCACATCGTTCGCCTGGAGCCCGACTTCATCAAACTCGACATCGCCCTCACGCGCGATGTCGAGACCGACCGCTGGCAGCGGGCGCTGGCAGCTGCGCTCATCGCCTTCGGCGCGCAGACCGACGTCGCGATCATCGCCGAGGGCATCGAGACCGAAGCCCAGATGCGGACGCTCCAGGGGCTCGGCATCTGCTTCGGCCAGGGCTTCTACCTGGCCGCACCGGCTCCCCTGCCCCGGCCGGAAAGGACCGCCGCGCCCACCCTTTCTGGCTAGTCAAGCCACCCTGCGCATCTGTCGATGGCTCTGGGGGGAGGTGCGATGGCGCGCCACGAAGATCCTGACCGGAAGCGGAAGGTCCTCCTGACGCTGCTCGTCCTGGGGGCGCTCTGCTCCCTGGTTGGCGTTGGCACGTTCGGCGCGTTCTCGAGCACCACCTCGAACAGCAACAACCAGTTCGCGTCCGGGTCCGTCATCATTGCCGACAACGACGCCGGCTCCGCGATGTACAGCGTGAGCGGGAAGAAGCCGGGCGATTCGGTTCAGGCGTGCATCACGCTCACATACACGGGCACGCTCGCCGCCGACGTGAAGGTCTACACCACCTCGACGATCGGGCCCCTCGGGCAGTACCTGGACATGACGATCGACAAGGGGTCGGGCAGCCCCACGTTCCCCGGCTGCACGGGGTTCAGCCTGCAGTCGAACATCTTCACCGGGACGCTGCAGAGCTTCGCGTCCACCCACAACGTGTACTCGAACGGGGTCCTCGCCTACCCCGGCGGCCAGACACAATGGAACCAGAACGACACGCTTGTGTATCGGTTCACGCTGACGCTGCAGGACAACAACAACGCCCAGGGCCTGACGACGGGCCTGCACGCCTTCACGTGGGAGGCACAGAACCAGTAGCGCTCGCGTGAGAGGAGTCGCGGTGGCGAACAGACCTCGTGGCGAGCGCTGGGTCCGGTGGTCCGGGATCGGAGCGGGCGTCGCGCTCGCGGTCGTCTCGATCCTCGCGTGGCGCGTGTCCCCGGGAACCGGGACCCCAGGGCTCGACCTGACCGTTGCCGTCCAGCCGACCGGCGAGCTGCAGACGCTCCCCGCAGGGCCCGCATTCTTCGCGACCGGCATGGCGCCAACCGCCGGTTCGGAGCTCCGCGGCTCCTTCACCGTCCGAAACCGAACGGGCGTGGCGCTCGCGGTGCACGTGCGCGCACTTCCCTCGAGCGGGTCGATCGACGGGACGCTGATGGTCCGGATCGACGACGGGGGGCAGACGCTCTTCAGCGGCCCGCTGGGAGCTCTGCGATCGTGGACGCAGGCGTCGTTCACGCTGGCATCCGGCAAGGCCGCAGCACTCGAGGTGTCGGCGTGGCTCGCTCCAGCGGCGGCCGGCTACATCGTCGATGAGACCGTGAGCGTGGAGTTCCTTGCGCAACCGGCGGGCGGTTGACGTGCGCACGCTCGAACGTTCCCCCGCCCACGCGTGGACGCCGCAGCACCGCGCCCGGCGCCGCCGAACCCGCGAGCCGCTCAGCGGCGCATCGCGGCTCGGTGCCCGGATCGCGCTCTGGGCGATCATCGGCTACGGCGTCGCGGTGGCGCTCTTCATCACGTTCGGCACGCTGATCGGCCTGCGGTCGCTGGTGGTCATCTCCGGAAGCATGGAGCCGCTCCTTCGGCCGGGGGATCTCGTGATCGACCGGATGATCTCGCCGCGCGAGATCCGGATCGGCGACGTCGTCACGTTCCGCGACCCGACCGACCCCACCGCGCTCATCACGCACCGGGTCCGCGGCGTGCAGATCCAGGGCGACACGTACGCCGTCACGACCAAGGGTGACGCGAGCAACGCGCTGCAGCGCTGGACGATCCGCGCGGACGGGAGGCTCGGGCGCGTGACCCTCCGGATCCCGGCGATCGGGCGTCCGATCTTCTGGGGCCGAACGCGCGTCGGTGCGGTCGGATTGCTGGTCGTGCCCGCCGCGCTGCTCGCGAGCTCGCTGCTCGTTCAGATCTGGCGGCCCCGTGCGGCGCGGGGTGCCCGGTGAGGCGCCGCACACCTCTCATCGCCGCCGCGGCGGCGGTGTGCTTCCTGTTGGGCGCCGCTGCGGGCGGCGTGGGTTCGACCTTCGGACGCTTCAGCGCCACCACGTCGAACGCAGGCGACTCGTTCGCGGCGGCGACGGACTGGGTGGCGCCGACGGTGAGCGCCACGATCATCGCGAAGACCGCGGGGGGCACCCCCGGCGCGATCCACAAAGGTGGCACCTACTTCGTGTACGCGAACGTCTCCGACACAGGGAACCCCGCGAGCGGCGTGGCGAGCGTCACAGCCAACGTGTCCACGATCTCGAGCGGGCAGACCGCCGTCTCGTTCAGCGCTGGGAGCTTCACGATCGGCGGGGTCACCTATGGGTACCGAACATCGTCGATCACCGCCGATGCGAACCTCGGGGCAGGGACGGCGACCTACGCGGTCACCTCGACCGACGTGGCCGGGAACTCTGGCACCCAGACGGGCTTCACCGTGACCGTGGACAACACCGCGCCGGCCGGATCCGACGTGCAAACCGCGAACGGCGCAGGCGGCACCGCCGGCAGGGCGGAGCTGGGCGACGGCCTGACGTTCACCTACACCGAGGCCATCGATCCCAACTCCGTGCTCGCCGGCTGGACGGGGACGTCCACCAACGTGGTCGTCCGCATCATCCAAGGCGTTCCCCACGACACGTTCCAGGTGTGGAACGCGACGAACACGAGCCAGCTCCCGCTCGGCACGGTCGACCTTGGCGGCACCGGCTACGTGCTCGGCACGGTGACGTTCGGCGCGTCGGGTACGCCCTCCACCATGGTCCGAAGCGGCTCGACGATCACCATCACGCTCGGCGCGGCGAGCGGAACGGTGCTCCTGGCCGCGGTTCCGGGCACGATATCCTGGCCTCCGTCGAGCACGCCGACCGACGCCGCGGGCAACGCGTGTGCGACGACGACGGTGTCGGAGACCGGCGCGCTCGACGTCGAGTTCTGAGGGTTGCCCTCTACAATCGCCCGATGCAGGTTCTGGACTCCTTCCTGGACGCGGTTGGCCGAACGCCGCTCGTTCGCCTGCGAAGCGTGACCCGAGGCGTGCGCCCCACGATCCTCGCCAAGCTCGAGATGCTGAACCCCGGCGGGAGCGTCAAGGACCGGATCGGCCTTCGGATGATCGAGAGCGCCGAGCGCGCCGGCCTCCTTCGGCCCGGCGGGACGATCGTGGAGCCGACGTCGGGCAACACCGGCCACGGCCTGGCGATCGCCGCAGCGATCAAGGGCTACAAGTGCATCTTCGTCATGCCCGACAAGATGAGCCAGGAGAAGGTCGCGCTGCTGCGCGCGTACGGCGCCGAGGTGGTCATCACGCCAACCGCCGTGGCCCCCGAGTCGCCCGAGTCCTACTACCGCGTCGCCGACCGCCTAACCGAGGAGATCCCCGGCGCCTTCCAACCGAACCAGTACCTCAACGAGGAGAACCCCTCGGCCCACTACGACACCACCGGGCCGGAGATCTGGGAGCAGACCGACGGGGCGATCGACGTGCTGGTCGTGGGCGTCGGCACGGGAGGGACCATCACGGGGACCGGTCGGTTCCTGAAAGAGCAGAAGCCCGGCTTGCTGGTCGTCGGCGCCGACCCCGAGGGATCGCTCTTCTCCGCGGCGCCGGGCGAGGAGGCCAAGCCCTACCTGACCGAGGGCATCGGCGAGGACTTCTGGCCGAAGACGTTCGACCCGTCGGTCGTGGACCGCTACGTGCGCGTGTCCGACCGCGACTCGCTCCTTACGGCGCGCGCGATCACCAGGTCGGAAGGGATCCTCGTGGGCGGCTCATCGGGCACCGCGATGTTCGCCGCGCTCACCGTCGCGCGCGACCTCCCCGAGGACGCGCTGGTCGTCGTGATCTTCCCCGACACGGGGCGCAACTACCTCTCCAAGCTCTACTCGGACTCGTGGCTCCTGCAGTACGGGCTCCTCGAGCGACCCGAGGCGATCCGCGTCGAGGAGGTGCTCTCCGCGAAGCACGGGGAGACGCCGACGCTCGTGACGATCGGTGCGCACGAGAAGGTCCGCCAGGCGATCGACCGGCTCCAGGAATACGGCATCTCGCAGGCGCCGGTCGTTCGCGAGAGCGCGACCGAGGTGAGCTCGTACGTGGGCTCCATCCGCGAGCGCGTGCTCCTCGATCGCATCTTCCGCGACCCCGACTCATTGCAGGCGGACGTCGCCGAGGTGATGGCGCCGCCGCTCCCCATGGTCGAGTTCGACGCGCCCATGGAGGTGGCGTTCGCGGAGCTGCAGCACGGCCCCGCGGTGATCGTCGCCAAACGCGGCGAGGCGCTCGGCGTGCTCACGCGCTCGGACCTGCTGGAGTTCCTCGCGCACCGCGAGCGGACGAAGGGCTGAGCATGCGCTTCGAGACCAGGGCGATCCACGCGGGCCAGGACCCCGAACCGACCTACGGAGCCGTGAACGTCCCTATCTACCAGACGTCGACGTACGCGCAGGCCGCGGTCGGCGAGCACAAGGGCTACGATTACGCGCGGACGGCGAACCCGACCCGCACGGCGCTCCAGGAGGCCATCGCCTCGCTCGAGGAGGGCCGGGGCGCGCTCGCCTTCGCCTCGGGGATGGCGGCCGAGGCGACGTTCTTCCACCTGCTCTCGCCGGGCGACCACGTCGTGGTCGGCGACGACGTCTACGGCGGGACGTACCGGTTGCTCGCGCGCGTCCTGACGGACTCCGCGGGCATCCAGTTCGACGCCGTCGACCTCACCGACCTTGACGCGGTCCGAAAGTCGGTTCGCGAGGAGACCAAGGTCATCTGGACCGAATCGCCCACCAACCCGCTGCTCAAGATCGTCGACATCGCCGCCGTGGCGGAGATCGCGCACGCGTCGAGCGCGTGGTGCGTCGTCGACAACACGTTCGGGACGCCCTACCTGCAGCAGCCCCTGGCGCTCGGCGCCGACGCGGTCGTGCATTCCTCGACGAAGTACCTCGGCGGTCACTCCGACGTCGTTGGCGGCGTGATCGTCGCGAACGACCCCGGGCTCCTGGACCGGCTCGCGTTCCTGCAGAACGCGGTCGGCGCCGTCCCGGGGCCGCTCGACTGCTTCCTGGTGCTCCGCGGGCTGAAGACGCTCGCCGTTCGCATGCAGGCGCACTGCCGCGGTGCCGCGCAGGTCGCCGAGTTCCTTCGTCGCAACGCGGCGGTCGAGCGCGTCCACTACCCGGGCCTGGCCGACCATCCCGGGCACATGCTCGCGGCTCGTCAGATGCGGGACTTCGGTGGGATGGTCTCCTTCGAGGCCGCGTCGGAGGAGCGGGCCTTCGAGGTCTGCCGTCGTACGAAGGTCTTCTTCCTGGCCGAGTCGCTGGGGGGCGTCGAGTCGCTCATCGAGCACCCCGGGCGGATGACGCACGCAAGCGTCGCCGGCTCGCCGCTCGAGGTCCCCTCGACCCTGGTGCGCCTCTCGGTCGGGATCGAACATCCCGACGATCTCATCGAGGATCTCGAGCAGGCGCTCGCCTGAGCTACGTGGCGATCGCCCGCTTCAGGTAGGCGACGAGCGATACGCCACCCGCCGGCGTCTGCTGCTGCAGGACCCCCACCAGCTCCCACCCGTCGCGGCCGAAGTTGTTGAGGATCTCGCCGGGGTTGTGGGGAAGGAGCGGTGCCACGAAGTACTCCCACGTCGTCATCTCGGCCTCCTCAGCTCGAAAGCTCGAACGTCGCCTATGGGCCGTCATCATGCACACGTCCATGACGACGGCAAGCCCGGCTTCCCCGGCGATCCTCGCCGCTTCGTCGTTCACGATGCCCAGCTGCAGCCAGAGAACCTTCGCACCAACTGCCACGGCGTCCTCGGCCACCGCCGGGGTCGCCTCGGGACGACGAAAGACGTCGACCACGTCGATCGCGATGTCGGCGGGGACGTCCCTGAGAGACGGGTAGGCGGGCTCGCCGAGTACCTCGTGCTCGTTCGGATTGATCGGGATGATGCGATAGCCGTGGTGCTGTAGGTAGCTCGCGACCTCGTACGAGGGCCGGTCCGGCTTCGAGGACAGGCCGACCACCGCGATCGTGCGCGCCGTCTCGAGGATCGAGCGGAGCGAGGAATCGTCTGCCGTGCTCACGGCCGGAGCCGCCCCACGAGCGACTGCAGGATCAGAGCCGTCGCGCCCCAAATCACCTCGCCATCCATGTCGTAGACCCACGTCCGGAATCGGTGCCCCTCCCATTCCCATTCCCGCTCGGCCCCGACGGTCATCAGGTCCTCGAGCGGGAACTCGAGCACCGAATCGATCTCCGCCTCGTTCGGCGTGAACCGCGGATCGGTCGCGAGGAGTCCTACGAAGGGCACGATCAAGATAGCGCTCACGTGCGTGTGCACCGACGGCAGCACGCCCACCAGCTCGACGTCGGCCGGCGCGATCCCCAGCTCCTCCTCGACCTCGCGGAGCGCCGCACTCGACAGGTCCTCGCCGTCGTCGGCCAGGCCGCCGGGGAACGAGATCTCCCCCGCGTGACGCGAGAGCGTGGCCGTCCGCCGCGTGAACACGACCCTGGGCGACGGCGCCGACGTGAGGATCGGCACGACGACCGATGCCGGACGCGTGTCCGGCGGGAGCGCCGCCCGGTGCGCGGCGTCGCTCCCCTCGATCGGGTCGAGCACCGACCAGAGCCGTTCGCGGAGGTCATGCGGCGGGTACATTCCTGAAACCCATAGTACGCAGGGGCTTCGAATGGAACGGGTCGACGTCTTCGTCATCGGCGGTGGTGGAACCGGATCCGACGTGACCGGCGCCCTCGTCCGGGCCGGCATGCGCGTCGCCATGGCCGAGCGCGACCAACTGGGCGGCGAGTGCGCGCACTACGGCTGCGACCCGACGAAGGCGATGCTCAAGGCTGCGCGCGTCGCCGCCCTCGCCCGGCGCGCGAGCGACTTCGGGATCCGCATCCCGACCGTCGAGGTCGACCTGCCGGCGGTCATGGCCCGCATCCGGCGGATGATCGAGGAGGAGACCGCGAACGGCGCCCGCCCGTACGAGGAGAACGGCGCCGAGGTCTTCATGCAGGAGGCTCGCCTCACGGGCGAGCACCGCGTCGAGCTGGCCGACGGGACCCTGTTCGAGGCTGACCGCGTCGTGCTTGCCACCGGGTCCGAGCCGACCGCCCCACCTATCCCCGGCCTGGACGGGAGCGGGTACTGGACGAACAAGGAAGCCATCTGGCACGAGGGCGGCCTTCCCTCGACGCTCCTCGTCCTCGGCGGCGGCGCGATCGGGGTCGAGTTCTCGCAGATCTATGCGCGCTTCGGCTCGTCCGTCACCCTCATCGAGGCACTCCCCCAGATCCTCCCCGCCGAAGATGCCGACTCCGCGCCGGCACTCGCCGACGCGCTCGTCGCCGACGGGGTGCACCTCCATGTCGGGATCAAGGCGACGAACGTCGAACGCCCACACGGCCGATGGCGGGTCACGTTCGAGGGATCCGCCCACGACGTCCTGGAGGCCGACGCCCTGATCGTCGCCACCGGCCGAAAGCCCTGCTTCGACGGCCACGACCTCGACGCCGCCGGCGTCGAGGTGGACCCGGAGGGCAAACCCATCCTCACCGAGACCCTCCGAACGACCGCCCCCCACATCTGGGCCGGCGGCGACGCGACCGGCGAGCTGCTGTTCACCCACGTCGCCAACTACGAGGCCAGCGTCATCGTCGACGACATCCTCGGCCGCCCCCGCCCACGCGACTACCGCGTCGTCCCGAAGGTGACGTACAGCGAGCCCGAGGTCGCGAGCGTCGGCCTCACCGAGGCCGAGGCCAGCGAGCAGCACGACCACGTGCTCATCGGCCGCGCGCCGTTCGCCGAGAACAGCCGCTCCTTCATCGAGGGCGAACGAGCAGGCCACGTGAAGCTCGTTGCTGACGGTTCGACGGGCGAGCTCCTCGGCGGCCACATCGTCGGTGAGCACGCCGACGAGTTGATCCACGAGGTCGTCGCCATCATGGCCGCCCGCGCCCCGGCCCCCACCATCGGCACCGCCATCCACGCCTACCCCACGCTCGCCGAGACCGTCCAGGCGGCCTTCGCGGATCTCACGGCTAAGATGGGTGCGTGAGCACCGAAACTCAGGTCTTGGCTGTCACTGAGAGGGCCGCCACGAAGGCCATCCAGCTCGGCTCACGTGAGGGCTACGAGGACGCCTGCCTGCGCGTCCGGGTGCTCGCGGGCGGCTGCTCCGGCTTCACCTACAAGCTCTCATTCGAAGGGGCTCCCCAGGCCGACGACCACGTCGTCGACGCCTTCGGGCTGCGCGTCCTGGTCGACCCGAAGAGCGCCCCGATCGTCGCGGGCTCGACGCTCGAGTTCAACGACGCGCTCCTGGGCGGCGGGTTCAAGGTGAACAACCCGCAGGCCGTGCACGAATGCGCCTGCGGCGAATCCTTCTCGATCTAGCGGGGAATCTCGCCTCCGGCATTGACGCCGTCCGCGGCCGGACCTACGCTCCGGCGACTGTCTGACAGGGGGGCCCACCATGCATTCGGTTCGACTCGCGAACCTCCGAGTAAGCCGAGCTAGGTGGACCCGACCCGGTCCATCGGCGCCGGTGCGGCCTCGCGCACGGCAAAGAGCTCCCGGTGCGACACGATCTCGTCGACGACGCCGTAGGCCTTTGCCTCCTCCGCTGTGAGGATGAAGTCGCGGTCGGTGTCGGCGCGAATCCTCTCGACAGGCTGGCCCGTGTGCTCGGAAAGGATCTCGTCCACACGATGTCGCTGGCGCATGATCTCCTTCGCGTGGATCTCGAGGTCGCTCGACTGCCCCTCAACCCCTCCGTGGGGCTGGTGGAGCAGCACGCGGGCGTTCGGTAGGGCGAAGCGAAGTCCTCGTGCGCCGGTGGCGAGCAGGACCGCCGCGGCGCTCGCTGCCTGGCCGACGCAGTAGGTCGCGACCGGTGCGTGGAGGCACTGCATCGTGTCGTAGATGCCGAACATCCCGGTCGGCGAGCCGCCGGGCGAGTTGATGTACATCGCGATCTCGCGCTTGGGTTGTTCGGACTGCAGGAAGAGCAATTGCGCGACGATGAGGTTCGCCACGTTGTCGTCGATCGGCGTGCCGAGGAACACGATCCGTTCGCGGAGCAGGCGCGAGTAGATGTCGAACACGCGCTCGCCGCGGTCGCTCGGCTCGAGCACGGTGGGGACGATGACCTCGATCCGGCTGTTCACGTTGGCCTCCTTCGCGGTAGGATGCAACCGTCGGGTTGCATTCTATCGCAACCTCACGGTTGCCGGAACGGTTGAGGCATGGCCGACGACATCAGGCGAGAGATCACGATCCAGGGCTCGATCCAGGAGGTCTGGAGGGCCGTCACCGAGGACCTCGGCGCGTGGCTCGCTGCCGACGTCGAGGTTGAAGCGCGTGTCGGCCGGCCGATCTCGGTTCGTTGGCCCGACGGAACGACGAGCCGCGGACTCGTGGAAGTGGTCGAGCCGCCGCGCCGATTCGCGTTTCGCTGGCGCTGGATCGCCGACGACGTCGATGGGATCCGGATTGGAGAGCCCACACGGGTCCAGCTCGTGCTCCATGACGCCGGGGAGGGCCGAACGCTCGTCGCGGTCACCGAATCAGAAGCTCCCCTACCGGACCGACCGCTCGCGCTCTCGAGGTGCGCATGACCGACGACCGTCCCGTCGACAGAATCTTCGCCGCGTTGGCCGATCCGACTCGACGGGCCGTGATTCGCAAGTTGTCTGAGGGGCCAGCGACGGTCGGTGGCCTCGCGGAGGATCTCCCGGTCACGCGCCAGGCGGTGGCCAAGCATCTCGCACAGCTCGAGGATGCCGGCCTGGTCGATTCGACGGCCGACGGGCGACGTCGGACCTACCGGCTGACGCCGGGGCCCCTCGCCAAGGCCATGGACTGGATGGTGGACGTCGGTGGCGAATGGGACGAGCGGCTGCGGGCCCTCAAACGGGTGGTGGAGCGGGGGCGCTAGCCGCGAACGCGGGTCGCGGCGCCGAGGCCTTTGACCTCGAGCATCCGCAGCTCCATCTCGGCCCAGGGGGAGGTCACGTCGGCCTTCTGCAGGAGCTGCGTCCAGAGCCGATCGGGGAGCTCGGCGTCCAGCCCGCCTTGGAAGAGCGGATCCCAGGTACCGCCGGCCAGGAAGTCGGACTTCACGCTCGCGGGCGTCTCGCTGTCGGCGTTCAGGAGCTCGAATCCGATGTGGTCCTCGGCGTACTGCGGGAGCCAGCGCCAGAACCTGGCCGGGGCGCCGACGATGAGCGCCGCCTGCTCGACGGCGTCACGCGAACGGGCGAGGACGAGCCTGGCCAGGTCGCCGATCGCCGCCTGCGCGAAGCCCGCGTGGTCCTCGCCGCGCGGATGCCACTGCACCTCGATCGCGAGCTGCGCCGTTTTCGTCTTCGCCGCGACGACGACGTCGGTCGGCTTGCCTAGGACGCCGGCCTTGCCGAGGACGGTGTCGACCGACACGGTCTCCTGGCGACCGAACTGCAGCGCGCGACGGAGCGACGAGCAGAGGTCGGCCTCGAAGACGAGTTTCGCGGTGGGGGCGGAGCGGGCGGCGAGCCCCAGGTGGTTCATGAGCGCCTGCACCTCGCCGGCGGCCGCCAGGAAGGCCGCCTGGACGGCTTCAGGTTCGAGCATGAGGCCTTCGCTCGTCACTCACGGCCGGGAGCCTAGCAATCCCGGCCAACACTGGAAAGCAGGCCCCCAGAAATCCCTCCGCCTATACTTGGGCGAGTCGTGCCTTCCTCCGCGGACAAGACACAATGGCGTGACCTCTTCAGTGAGGTCGTGACCTCGGGCCTGTGCACCGGCTGTTCGGCGTGCGTCGTCGTCTGCCCGTTCCACGTCCTGGGCTACGAGGACGACAAGCCTGTACAGCTGCAGCCGGAGGGCCCCGAGATCTGCGTGCACGGCGATAAGGGGTGCGACATCTGCACGCGCGCGTGCCCCCGCTTCCGCGAATGGGAGCCCGAGGTCGACCAGGTGCTGTTCGGACGCTCGCGGCTGCCAGAGGAGGTCATCGGCATCAACCGCGAGGTGGTGCTGGCGCGCGCGGCGGACCCGCGCGTGCTCGCGCAGGGCCAGGACGGCGGCGTCGTCTCGGCGCTCCTCATCTGGGGCATGGAGACCGGCCAGATCGACGGCGCGCTCACGTCCAAGCTCTCCGAGGAGCGGCCGTGGGACGCCGAGCCGGCGGTCGTGACCGACCTCGAGGGTGTCCTCGCCACCGCGGGATCCCGCTACACCTACTCGGCGAACCCGCTCGCGCTCGTCAAGGCCGCGGAGATGGGCCTGTCGAAGGTCGCGCTCGTGGGGATGTCGTGCCAGGCGAGCGTCACGGGAACGATGGAAGCGCGACGCGTGAACAAGTGGCGCAAGCGCATCGCGTGGACGCTCGGCCTGCTGTGCTCCAAGACCTTTACCTACGAGGGACTGAACGAGGTCATCGCGCAGGACCGCCTGGGCCTCTCGCTGGACGACGTGGCGCGCGTGAACGTGAAGGGGAAGCTGCTCTTCTACACGCGCGACGGCCAGGAGCACCAGTACTCGCTCAAGGCCGCCCACGAGTTCACCCGACCTGGTTGCCTGCGCTGCCCCGACTTCGCCGCCGAGCACGCCGACATCTCCTTCGGAGGGCTCGGGCAATCCGAGGGGTGGACGCTCACGGTCATCCGAACGGAGCTCGGTGAGCGGATCTGGCGGGACGCCGCTGCGGCCGGGGTCGTCGAATGGCGTCCGGGGAGCGAGGATCCCGCGGCGGTCGCGCTGATGGACAGACTCGCCGTGAAGTCGCGCCGGCGATGGCCGGCTGCTGGCGAGATCCCCGACGAATGGGCGACCGCCGGCTTGGTTCCCGACGGAGAATGAGCCGGGCGCTACTCGGGCGCCGCGAAGCTCGCGACGAAAGGCGAGTCCTTCTCCACCGGACCCACCTGAGCGGCTCCGCCCGGCGAGCCGAGCCCGGTCACGGATTCGGCGAAGAACTCCGCGTTGATCGGCGTGTAGTTCTTCCACTCGGCCGGCACGTCGTCCTCGTAGAAGATCGCCGTCACCGGGCAGACCGGCTCGCAGGCACCGCAGTCCACGCACTCGTCGGGGTGGATGTAGAGCATGCGGCCGCCCTCGTAGATGCAGTCGACCGGGCACTCGTCGACGCAGGCCCGGTCCTTCACGTCGATGCAGGGCTCGCAGATCGTGTACGTCATGGGATTCTCCCCTTATCCACCGTGTGAACCGTGTTAATGCAGTCTACCTGCCTGGACGCGGAGCGCAAGCGCCGCTTCAGCGCTCAACGGCGGGATCGGGGGCGGCCGCGAGCACGGTGCCCATCACGGAGGAGAGCGGGTCGAGCGCCGGGACCGGATAGCAGAGCACGAGATCCGCCCCCGCCTCCCGGAAGGCGTCGAACCGGGCCAGCGCTTGGGTGCGACTCCCGGAGACGGTGAGGGCGCGCACGACCGCGTCGGGAGGCCCCGACGGTCGCGCGGCCTCGCGCAGGCCCATTGCCTCGAGCTGCCGCTGATAGTGCGGGATCGCGGCGTACCGTCCCACCATCGCGCCGAGCGCCGCAATAGCGACGTCCTCGTCGATGCCCAGGCAGGCGCGCACGTAGACACCGATGGTCACGGCCGACGGATCGCGCCCGGCGCGCTCGGCCGCCTCACGAACGAGCGTCGTGGCCTGCGCCACGCGCTCCGGCGTGCACCAGTTGAGGAGCACGCCGTCGGCGACCTCACCGGCGAGCGACACCATCCCGTCTCCGAGCGCGCCGAGCCAGACCGGGACCGTCCGCGCCTCGTCCGTGAGCTCCAGCTCGCCGATCGAGGACCTGACGTCGCCCAAGTAACGCCGAACCGCGTCGAGCGAACCGCTCGAGCCCGCACCGATCCCCAGGATGGCCCGGCCGCCGGAGAGGTCCTGGAGGCTGGCGGCCGCCATCGCGGTGGTGCCGGCGCTCCGCGCGTCGAGCGTGACGACCCCTGTGCCCAGGCTGAGACGGTTCGTGGCCGAGGCGAACCCCGCCAAGGCCACGAAGGCGTCTCGGGCGCTGATCTCCGGCACGAACACGGCCGCATAGCCCGTGTCCTCGGCGGTTTCCACGACCTGCCTCAGTTCGGGCCACGGCAGCGGGTCGCGAAGGACCACGCCCGTGGCGCCGGGTATCGTCATGCTGCCCATCGTCGCACAGCGAAGGCCCTCGATCCCCTGGAGCCGCGACGGACGCCATCACCATCGAGACGAAGGACGGCCTGCAGCTCGAGGGCGTCGTCCGCGATCCGGACGGCGAGGCGCGCGGCACCGCCGTGATCTGCCATGCCCACCCACGATTCGGCGGGAGCAAGGACCATCCCCTCCTCTGGCAGATCCGCATCGCGCTCGCTCGGGCCGGTCTCGCCGTGCTCTCGTTCAACTTCCGCGGCGTGATGGGGTCGGAAGGTTCGTTCGGGGGCGGAACGGCCGAGATCGAGGACGCGCGCGCCGCCATCGGGTTCATCCGCGGTCACGCCGCGGGGCCCACGTTCATCGCGGGTTGGTCCTTCGGCGCGAACGTAGCCCTCCGCGCGAGCATGGACGACGATCGCGTGGCGGCGCTCGCGCTCCTCGCCCTCCCGCTTGGGGAGACCTCCCTCGATCTCCCCCCGATCCCGGGCTCCGTGGTGGCCTTCGACCGACCGGTCCTGCTGCTCGCGAGCGACGACGACGCCTACTGCCCCTTGCCGAAGCTGCGGGAGTTCGCGTCGCGGGTCCCCCGCGCCTCGGTGACAGTCTTCGAGGGCACGGACCACTACTTCAAGGGGCGCGAACGGGACGCCGGGGACGCCGTTGGCCGATTCGCGGAGGGGGCGCTCTTCGGCGATCCCTAAGAGCGGCGGTCGCGAATCTCGATCGTCGAGGAGCCGCCGGCCGAGCGCCACCGTTCGACGCCGCGGCGAACGTACCGCCGCACCCGCCAAAGGACCAGCGCCCCGGCGAGCGTCAGGCCGAGCATGATTCCGAGGGCCACGCCGAGGGCAACCTTGACGAGGAAGCCGAGGATCCCCGCCATGGCGAGGAGCACCAGGATCAGCACGAAGATGAGCAGTCCCATCGATTCCTTTCGACGAGCCCAGTGTACGCCGGGCCGCGAGATCGGGCCGCGGGCATGATCCTGGTCGGCACGAGTGGCTGGCAGTACGACTCGTGGCGAGCGCGCTTCTACCCCCGCGGCCTTCCCGCGCGCGACTGGCTCGCCTGGTACGCGTCTCGCTTCCCCGTGGTCGAGGTGAACAACACGTTCTACCGATTGCCCGCCGAGGCGACGTTCGAGCGGTGGCGGGACGAGATGCCCGCCGGCTTCAC
>VAYJ01000085.1:0-14369 GCA_005888465.1 Actinomycetota bacterium
TCCGAGGCCTATGTCGTCGGCCCGGAGGAGATGTCGCTGCTGGACGACTTCAAAAAGGAACTGGATGAGCGAAGCGTTCAGTATGTCGAGAAGGAGTCGGTGCAGGCGTGCATCGCGGACGCCGACGTCATCTACATGGAGCCCGTCGTGCAGGCCGACTACACCAAGGGCCGTGACGAGCGTGGCTCCGAGGTCGGGATCACGCCCGACGCGTACAAGGTCACGCGCGAGCTGCTTCGCGACAAGGGAAAGGGCGACGCGATCGTGCTGCACTCGCTGCCGCGCATGGACGAGCTGCCAACCGACGTCGACTCGACGCGGCACGCGCGCTACTGGTTCGAGGCGTTCAACGGCGTCGTGATGCGCATGGCGCTCCTGGCGCTCGTTCTGGGCGCCGTCGAATAGGGGCGTCGTGGGACGCACGGCCGTCGTCGCGATCGGCGGCAACTCGCTCATCAAGGACCGTCAGCACCAGACCGTCCGCGATCAGTACATCGCAGCGGGCGAGACCTGCTGGCACATCGCCGGGATGATCCGTGAGGGCTGGGACGTGGCCGTTGCCCACGGCAACGGTCCACAGGTCGGGTTCATCCTTCGACGATCCGAGCTGGCAGCCCACGAGATCCACGAGGTCCCGCTCGACGCCATCGGCGCCGACACCCAGGGAGCCATCGGGTACGCGCTGCAGCAGAACCTGTACAACGACTTCCGGCGTCTGGGCATCGACAAGCAGGCGGTGACCGTCGTGACGCAGACCGAAGTGGCCGCCGACGACCCGGCCTTCCAGAGCCCGTCCAAGCCGATCGGCTCCTACATGGACGAGCAGGCGGCCATGCTCCGCCGGCAAGATGGCTGGGACGTGATGGAGGACGCCGGACGTGGGTGGCGCCGGGTGGTGCCCTCCCCGGCGCCGATCCGGATCGTCGAGGAACAGGCCATCAAGGCGCTGATCGCCGCGGGCCTCGTCGTGATCAGCACCGGCGGCGGAGGCATCCCCGTCGTGGCCGACGCAGAGGGCAACCTTCGTGGGGTGGCCGCAGTGATCGACAAGGACCTCGCGTCGGCGCTCCTGGCGACGGTGCTGGGAGCAGAGCTGTTCCTCATCTCGACCGCCGTCGAGAAGGTGGCATTGAACTTCGGGAAGCCGAACGAGGAGTGGCTCGACCATCTGACGCTCGCCCAGGCGAGGCAGTACCTGACCGAGGGCTCGCACTTCGCGAAGGGAAGCATGGCGCCGAAGATCCAGGCGGTCGTGGGGTATCTCGAGCGGGGCGGGAAGCACGCCATCGTGACGAACCCTGAGAACGTGGAGCGCGCGCTCGCCGGCGACACCGGCACGCACGTCACGATCGACTGAACTGTCGCAAGATCGTCAACCTGTCCGGCCGTTGGGCATGCTCGTTCGTATTACTCCCCAAACGAGCAGAGAGAGGACACGACGATGAATGCACGAAAGTCCTTCTGGTTCGCCGTGGCGGCGATCGCCGTCGTGGCGCTTGCGGCGTGTAACAAGGCCGGAGCGTCGAGCGGCGGCGGGCTCAGCACGAAGTCGATCTCGGGCGTCGGGACGGTGCTGGTGAACGCGCAGGGCCTGACGCTCTACGACCTCCCCTCCGAGGCGAACGGGCACATCACCTGCACCGGTGCGTGCGCCCAGGCGTGGCCGCCGCTCCTGGCGGTCGGTGGGAAGGTGCCGAGCGCGCCAAGCTCGGTCGCATCGAAGCTCGGGACCGTGGTTCGCCCCGACGGGAGCACCCAGGTCACCTACAACGGACTGCCGCTCTACACGTTCGCCGGCGAGTCGGCCGGCCAGGCGAGCGGACAGGGCGTGGCGGGGTTTGTTGCGGTGACCGTCGCGGGCGGCTCGTCGAACACCGGAGGGGCACCCGGGTACTGAGGTTCGGCGGGCGTCGCCCCACTGCTCGGACATAGCATGACCGCGTGGACCTCATGCTGAACGGTCGTCCCGTCTCGATCGAGGTCGCCGACGGCATGAGCCTGCTCGAGCTCCTCAGGGAAGGCTTCGCGCTGACGTCCGTCAAGGACGGATGCGCGCCCGAAGGATCGTGCGGAGCCTGCACCGTGATGGTCGACGGCAAGGCCGTGGTCTCCTGCGCGCAGCCGGCGAAGCGCGCTGCGGGGCGGAGTGTCGTGACGCAGGAAGGACTGTCGGCGGAACAGCGCGAGACCTGGGCAGATTGCTTCGTCGCGGCGGGCGCGTCGCAGTGTGGGTTCTGTTCACCCGGCATCGTGATGAAGGCCGAGGCGATGCTCGCGAAGAATCCGGATCCGAGCCGCGAGGAGATCGCGCGAGGGCTCGCCGGCAATCTCTGCCGGTGCACCGGCTACGTGAAGATCATCGACGCGATCCGGCTCGCCGGCGGCGTGCGCCGCGGTGAGCCATTGCCGCCGGTGGACCTGAGCGGGCGCGTGGGGTCGCGGACGGCGAGATATCAGGGACGGGAGCTCGCGCTCGGCGACAAGCCGTACATCAACGACATGCGGTCCCCGGGGATGCTGCACGGCGCGGTTCGGTTCTCGGATCATCCGCGCGCCCGAGTGGTCCGGATCGACACCTCGAAAGCGGAGACGTTTCCGGGCGTGGTCGCCGTGATCCGGGCGGAGGACGTGCCCGGCGAGCGGACCCAGGGGGCGCTCACCCGCGACTGGCGTCAGCTGGTCTCGGTGGGCGAGATCACCTCGTTCGTCGGGGACATGCTCGCGGTGGTTGCGGCCGAGACTCGGACGGCGGGCCGTGAGGCCGCCGCGCTGATCGAGGTGGAGTACGAGGTGCTCGAGCCCATTACGGATGCCGAGGAGGCGCTCCGGCCCGACGCGCCGTCGCTGCACCCGGACGGGAACGTGCTCTCGATGTCGAAGCTGAAGCGCGGGGACGTGGACGCCGCCCTGGCGGGGGCGGCGCACGTGGTCACCGAGACCTTCCGGACCCAGTTCATCGAGCACGCGTTCCTCGAGCCCGAGTCGTCCCTGGCGGTCCCCGACCCCGAACCGGGGGTCGCGGTGCATGTCTTCTCGCAGGGCCAGGGGGTTTGGGAGGACCGACGCCAGATTCTCCAACGGGGGCGCGTTCGGAGCGAAGGAGGATCTGAACGTCCAGGCGCACGCGGCGCTGCTCGCGCGGCTCACGGGACGGCCGGTCCTGATCACGCTCTCGCGGCGCGAGAGCCTCCGATTCCACTCCAAGCGCCACCCGATGGTCCTCGAGTACACGGTGGGGTGCGACGACGAGGGACACCTGCTCGCCGTCCGGGCACGCATCGTCGGGGACACCGGCGCGTACGCGAGCGTGGGCGACAAGGTGCTCGAGCGCGCGTGCGGGCATGCGTGCGGCCCGTATCGGGTGCCGAACGTCGACGTCGAGACCCGCGCCGTCTACACGAACAACCCGCCATGCGGCGCCATGCGGGGCTTCGGTTCGAACCAGGCGAACTTCGCGATCGAGGGGATCATGGACCTCCTGGCCGAGGCGGTCGGCATCGACGGGTGGGAGATCCGGTGGCGAAACGCCGTCGACGTCGGCGACACGTTCGGCACTGGACAAAGGCTCGGCCCCGGGGTGGGGATCCGCAAGACGCTCCTCGCCGTCCGCGACGCCTATCGGTCGGCGCGGTACGCGGGGATCGCGTGCGGCGTGAAGAACACGGGCGTCGGCAACGGCATCGTCGAATACGGCAAGGCGGTGCTTCGGCCGGAGGAGGACGGGACGGTCACGCTCTTCCACTCGTGGACCGAGATGGGCCAGGGGTGCAACACCGCGTTGCAGCAGATCGCGTGCGAGGAGCTCGGCCTGGACGCCACGCAGGTGCGGGTCGTGGTGGACACACACCGAGAGCTGGACACGGGCCAGACCACGGCGTCGCGATCGACGGTGCTCGGGGGCCGGGCGATCATCGAAGCCGCGACGAAGCTGCGCGCCGAGCTGAACGGATCGCGCCTGGCTGACCTCGCCGGGCGCGAGTACTACGGCGAGGTCAAGATCGACTGGACGTACAAACCCGGCCACGGCCCCGAGGGCGCCGCGACACACTTCGCCTACGGATGGGCGACGCAGGTCGCGATCCTGGACGACGAGGGACGACTCGCGAAGGTGGTCGCCGCCCACGATGTCGGCAAGGTCATCAACCCGACGCTCCTTGAGGGGCAGATCGAGGGCGCCGTGCACATGGGGCTCGGGCACGCGCTCACCGAGGAGTTCGTCGTCGAGGGTGGCGTGCCTGTCACCGACACGCTCAAGTCGCTCAACATCATCCCGCCCGCGGGGATGCCGACGGTCGAGTGCATCTTCGTCGAGGAGCCGCAGCCCGAGGGGCCGTACGGCGCGAAGGGGGTCGGCGAGATCGCGCTCGTGCCGACCGCCTCGGCAGTCGCCGGAGCCCTGAAGGCGTTCGACGGGATCCGCCGAACGCGCCTGCCCATGAAGGATTCGCCCGCGGCCCGCGCTGCCGCGCCTCGCCTCACGTCTGCCCGCGCCGAGGCGTAGGCGCCGTGGCCATCGCGCTCAGCGGCGGCACGCTCGTCACCTCGGTCGATCCACCCAAGCTGCAGGCCGCGGACGTGCTGGTCGAGGGGTCGCGCGTCGCGGGCGTCGGGCCTCCGCTCGCCTCGGACAGCGCGCCGCGCCTGGACTGCTCCGGATGCCTGATCGTCCCCGGGAACGTCTGCGCGCACACGCATCTGTACTCGACGCTCGCCCGCGGCATGCCCTACCGCCTTTCCCCGCCGACGAACTTCGTGCAGATCCTGCAGCGCGTGTGGTGGCGGCTGGACCGCGCCCTCGACGAGGAATCGATACGCGCGTCGGCCCTGGTGGGCGGCCTCGAGGCGCTCCTCGCCGGCACGACGACGCTCGTCGACCACCACGCCTCGCCCTTCGCGATCGACGGGTCGCTCGACGTCGTCGCCGACGCGCTCGAGGAGGTCGGCATCCGGTCGTCCGTCTGTTACGAGGTGAGCGACCGGGACGGGCCCGAGCGTGCTGCGGCGGGCATCGACGAGAACCGCAGGTTCCTGAGGACGAACGTGCGACAGCTCGTGCGCGGGATGGTCGGCGCACACGCGTCGTTCACGCTCTCGGACGACACGCTCGCCGGGTGTGTGGAGGCCGCCCGCGAAGCCGGCGCCGGGATCCACATCCATGTGGCCGAGGACCTCGCGGACCAGGCCGACTCCCAAGCCCGCTTCGCGAAGCCCGTCGTCGATCGGCTGGCGGAGGCCGGCGCCGTGACCCACCGGACCCTCCTCGCGCACTGCGTGCACGTGCATCCGTCGGAGATCGGCCGGATCCTGGACCTGGAGCCGACGGTCGCCCACAACGCCCGTTCGAACATGCACAACGCGGTCGGGCGCGCGCCGGTCGAGGCGCTCGGGGACCGCGTGGCACTGGGGACCGACGGCATCGGCGCCGACATGTTCGCGGAGTCGCAGGCCGCGTTCTTGCGGGCCCGCGAGGACGGCACCGGCGAGCCCGCCTTGGCAACCCTGCGCCGGCTGGCGCAGGGAGCGGCGTTCGCCGGTCGGGCGTTCGACGAGCCGGCGCTCGGACGGATCGAGCCCGGCGCGCCCGCCGACCTCGTGGTCCTCGACTACCAACCACCTGCGCCGCTCGCGGCCCAGGGCCTGGCCGGCCACTGGCTGTTCGCGTTGGGTTCGCGACACGTGCGCGACGTGCTGGTCGCCGGCGAGGTGGTCGTGCGCGACCGTCGAACGACCCGGGTCGACCAGGAGAAGGTCCCCGCCGACGCGGCCGGGGCGGCCGAGCGGCTGTGGGAGCGAACCGACGCCGTCGGACCGCACCCCTTCGAGCCGGCGACGGGTTCATAGGCGTCCATGGCCGACCGCGCGCGGGGCCGCGTCGCCCTCTACCTGCAGGACAAGCACCCGATCCGGGAGGGGATGGAGTACGCGCGCTACGCGGAGTCCCGGGGGTTCGAGGCCGTCTGGCAGGCCGAGAGCCGGCTCGTTCGGGAGGCGACCGTCCCGATGGCCGCGTTCGCCGCCGTCACCGACCGGATCAAGATCGGGTCGGGCGTGGTGAACACCTGGACGAGAAACGCCGGACTCCTCGCCGCCACGTTCTCGACCCTCGACGATCTCGCCCCCGGGAGGATCATCCTTGGGATCGGCGCGTGGTGGGAGCCCCTCGCCGGCAAGGTCGGCATCGACCGGCGCAAGCCCCTGCAGGCGATGCGCGAGGTGGTCGAGGTCACGCGCCGGCTCCTCGCCATGGAGAACGTGACGTTTCACGGCGAGTTCGTGCGCGTGACCGACATCGAGATCGACATCGTGCACGGCGAACGCGCGCCGAAGCAGGTGCCGATCTTCATCGGCGCGACCGGCATGAAGATGATGGAGCTCGCGGGCGAGATCGCCGACGGCGTCGTGCTCAACTACCTGGTGGGACCGGCCTACAACGCGGAGGCGATCGCCGCGCTCGCCGAGGGCGCCTCGCGCGCCGGCCGGGAGTTGACCTCGATCGACCGTCCCCAGCTCGTGGTGTGCTCGCTCGACGAGGACCGCGAGCTCGCCCTCGACCGTGCGAGGGAACTGGTTACGCAGTACCTGGGGCAGCAGCCGCACATCATGAAGGCGAGCGGCGTGGACCAGGGGCTCCTGGACGACATCGCCTCGGTGCTCACCTGGCCCGCGGGGCCGGAGGAGATCCAGAAGGCGATGCGCATGGTCCCCGATGAGGTGGTCCAGCTGATCACCGCCTCGGGGACGCCGGATGAGTGCCGGGCCAAGGTCCGCGAGTACGTGCAGACGGGGACGACCTGCCCGATCCTGTACCCCCTGGGCGACGATGTCCGGGCGATGATCGACGCCTTCGCGGACGGGGTGTACTAGCCCGTGGACGTCTACCTGCCGAGGACGCTACCCGAGGCGCTCGAGCTGAAAGCGCGGCACCCCGAGGCTATGCCGATCGCCGGCGGCACCGACGTGATGGTCGACATCAACTTCGATCGGCATCGCCCCACGGCGCTCATCGACCTCACGCGCATCCCCGAGCTGGCCGTCTGGCGGCGGGAGGACGGCCACATCTTCCTGGGCGCCGGCGTGACCTACACGCGCATCATGCAGGAGCTCCCGGGCCTCCGCGCCTGGTTCCAGGCGGCCCGGACGGTCGGCTCGCCTCAGATCCGCAACCGCGCCACAGTCGGCGGCAACCTCGGCACGGCCTCACCCGCGGGCGACGCACTGCCGGTGATCGCGGCGCACGACGGTGAGGTCATCATGATCTCCGCCCGCGGCGAACGTTCGCTTGCCTGGCACGAGTTCCTGGTCGGGGTGAAGCGCAACGCCCTCCATCCGGATGAATTGATCGCCGGCGTCCGGTGGCGGACCGTGCGCGGCCCCGGCTCGTTCTCGAAGATCGGCACGCGCAACGCCATGGTCATCTCGATGGCGGGGCTCTGCCTGCTCCTGGACGAAGAGGCACGCGCGGTCCGCGTCGCCCTTGGGTCGGTCGCGCCCACGATCGTTCGCGCGGCAGAGGCGGAAGCGTTCGCCGCCGCCGAGATCGCGCGAGCCGGCGCCTGGGACGACCCGAAGGCGACGCTTTCCGAAGGGACGCTCGCGGAGTTCGGCGAACGGGTCACGGGCGCCGCGAAGCCGATCGACGACATCCGCGGCACTGCGCGCTACCGCCGCCACGCCTGTGTGGTGCTGGGGCGGCGCGCGCTCGCCTGGGCGCTCGCGGATCGGAGGGGCTGAGGATGCGCGTGAGGGTTCGCGTGAACGGGGAGTGGCGCGAGGCCGACCCATGGGAAGGCACGAGCCTGCTCTCCATGCTTCGCGACGAGCTTGGCCTGCCCGGCTCGAAGAACGCCTGCGAGCAGGGCGAATGCGGGTCGTGCTCGGTGTGGCTGGACGGCGAGCTCGTCTGTTCGTGCCTGGTGCTCGCCGCGCAGGCCGACGATCGGGACGTACGAACCGTCGAGGGTCTCGCCGGTGACGGCGGACTGCATCCCGTCCAGGAGGCGTTCCTCGAGGCGGGCGCGGTGCAGTGCGGGTTCTGCACGCCCGGGCTGATCGTGGCCGTGACAGACCTGCTCGCGCAGGATCCGTCGCCATCGGAGGCGATGGTTCGCGAGGCGCTCTCGGGGAACCTCTGCCGGTGCACGGGCTACCAGAAGATCCTGGACGCGGTACGCCTTGCCGCCGAACGGATGGCGCCGCGGTGAGCCGCCTGCTCATCGATGGCTGCGAGGTCGTCGTCACGATGGACGACGCCGGCACGGAGATCGCGGGCGGGTCGATCCTCCTCGAGGACGGCGCGATCGCGTGGGTGGGCTCGTCGGGCGCTCGCCCGCTGGCGGCGGAAGGCGCGGACGTGATCGACGGGCGGGGTACCGTCGCGCTCCCCGGCCTCGTGAACACCCATCACCACCTGTACCAGACGCTCACGCGGGCGCGGGCGCGCGAACAGGGGCTCTTCGGCTGGCTCACCGAGCTGTATCCGGTGTGGGCGGGGATCGACGCCGAATGGGAGCGGGCGGCGGCGGCGGTCGGCCTGGCGGAGCTCGCCCTGTCCGGCTGCACGATGACGACTGATCACCACTACGTCTTCCCGGCAGGGCGCCCCGGGCTGCTCGAGGCGGAGATCGACGCAGCCCGCGAGATCGGCCTGCGGTTCCACCCGTGCCGCGGCTCGATGGACCTGGGCGCGTCCGACGGCGGGCTCCCTCCCGATCGCATCGTGCAGGACACCGACGCCGCGCTGGCCGACACCGAGGAGGCGATTCGGCACCATCACGATGCGACGCCGGGCTCGATGCTTCGGATCGCGGTCGCGCCCTGCTCCCCGTTCTCGGCGACAGAGCGGCTCATGAAGGAGTCGGGCGCGCTCGCACGCCGGCTCGACGTCCGGCTGCACACGCACATCGCCGAGACGAGGGACGAGGAGGCGTTCTGCGCCGAGCGCTTCGGCCGCCGGCCGATCGAACTGCTCGATGACCTGGGGTTCCTGGGATCGGACGTGTGGCTCGCCCACGCGGTGCATCTCTTCGACGACGACCTCGCTCGGCTCGCGGCGACCGGCACGGGGGTGGCGCACTGCCCGACGTCGAACCTTCGCCTCGGCTCGGGGATCGCACGGACGCGGGCGCTCCTCGACGCCCGCGTGCCGGTCGGCCTGGGCGTCGACGGGTCGGCCTCGAACGACTCGGGCGATCTGCTCGCGGAACTTCGTCAGGCCATGCTCGTCGCGCGCGCGGCCGGCGACCCTGCCGCGCTCACCGCCCGCGAGGCCCTGCGGATCGCGACGCGAGGCGGGGCCGAGTGCCTCGGGCGCCCCGGCGACCTCGGCTCGCTCGAGCCGGGGAAGCGCGCCGACGTCGCGCTCTTCGGCGTGGACGGCCTTTCCTTCGCCGGAGCGGGCGAGGACCCGGTCGCGGCGCTCGCGCTCTGCCGACCGCAGTCCGCGCGACTTGTGATCGTGGAGGGGCGGGTCGTCGTTCGCGACGGGCGGCTCGCCACGGCGAACCAGGACGCGATCGCCGAGGAGGGCCATCGCGTGGCCCGTCGGATCGCGGGGGCGGACCGATGAGCCGGCGAACCGAGGAGCGCGTGCGCGGCGGCATCGGCGAGTCCGTGCGCCGCGTCGACGGCGTCCCCAAGGTTCGCGGGTCGTTCGCCTATGGGAGCGACCTCTGGCACGAACGCATGCTCTGGGGACACACGCTCCGGAGCCCGCACGCCCATGCGCGCATCCGCTCGATCCACGTCACGGACGCGCTCACCGCACCCGGTGTCGTCGCCGTGCTCACGGCAGAGGACGTGCCGGGGAAGACGACCTACGGGCTCGAGTTCGCCGACCAACCGGTGCTCGCGGCCGATCGCGTTCGCTACCACGGCGAGCCCGTCGCCATCGTCGCGGCGGAGACGCCCGAGACTACGAGGCGCTTCCCGCGGTGACCGACATGGAAGAGGCGCTCGATCCCGCCGCGCCGAAGCTCCACGATTGGGGGAACGTCCTTCGCCACGTGCGGATCGCGCACGGCGACCCAGGCGTGCAGGCGGACGTCTGGGTCGAGGGCTACTACGAGACCGGCATCCAGGATCAAGCGGCGCTCGGGCCCGAGGGCGGCCTCGCGATCCCCGCCGACGACGGCGGCGTGGACCTGTTCGTCACCACGCAGTGGCTGCACGTGGACCGCCAGCAGATCGCGCCGTGCCTCGGACTGCCCGAGGAGAAAGTCCGGATCACGCTCGCCGGGCTGGGGGGCGCGTTCGGCTCACGGGAGGACGTGCACCTGCAGATCCACGCGTGCATGCTCGCCCTGCGAACTGGCCGGCCGGTGAAGTTCATGTACAGCCGTCCCGAGTCGTTCCTGGGCCACGTGCATCGCCATCCGTCGCGGATCTGGGCGAAGACGGGCGCGACGCGAGATGGGCGCCTGATGAACGTCCAAGTCCGCCTCTTGCTCGACGGCGGCGCGTACGCATCGTCCTCTCCGGCAGTCATCGCCAACGCGTCAACGTTCGCCGCGGGACCCTACGAGGTCCCGAACGCGCTCATCGAGGGGACGTGCGTCTACACGAACAACCCGCCTTGCGGTGCCATGCGCGGGTTCGGCGGCCCGCAGGTCGCCTTCGCGCACGAGGCGCAGATGGACAAGCTCGCCGTGGCGCTCGGGATGGACCCGGTGGAGCTCCGGCTGCGCAACGCACTCCACCCTGGATCCGTGCTCCCCACGGGCCAGGTGATCCACGGGAGCGCGCCGGTCCGCGAGGTGATCGAACGCTGTGCAGCACTGCCGCTCCCGCCCGAGGAGCCGCGGGACGAACGGGGACACCGCGACCCGCTGGGGCTCCCCGGCGGCGCCGCCGGCAACGTCGGACGGGGGGAGTCGATCCGCCGTGGGGTCGGGTTCGCCGTCGGGTACAAGAACATCGCCTACAGCGAGGGCTTCGACGACTCGACCGAGGCGAAGGTCACGCTCTCCGAGGGTCCGGACGGGCCGATAGCCGAGGTCCACACGGCCGCGGTGGAGTGCGGGGGCGGCGTCCACACGATCCTCACGCAGATCGCGCGAACGGAGCTGGGGGTCGACCACGTGATCCTGCACCCGCCCGACACGGGTGTCGGGTCGGCGGGGTCCAGCTCGGCGTCCCGGCTCACGCTGATGGCGGGCGGAGCGGTCCAACTCGCGTGCCGGGCCATCCGCGAGGAGCTCGAGGCCGAGCCGGATCGCGACCTCCGCGCCCGCCCGATCACGGCCACGCGCACCTACCACCACCGCCAGACGCAGTCGTTCGGATCGGACGGCCAGGGCGACATCCACGTGATGTTCGCCTTCGCCGCGGAACGGGCGGTGGTCGAGGTGGACACGGACCTCGGGCTCGTGCGCGTCGTGCAGATCGCCGCCGCCCAGGACGTGGGTCGCGCGATCAACCCACAGGGGGTGCAGGGTCAGATCGAGGGTGGGACGGCGCAGGGCCTCGGGCTCGCGTTGATGGAGGAGCTGCAGGTCAAGGACGGGCGCATCCTCAACGCCTCGTTCACCGACTATCTCCTGCCAACGATCCTCGACATGCCGCCCGTGGTCGCCGAGATCGTCGAGGACCCGGAGCCGGAGGTCCCGTTCGGCGTGAAGGGCGCCGGCGAGCCCTCGACGATCGTCTCGACTGCGGCGATCGTCGCCGCGCTCCGCGACGCGACGGGGCGAGCGCTGAACCGCGCGCCGGTTAAGCCGGACGACCTGGTGGGCCTGCGCGAACCGGCGTCGTCGGCGGGGCCCGCGCCAATCCCCGACGTGCCCGGCCCCAAGCCGATCCCGGAGTACCACGGCGTGGACGCTGGGCAGCAGGAGCTGATGACGTAGGTACGGCGCAGCGCCGGGCCCGGACCACGGGTGTTAGCGATACCGTAGGAAATATCTACAACTGGCAATATCGCGACTTCTAGATATTTTCCACGGTTGGCTGAACCGGGACCCCCCTCGGAGCCGGCCGGCGGCGGCTCAGCCCATCGTCAGCGCCATGACCGCCTTCTGCGCGTGCAGGCGGTTCTCGGCCTGGTCGTAGACCGCCGACTGCGGGCCGTCGATCACCTCGTCGGTCACCTCGACTCCCCGGTCCGCGGGGAGCGGATGCATGAAGATCGCGCCGTCGCTCGCCATCGCCATCCGGCGCCCGTCCGTGATCCAGTCCTGGTACTGGTCGATGATTTTCGCGCCCTCGGCCTCGTCGGTCGTCGTGAGCAGCGCCCCCCAGCTCTTCGCGTAGACGACGTCGGCGCCGCGGAACCCGTCCTCGAACCCGCTCATGAGCTCGAGCGATCCTCGCGAAGCGCGGGCGTTCTCCTTCGCCTGCTCGACGACGTCGGGCATCAGCTCGAACTCGGGCGGATGCACGAGCCGAACGTTCATCCCGAACTGCGTCGCGAGCAGGATCAGGCTCTGCGGCACGCTGATCGGCTTCTGGTACGAGGCGGCGTACGCCCAGCTCACGTCAAGCGTCCGGCCGCGGGGGTCGCCGAGCTTCTCGATCATCGTCATGAGGTCCGCGAGGGCCTGGTGCGGGTGGTAGAGGTCGCACTGCATGTTGAGGACGGGGACGCGCGAGGCCTCCGCGACCGCGCGGATGTAGGCGTTGCCGAGCCCCCAGTCCACGTTTCGGATCGCGATCCCGTCGTTGTAGCGGCCGAGGATCTCCCCGATCTCCTTCGGCGTGTCGCCGTGAGCGATCTGGGTCGTGCGACTCTCGATGAACTGCGCGTGGCCGCCGAGCTGGGCCATCCCCGCCTCGAACGACGCCCGCGTGCGCGTCGAGGAATAGAAGAACAGCATCGCGAGGACCCGGTCGCGAAGGATCGCGTGGGAGATGCCCAGAGCTCGCTGGCGCTTCAGCTCGAACGCGACGTCCAGGACCGTTTCGATCTCTTCGCGGGTCCAGTCCTGCGTGTCGATCATGTCGCGGCCGCGCATATGCGTCTGCACGTCGGAGAGCATAAGCTCTGCAGATGGAGGCCGAAGGCCGCTTCAGGGGCGACCTCGCGCACCGGCTGGCCGTGGCCCGGGGCGACGAACCGGCCGACCTCGTGATAGCCGGCGGTCGCGTGCTCTCGGTCTTCACCGGCGAGCTGCTTGACGCGGACGTTGCCGTCGCGGGCGAGCACGTCGCGGGCGTGGGGCCCGGCTACGAGGGCCTCGAGCGGGTCGACGCCTCCGGCCTGATCCTGCTCCCCGGGTTCATCGACGGGCACATGCACATCGAATCGACCAAGCTCATGGTCGACGAGTTCGCCCGAGCCGTGCTGCCCCACGGGACGACCACGGTGGTGCTGGACCCGCACGAGATCGCGAACGTGTTCGGCCTGGACGGGGTCCGCGCCATCCTGGCCGCCGCCCAGTGGATCCCGCTCGACTTCTACGTGATGGTGTCCTCGTGCGTGCCGGCGAGCCCGTTCGAATCCTCGGGGGCGACCGTCGACGCCGACGACATCGCCCGGTTCCTGGCCGAGGAGCCGCGCGCCCTCGGGCTCGCCGAGATGATGGATTTCCCGGGCGTCGTGGGCGGCTCGGACGAGGCGCTCGCGAAGATCGAGGCCGCGTGGCTCGCCAGGGACGGCCACATCGACGGCCACGCGCCGGGCCTCTCCGGCCGCGCGCTCGCCGCCTATCTCGCCGCCGGCGTGCGGAGCGACCACGAGTGCACGACGTACGAGGAGGCGCTCGAGAAGCGCCGGCTCGGGATGTGGATCATGATCCGCGAGGGCTCCGCCGCGCGGAACCTCGAGGCGCTCCTTCCGTTGGTCCTGGAACACGGCCCGGGGAACTGTCTCGTCTGCACCGACGATCGCGAGCCGGACCAGCTGCTCGCCGAGGGCCACATCGACGACGTCATGAGGAAGGCCGTCGCGCTCGGATGCCCTCCGTACCACGCGGTCGTCATGGGAACGCTCAACGCCGCCCGCTACCACCGCCTCCACCGGCACGGGGCGGTCGCGCCCGGCTACGTGGCGGACGTCGTGGCGGTCGAGGACCTGTCGCGCTTCCGGCCGGTCTCCGTGTGGAAACGTGGCCGGCTCGCCGCACAGCACGGCGCGCCGCTCACCGTTCCCCGCGCGGAGGCGCCCGAGTGGATGCGCGGGAGCGTGCGGGTGCCGTCGCTCGGCGCCGACGCGTTCGCGGTCGGCGCCACCGGGCCCGTTCGTGTGATCGGGGTGACCTCGGGGCAGCTCGTGACCCGGGCGCTCGTCGCGGAACCCGGCAGACGAAACGGCCAAGCCGTGGCTGACCCCGACCGCGACCTCGCGAAGATCGCGGTCGTCGAGCGGCACCGCGGAACGGGACGCATCGGCGTTGGCTTCGTGAGCGGGTTCGGGCTCGCCCGGGGCGCCATGGCGT
>VAYJ01000085.1:14573-18972 GCA_005888465.1 Actinomycetota bacterium
GCCCTTTCCGTGATCCCGGAGCTCAAGATCACCGACCGCGGGCTGGTCGACACGGTCCGGTTCGAGCTGGTTCCGCTGGAGGCATAAGTAGAGGGGGCGGCAAAGGGCGGCCGCCCCCTCGATCCAGCGCCTACGGCCGGCACGCCATCGTCAGACGCCGGACGAAAGGGATTACGGACGAGCCGGGGGTTCGGTTGGTTCATCGCCAGCCGAACGGGCGGCAGGGGACGAACCGGCCCCACCCGGGCTCTGCACCCTGGGGTTCGCCGTCCCGTGAGACCACACGCCCCCGCGAGATCGTGACCGCCGCCCACCCCCGGACCTCCTCGCCCGCGTACGGGCTGTGGTCGGACCGCATGTGCAGCCGAGCGGCGTCCAGCAGCCTGATCGCCTCTGGGTCGAAGACGACCAGATCGGCGTCCATCCCCGGCGCGAGCCTCCCCTTTCGGTCCGCGAGCCCGAAGAGCCGGGCGGGCGCCCCCGATACCGCCGCCACCCATTCGGGCGCCGAGAGCCAGCCCTGCCGCACCCCCTGGTAGACGAGCGACAGGCGGGTCTCGACGCCTGGGAGACCGCCGGGCACGTCCGAGAAGTCGCGCCAACCCGCCGGATGGTCGGCCACCCCTCGTCGACGGTCGCGTCTGGTGAAGGGACAGTGATCGGTGGCGACCACCTGGATCGACCCGTCGCTCACGCCGTCCCAGAGGGCCTCGCGGTCCGCGTCGGCCCGAAGAGGTGGCGCGCACACGAAGTCGACGCCCTCATCCTCGCGACCTCGGAGCAGATCGTTCGTCAGGAACAGATACTGGGGGCAGGTCTCGGCGAAGACGCTCGCCCCGCTCGCCCTCGCCGAGCGGACCGCATCCAGCCCCGCCTCGCTCGAGAGGTGCACGACATAGAGCGGCGCGCCGGCCACGGCCGCGAGCTCACCTGCCATTCGAACGGCATCCGCCTCGACCTCGGGCGGCCGGACCTCGGCGAGCCAACCGGGGTGGCGGCGGCCGGCGGCGAGCGCCTCCGCGGTTCGACGTTCGACCTCGAGGCCGTCCTCGGCGTGGACGGCCACGAGCACGCCGGTCGTCCGCGAGGCCGCCAGCGCGCGTCCGAGGGTGGCCGGGTCCACCATCAGCCGTTCGGGGTAGGCGAGGTAGAGCTTGACGCTCGCGACCCCGCGCTCGACGAAGCCCGCGAACAGGGCAGCGGCACCAGCCGGGTCCTCGGGGACGTCGGTCACGGTCAGGTGGAAGGCGTAGTCGATCGCCGACCGGCCGTCGGCCTTCGCGTGCCAGGCCTCGAGCGCCTCATCGGGCGGCTCGCGACCGGCTCCGGCGAAGTCGATGACGCACGTCGTCCCGCCGCAGGCGGCGGCCACCGTGCCGCTCTCGAAGTCGTCGGACGATCGGACCGCGCCGACGGGCAGGTCGAAGTGGGTGTGCGCGTCGATGGCGCCCGGGATGACGAGCGCGCCCGAGGCATCGATGACGTCCGCGCCCGGAGCCTCCAGACGTTCGCCCACGGCGGCGATCAGCTCGCCATCGACCAGGACCTCGCCGGGCCGCGAGCCCGAGGCGTCGACCAGGGTCCCGCCGCGGATCAGGAGCGCCATCCGCCAATCATGCCCGGAAACGGAACGGGCGCCCGAAGGCGCCCGTCCGAGCGGATGAAGCGAGCCGCGTCAGCCGACGACCCCGTGGAAGAAGTACCAGCCGAAGATCGCCGCGATGATGTACAGGAGCCAACTGACGTCACGCGCCTTCCCCTGGATGATCTTGATCACCACGTAGGAGATGAACCCCGCCCCGACGCCGTTCGTGATGCTGTACGTGAAGGGCATCAGACCGATCGTGAGCAGTGCCGGGATCCCGATGCTCGCATCGGTCCAGTTGATGTCCTTGACCAGCTGCATCATGAAGTAGCCAACGATGATGAGCACCGGAGCAGTGGCGACGGCGGGGACGATCCCAACGATCGGTGCGATGAAGATGCACGCAAGGAACAGGACCCCGACGACCACCGACGTGAGACCCGTCCGGCCCCCTTCGGAGACGCCGGCGGCGCTCTCGATGTAGGTCGTGTTCGACGACGCCGATGCCGCACCGCCTGCCACGGCCGCGAGCGAGTCGACGATCAGGACGCGGTTGATACCCGGCAGCCGGCCCTTGTCGTCGAGCAGCTTCGCCTCTCCCGCGATCCCGACCACGGTGCCCATCGTGTCGAAGAAGTCGGAGAGCATCACCGAGAGCACCACGGCAATAGCCGAGCCGGTTCCGAGGACGCTCCAGAAGTGGAAGCTGAAGTGGCCGATCAGGTGGAAGGTTGGCCCCGGCCAGTGGTGCGGGATGGCTGCGCTGCCGTCGGTGAACACCTTCAGGTGCTTGGCCTCGTTCACGATGGTTGCCAACACCGTCGTGAAGATGATGCCGACGAGCAAGGCGCCCCTCATCTTGCGCGCAACCAGCGCCGCGGTCACCACGAACCCGATCACGAAGATCAAGAGCGGCCACGTGTTGAACCGCTCGGCGATGGTCACAGGCGTTCCGACACCCTTGACGACCACGCCCGAGTTGACGAACCCGATGAACGCGATGAACAGGCCGATCCCGATCCCGATGGCGCGCTTCAGATCCATCGGGATCGCGTTCAATACGGCCTCGCGGAACCCGGTGACCACGAGGAGCGTGATGACGATGCCCTCCATCACGACCACGCCCATCGCTTCCGGCCACGACAGCCCGACGGTCTTCACCAGCGTGAACGCCACGAACGCGTTCAGCCCGAGGCCGGCGGCCAGCGCGAACGGGTAGTTCGCCCAGAGCCCCATCGCGAGGGTCATCACGCCCGCCACGAGTGCCGTCACGGTCGCCACCTGCACGAAGGTCAGCGTGGTCCCCTCGTGATCGGCGAGGCCACCGATGATGGACGGGTTGACGAAGATGATGTACGACATCGTCAGGAAGGTCGCGAGCCCGGCGATCACCTCCGTGCGGACCGTCGATCCCCGCTCGGAGATGTGGAAGAACCTATCCAGGCCCGCGTTCCCCGCTTCCGTCCGCGTCGCCATAGACGCTCCTTTCCGGCCGGGCTCCGGAGCGCCCATCGCTGGAGGCCCCAGGGCCACCTGCACGTGCTGGGGAAGGCAGCGACAGCATAGGAAAGGCCCAGGTCCCGGCGCAAGGACCCGGGGCTACGACCTGCGCCAGCTCGCCCAGGACCGGGAAATGGTCTGGTTCGTGCGGATGGACTGCCGGGCGGAGATCCGCTCGACCAGGATCGCCGTCAGGGCGAGGGTCCCCAGTCCCACGCCGCACGCGGCCAGGAGCAGCCGCTCCCGGTGCAGGAGCACCTGGACCCCCGCCGAGTCGGCCCGAAGGGCCATCCAAATGGCCGCCGCCGCCGCGAGCAGGACGATCCACCAGAGCGCGACCAGGGGGCTCGCGCGGGGCGCCCTGCCGTCGAGCGCGCCCAGGTCCGGGTCGCTCCGCTTCCAGAGCTCCCGCACCGCCAGTGACGGGAGCACGAGATCCAGGCCCGGCACGAACCACACGAGCACCGCCACCGTGGGGGGGAACCGCAGACGCTCGTCGCCGAACCGGCGCAGGTTCGCGTGCGCGAGGAACTGCCACACGAGCAGCAGCACGAGCGCGATCGTGGCGAAGCCGATCGCGAGCACGCCGGAGTCGCGGACGCGCTCGTGCGCCAGGTGGAGCTCGGATGCCACCGGGCTCCCCTGCGCCGCCGCCGAGAGGTTGTTCGTCTCGTAGGCGAGATTGTCGATCGTGATGACCACGCTCAGCCCGCACAGGACGAGCGTCGCGGTCAGCCAGTGCGCGAGGCCCAGCAGCGAGCGCGGCTCCTTCGAGCCGGCGGTCGTATCCATGCTGGATATGGTCACACCTGCGCGATCCGTTCGAGCGGGAACGGCGGCTGGGCGAGCGGCCGGACCGCGAGCCTGAGCAGCATGAGCGCGTTGTCGTCCCCGGCCGTACGGTTCAGGTGCAGCGTGTCGCACCCGCCGCATCGATGCACCAGGACCCATTCCCCCGTCGCGCGAACGCTGACCGCGATCGGCTCCATGAGCGAGCCACATTCGGCCGCGCGATCGCCGGGAGCGTCGTCGTCCAGGTGACGGCTCCACAGGCAGTTCGGGCAGTGGTTCCGGTGCGCGGTGCCCAGCGCGCGCATGGACACGTCCAGCCCGCAATGGCCGCAGCGAAACGAATTGGGACCCCGGCGCGGCGCGCCGAGGCGTTGATCACGTGACATCTCGATGACCTCCGTGGGAACGCGAATCGGTGGGAAGGGCGCCGTCGCGCCCACGGATGCGCTGGTGATCAGCGAGAGGAAGCGATCCGACCAGAGCGAGGGCGCGACGCGACGACCACCGTGCAAACGGTCATCG
>VAYJ01000085.1:18985-21500 GCA_005888465.1 Actinomycetota bacterium
AGCGACCCGGCTCACCTTCAATCGGAACCGGCAGCCACGGCGGCCAGGATCTCGTCGAGAGCCTGCAGCGAACGACGGTGCACGATGACCCCGTAGCTGATCCGGGCAACCCCGAGCTCGGCGAGCCGCGCCCGTGATGGCGCGTCCGGGAGGGCCAGGATGTTGACCGGCACGGCGACGGCCTCAACGAACTCGCCGATCGCGGCATCCTCGGCAAGGAAGATCGGATACACGCAGTCGGCTCCGGCGGCGGCGTACGCGCGCGCGCGTGCGACCGCGTCGGCCATCAGCTCGGAGTCCGGCCGTTCCCCTGCCAGCAGGAACACGTCCACCCGTGCGTTGATCACCAGGCCGTAGCCGCGATCGCTCGCGGCGCGCCGGACGGCCGCGAGCCACGCCGCGTGCTGGTCGGCATCCACCAGCGCTTCGCCGGCGGTGTGATTCGTGTCCTCCAGGTTGCACCCGGCGGCCCCGGCCGCCTCGAGCGACTCCACGAGATCCTCGGGCGACAGTCCGTAGCCGGCCTCGGCGTCGACCGTGACCGGGACCTCCACCACCGAGGCGATCCGGGCCGCGGCGGCGAACATCTCCCCGGCCGGCGCGCGCTGGTGATCCTCGAACCCGAGCGACTCGGCCACCGCGGCGCTCGAGGTGGCGACCACCGGGAAGCCGGCAGCCACAACGGCCCTGGCCGACGGGACGTCCCAGGCGTTCGGCAGCACGAGCGGCGCCCCCGGGACGTGGAGCGATCGAAGCAGGTCACTCTTCGGGTTGGACGACATCGACTGCCTCCTTTCGCTGCCCTAGCGGCCGTTTGAGGAGAAGTGCATGTAGTCCTGGCCTGAACTCCAGTCTCCACCCCACGACCAACCGATGTGCGCGAACGCACGCACGACAGCGTCGCCCGCATGGATCATGCCGGAAACCTCGAGTGACCGGTCGTGGTAAGGACGCGAGAAGCGGTTCAGTACGGTGCCGTCGGCCCCGACGAACGGGTTCAGCAGCGGGTTGATGTCGATCGCGAGCCCGGAGGCGTGCATGGAGAACGACGTCCCCGGGCCACTCGGCGTCACGATCGGGCGGCAGTTGAACGACGCGGTGATGTTCGTCCTCGTGTTCGGGTTCGCGCTGGGGTCGTACTTCGTCGAGAGCGCCATCTCCTGGATCGGGAATCGCGCGGCGAAGAGCTGCCGGAACACCCAGACGACCTTCGACGCGACGGCCGCGTTCACGACCATCGGCCCTTGGTGGACCATGCCGTCGAACCCCCAGTACCCGAGCGTGAGGAGCCGGAGTTCCGAGATCGCCACCGGGCACCCGGGATGCCACGTGCCGGCAAGGTTCGACGATGCCAGCTCGGCCGGGATCGTCTGGATCGTTCCCTGGAAGACGGGAGGACCAGCTGGGCTCGGGGACGCCGGCGACGCCGGTGAGCTCGACGGCGAGCCGGACGCGAGCCCGGCGCGGCTCCCCGACGGCGCGCCTCCGCAGGCGGCCAGAAGGAGCGTCACGGCGACTGCGAGCGTGGCTCGGGCCTTCACGGACGCACGTTCTGGTTCAGATGGAAGACGTTCTGGGGATCCCACTCGCGCTTCAGGGCGACCAGGCGCTCGTACTTCGCGTCGCCGTAGATCGCTCGGACGACGTCCGCGCCCGACTCCACCACGTCGTTGACGTAATGACCGGCCACGGTGAACGGCGTCAGCGCATCCATCGTGCGACGGCCCCACGCGACGTGCGAGTCGTCCTCGTTCGGGTCCTCCCACAGCGTCTCGACGCCCAACCAGAACGCAGCTTCCCGCCCGGTGAAGGCCATCGCGTCCGCCGGCACGCGGCCGATCGCCCCGCCTTGCGCCCAGAGGGTGATCTCGCCGCCGCCCGGCTGGTCGGCCGCAGCGTCGACGCAGCGCGCGACGGCGTCCTCCGGCACGTCTCCCAGGAAGCCGCCCTTCATGTAAAAGCGCTTCCCCCAGGCCATGGCCTCGTCGTTGGTGGTCTGGACGGAGAGGTAGGGCATCGGTCGGACCGTGTCGAGCGTCGGACGAAGGGAGCGCACGGGGCCGAGGATTCGCTCCGCGTCGTCCGGGGACCCGGAGTGGGTCCCCGCGATCCAAACGACCGGCCGGCCGGTCAGCTCCGGCCCAAGCTCGTCCTCCTCGGTCGCGAGCCCGAACCCCAACCCGAGGAAGAGCTCGTCGGGAGCGGTGGCCGCGAGCTCGCGGTATGCCGCACCCACCTCCCCGGCGCGTTCGGCGTCGAAGATGAGCGCGCCGTGGGTGACGGTCGGCCCGACCGGATGCAGCCGGAACTCGAAGGACGTGACGATGCCGAAGTTGGGGCCGGCGCCGCGGATCCCCCAGAAGAGCTCGGGGTGATCGTCCTCGCTGACGTGCACGAGGTTCCCCTCCGACGTGACCAGGTCGACCGACAGCATGTTGTCGACGCTGAAACCGTATCGCCGCTGCAGCCGCCCCATCCCGCCGCCCAGCGTGAGCCCCGCCACCCCAGTGTGGCC
>VAYJ01000084.1 GCA_005888465.1 Actinomycetota bacterium
ACCCGAGGCTGACGAGGTCAGCCCAGGTTGAAGCAGGAGATCCAGAAGTAGGTCTCTCAGGAGGGTCGAGTCAAAGTCTGCGCCCGGGCTGACTGGTGTCAGGAGGCAGCCTCTGGTCGCGAGAGGCTCCGCCCCTGTGCGGGGACGGCCAAGGGGACGACGAGTGCTGAAGTTGAATTGTAATGCACACTCTTCGACCCAACAGGCCCGAAGCTGGCTCCCACGATCACGACAGGCGGCACAGTGACCGTCAGTTGCATGAAGATATGGCGTGGGTCAGCTCGTCTGTCAGACTCTCAGGTGACGGCGAATCCCTTCCCTGGCTGGCCGTGTCTATAAGACATGGGCAACCTCGACAGAATCGCTGTTTGAGGTTGCTATCCGGTACCGAAGAGTCTCAATGGCTGGAAGAATCGTGAAGATGGTGAAGGCTACTCAAGAAGCAGCCAGTTCCGAGCGACCCATAGCTCGAGCAAAATTGGAGGAGGTACGCCGTGTTCTTCTCGCCGCCAAACGGATCATTCCCGGGAGGCGCTTGTGGCAGATGCCGCGGGCAGAAGTAGAATCTCTTCTGGCAAAGGCTGAGGCAGTACTTGCACGCAGCGGCTGAATAGAGGGCTTCAACCCAGCCTTGGGAGTCGGCTTAGATAACATCGCCGTGAACAGACGGTCAGGGGAACCCTCTAAGCCCGGAAGGCAGTACCCTTCAAAGTGAATCGCAGGAACTGGCCCACCAGGGGGCAAATCCCGCTGGGGCCACCAAGTTGGTTTCGTTGATGTTTTCTGCCGTCGCGTTTGAGGACGGTCGCCGACGCGACTCACGCCCCACGACGCCTGCTGCACTCGGAGAAGGGCCGAGCGTCTCAGTTTGAGGCTCGCGTGGGAAGCCGGTAAGCGAGACGCCGGAGCGCGACAGACCGTCGCGCTGGACGCTCGCTTGACGTCGACGCGCCCGCGGGGCATGATCACCGACTAGGTCCTCTGAATGGCTCCGGCTACCCTACTGGCCTCGGCGCTGCTCACGCTGCTCCTCGATCAGACCACGAAGTCCTACGTTCTCAGATCCGCCACCAACACTCGCGGCGACGCTCGCGTACACCGCAGCCCGTGGCTGGCGCTGTGGATCGTCGAGAGTGCTGCCCTCGTCGCACTCGTCGTGCTCGTCCCCGTCTTCCGTGATATCGCAGTCCAGGTCTCGCTGGGCGCCGCCTTCGGCGGTGCGACCGGTAACCTCCTGGACCGATTGCGGCGTGGCCGCGTCGTGGATTTCATCGATCTCGGATTCTGGCCCGTCTTCAACCTCGCGGATGTCGCGATCGTGTCCGGCGCTGCCGTCGCGATCCTCGCGATCGTGTGATGCGCCCCATCCTCTTCCGCCTCCGCGGCATCCCGATCTACAGCTATCCCGCGATGCTGTATCTCGGCACCGTCCTGGGGATCGAGGCGGAGCTCTATGCGGCTCGCACGATCGGCATGGGCACCTCCCGCACGCTCGCGGCCACGTTGCTGCTCCTCGTGGTGGCGCTCTTCGGCGCGCGGCTCCTCTTCGTCCTCACGGAGGGGCCCCGCTATCGGCGGGCGCCACGGCACATTCTTCGGTTCGCCGCCGGCGGCGCGTCGATGTACGGCGGGCTTCTTCTCGCCGTCCCGCTGTCGATTCCGCTCATCGCCGCCTTCGGGCTTCCTTTCGCGCGCTTCTGGGACGTCACGTCCCTCGCGATGCTCGTCGGCCTCGTCGTCACGCGGGCGGGGTGCTTTCTGAATGGCTGCTGCGCGGGCCGGCCAACGACCGGCTGGCTCGCTCTCGAGCTGCCCGACCACCGAGGCGTTCGAGCGCGGCGGATCCCGAACCAGCTTCTCGACGGCGGCTGGGGACTCGTGGTGCTCGCGGTCGCCGTGTGGCTCTGGGCCGAACGCCCATTCCCCGGCGCCCTGCTGCTGTACGCGCTTGGCGCGTATGGGGCCGGCCGCATCGTCCTCGAGGCGCTTCGCGATGCCCCGGATCGGCTCGGCGGCATCCGGCTGAATCGGGCGATCTCGATCGGGTTCGTCGCGGTGTCGCTTACTGCGCTCGCCATCGTTTCCATCCGCTGAACGACGAGGAGAGCACCCACGATGATCGACTGGGCCGTCGTCCTGACGCCGCTGCTGGTCCTTCCGATCGTGCTGCTCTTCCGCTTCATCGGATGCGGCGAGCTCCACGGTGCGCCGGAAGAGACCATTCCACCGACCAACCAGTATCGAGACCACATCCTCGCAAACCCGGATGTCATTGCCTATTGGCGGCTGATCGACCCCGAGAAGAGCAACTCGGCGAGCGACGAAAAAGGCGCATGGAACGGCGACTACCGGGTGGCTTCACTCGCCGATGAACCGCCGACGGCTACCACCGGAGGCTCGCACGTCGCAACGGGCCAGATCCTCACCGGGCTGCCGTCGCTGATCACCTTGGAGCCCGCGGTTCCGGGGCGTGACTTCGACGGCGGGTTTGTCGTCATCTCCGACAAGTTCACCTCGACTCCGGCGAACGCCCACCTTTACACCGAGGAGTTCACGATCGAGGCCTGGGTGAAGCCGACGCCGACGTTCGTCCCTGACTATGAGTACACCTTGTTCCAAGCGATCGGGACCTATCGGCGACCCAACGAGACGGACCAGACCGCCCATGGCTTCTCTCTGTTCGCGAACCGCCAGGGAAGTTGGCAGGCTGTGCTGGCGCCGCACCCCGACGTTCTGTTTCCTTCGCCGCCCTACGTTCCGCTCGTGAAGTCGCACGTGGCGTTCACGGTGCAGAAGACAGCCGCTGGCCAGGTCCAGGCGCAGTTGTTCGTGAACGGCGCACCGTCAGAAGCGGTCACCATCAGCTTCTACTCGCCGCCTCACGGCGCATTCCTCTTGATCGGTGCAGCGAACAAGAACGCCGACCCCAGTGTCAATCCCCCTGTGCCACGGCAGCCATTTCTCGGTCAGATCCAGGAGGTGGTTCTCTATAAGAAGGCGCTCGAGGCGAAGGACATCTTCAGACACTTCAAGAACTTCCCAAGCTGAGCCCGCCCCGGGGACACGAGGCCCACGACGATGGCGAATGCGGTGACGGGAGACTTCGAGGCCGTGGTTCAGGTCAGCGGCCTGACGATCAATCGTCTGCTCGCGACGATGCACCAGAACACGTTCACCGATCCCACGCGGCCGAGCTTCCCGCACAGTGTCACCATGCGGCTCGGCGACGATCATCCGGTCGACGGGGTGCGCGGCCGGCTAGAAGCGCAGATCGGCGCGCCTCGCATCGTGCTGGCCAACGGCGCCACCGATCACTTCGGCCTCGAGGTCGACATCCGCGCGTGGTATCGCGGCGACCCAGGCACGGCCGCGTTCCCCACCTACATCAACGGGATGGTACGCGCCGAGTATCGGATCCAGGACGTCGACCCGCACTGCCGGGGCTGGAGCAACATCGCGCAGGACTACTTCTGGGTCCGTGTCGTCGAGGCCTCCGTGGAGTTCCACGGTACCGCGGTGGACGATTGGACTCCGTTCCAGCCCGTGGCCAGCGTCGGGGCGGGCGCCGGGAGCGCGCCGACCACTCCTGCCGAGAACATCGCCAAGGTGCGGAAACAAGTGGTGGGGCTGCTCCTCCGCCGCTTCCAGGCGACACCGCATCCCGTGTCCAAGCGCTTCCGGAAAGGATCCTTGCGAAGCCTGCACAAGCCGATCGGGGGATCCGCGGTCGTCGTGCCGGTCGGTCTCACCCGGGAGCCAACGGGCTCCCTCGCGAGCGTCAACGACCTGTTCCTGGACGGCTCCGACGTCGCGATCGCGGTGAGCATCGAGTACATCATGTCGCTCTTGAATCCGACCCTCCGCGCCGTGCGTTCGTACGACGGCCAGAGTGTCCCGGTGCACATCAGTACGGATTGGCCCCAGCCTGACATCGACACGGTGTACCGGATCAGCGTCGATCGCCCGCAGATCCAATGGCAGCCGCACGGATGGTACGGCGTGTTCAACGTCAAGATCCACGGCTCCGCGAAGACGGATTCCGTCGCCGCGGACGCGACGTTCGACGTCGAGCAGAACGTGACGCTCGGCTTCGATTCGGGCGCGGGAACCCTGTCACTGACGGCCGGCAACCTCAAGGTCACGGCAAACGCCGATGGCCTGTACTCGGGCACGGTCGCCGACGCCGTCCGTGACAACGTCTACGATACGGTGAAGGCGATCGTCGACCAGGCCGTCAAGGACATCCAGCAGGTGCTCGACTCACTCACCGCTCGCATCCTGCCCGACCCGAGCACGCCAGTCGACGCGACGCAAAACGTGATCGGGCTCCTGCGCAGCCTCGACGGGCAGGCGGGCGCTCGGCTCACCGACTGTGTCTTCCGAACTGAAGGCGTCGTCCTCCGCGGCCAGATCAGGCTTTCTCCACGCCGCCGGCCCGTGATCCAGTGGGAGATGACGCCCGCTCGCGACGGCTTCAGCGCGCTGCAGAGCTGGATCCCTGGCGGCCGCATCGATCAGTTCAAATGGAGATGGTACTGGTCGAACTCGCAGCCCGCAGATCAGGCCACGCTGAACGACCGCTTCGTCCTGCATCGGCCGTGGGGAGCCGTCAGTCGCTGGGGTGTACAACTGCGTTCCGCCCACTCGCTCCCAGGAATCGATGGCAACGGCAGACTCTGCTTACAGGTCGCCGGGGTCCAGACCGATCCCGTCAGCGGCCAGCTGGTGCCGATAAGCAGTGTATGGCGCTGTCTTCGCTTTGGAGTCTTCCTCGATCTCTTCCACACGCCTCAGCTGTTTCTGCGGGACGTGCCCGAGCTCGTTCAGGATGTCCCGTTTCCGCAACTGGCTGTCGTTCGCGCCGGCGGTGGCAACGAGAGATCGACGGCGACCAACGTGCTCGTGCTCTACCTCGAGCATCCCTGGGACGCGGTCACGGCATCGACGCTGAGGGGCGGCCTGGAGGCGTGCAGACGCTACGATGCCGGTCTTCTCGCGGTGGTCCTGTTCAAGGAAGGCGTGTTGACGACCGCCGGTGCGCGCGCGCTGAAGAGTGTCGACGAATTCGTCGCGCACCTCGGCGTCCCCAGGATCGTCAACGAAGACGTGCGGGGAAGTTGGGCGCGCGCGCTTGGATTCCACGGGGGTTCCGCCCAACCGCAGTGGCGCCTCGTCAGTCCTGCCGGAGCGGTGACATGGGCCCCGGAAGGACACGTCACCGCCGACATGCTCGGCAAAGTCCTGGATACACGCCTCCAGCCGAGCCCGCCAGCAACGCCGGTGCAGATGCGCGACGGCCTCGAGATCGGTGTGCACGTCGCCCCCGACGCCTTGCATCCCCCGTCGTACGACTTCTTCGACCCGAATTGTCCGCCGCCCCTGGGCCCGGGACGCGCGGGCACACGTCAATCGGTGGTCACGTTCGTGCAGCCTGGATCGCTTCAGACGCCACACATCAGCCAGCACAGTGAGCGGAGCGCCCGATCGGGTGAGGGGCCCGTCAACGTCGTCGTCGTGTACGGAGGCTCTGCCGAGACTGAACCGTTGATGCAGGCGTTGGGACCGGACGTCATCATCGTGCCAGACCCGACGGGAGTGATTGCCGATCGATTCAACATCGGGACCTGGCCAACGACGGTCACAATCGAGCCTGGCGGGATGGTCTCGGCCGTCGAAGTTGGAGTGTTAGGCCTGGTCCAATAAGCCGCCGTACATGAGGCTTTGGCGTCCCGAGGTGGGCAGGGGGCTCGAACCACCCTCAGAATTCGAATCCCCGGGTATCGTTTGTTGAGTCAACGTCCTAGAAGTCGCCGGATCGAAACAGCTAGCGCGTGGCGGACTGTAAACACGGGTTCGAATCCCGTAGGGGTCACCACCTTGACAGGCAATCCCTGGGGCTGTTCGTAACCCCACGGTTACGAACCGGGCAGGAGAGGGCCTAACATCGACCCTACACCGAGAATGAGGCTTTTATCCGCACTGGGGCCAGCCAGTGAAGGTGAAGCCTCCTCATTCCGATGTCTTTGTCCTTGTCGCTCGAACACGTACATTGCCGTCCAATTCAACCTTCGAATTGGATGGCACGGTACGGTTGACGCGCGCCTGCGCGACCAGATACATTCTCCGCACCGTGCTCCCGTACCTCGCGCGGCGCGTGGCGTTCTCACGAATCTTGGCAAGTACCAAGACTCGAAGCACCTTCACTTTCATGTGAACGCCGGTGAACCACTGCGCTGAACCGGACTCTGCCTCCCTCACACGCCATACCGCGAGCAGACCCTATTTCACGGTCACGCTCTTGGCGAGGTTGCGGGGCTTGTCGGGGTCGTGGCCGCGGAGGAGGGCCAGGTAGTAGCCGAGGACCTGGCCGGGAACGGCGTTGACGATGGCGGTGGCGGGGCCAAGGTCGGCGACGGCGATGTGATAGTCGAAGGCCTCGTGGGGCTCGGGCGAGACGCCGATCAGCATGGCGCCCCGCGCCTTCACCTGCATGGCGCCCGCGAGGATGTCGTCATGGGTCTCGTCGCGGGGAGCGAGGACGAGGCACGGCGTGCCCGGTTCGATCAGCGCGATGACGCCGTGCTTGAGCTCGCCGCCCGCGAAGCCTTCGGCGTGGACGTAGCTCACCTCCTTCACCTTCAAGGCCGTCTCGAGCGCCAGGGGGTAGCTCGGGCCGCGCCCGATGACGAAGAGATGGTCGCGCGTAGAGATCTCGTCGGCGATGCGGCGGATCAGATCGCGCCGGTCGCCAGCGAGGAGCCGCTCGATCTCGTCGGCGGCGTTAATGATGCACGCGCATCCCACGTCGCCTTGTCGCGCCAGCTCATAGGCGGTCAGCATCAAGATGGCGAGCTTCGCCGCGAAGGTCTTAGTCGAGAGGACGCAGCGCTCGGGACCGGCCATGAGCGGCACGGCGTGATCCGCGAAGCGCCACAGCGTGGAGCCCTCGACGTTCACGACGGCGGCGATCGAGGCACCACGCCCTCGGGCGGCACGGACCGCGTCGATCACGTCGATCGTCTCCCCGCTCTGGGAGAGGGCGACGACCAGCGATCCACGGGTCACGAAGTCCTGGAGGTACTGAAACTCCGATGCCGTCGCGAACGTCACGCGATGCTCCGCGATGCGGGCCAGGAGATACTGCTCGGCGAGCGCGGCGTGCCCTGCCGTCCCGCACCCGATGACGAAGACGTCGCGGGCCTGGCCGATCAGCGCGGCGAGCTGGCGCACATGGTGACGGGAGGTGGCGGCGATGCGGCGCAGGGTCGCCGGCTGCTCGTGGATCTCCTTGGTCATGTAGTCGGGATACCCGGCGAGCTCGGTGGCCGCGCGATCCCAGGGGATCTCGGCGATCTCCGGGGCGAGCTCGCAGCCGGTCTCGACGTCGAAAAGCCGGCCGGAGCCGCGTGTCACGAGCACGGACTGGCCGTCGTCGAGGAAGGTGACGCGGCGCGTGTGGTCGAGCAGCGCACTGTAGTCGGATGCGAGCATGGTAGCTCCCTCGCCCCAGCCGACGATGCCGGATCGATCTCGACGTCAGGGATGTGGGCAACCGCGCGCTCGAGGATCGCCCGACCTGTAAGAAGGGCCCGCGTAGGGGGCGCCGGGTATACGCGATGCGCCGCCTCGAGGGCTTCGAGGGTGAAGTTGTGCTGGGCGATCAGATGGATCAGCTCGCCGTCGAACCGAAAGAGCGAGCTGAAGAGACCGTCGCACAACTTCACGGCGCTTCTGACGATCGTGTCGAAGACCGGCTGGACGTCGGTCTGGGACTGACTAATGACCCGCAAGATTTCGCTCGTGGCGGTCTGCTGCTCGAGGGCTTCGGTAACTTGAGCATGAGCGTCAGTAAGGGCGAGGTTCTTTTCCTCCAGCTCCTTGAACAGGCGGACGTTCTCGATGGCGATGACCGCCTGATCGGCGAAGATCTTCACGAGCCCGATCTGCTTGTCGAGAAACGGCTTAGACTCGCCCCGATCCACGGTGATGGCGCCGATGACCTCGCCCTCACGGATCATCGGGACGGAGAGGGTGCTTCGGACGCTCGAGGCCCGCGCGGCCTCCGTCAGCTCGAACTCTGGATCGAGCAAGACGTCTGGGATGTGAACGAGGGAACGCGTCTGGATGGCCCGCGCGGTGATGCTGCCCCGGCCCGGCGGACGTGGGAAGGCGCTCCGGAGCGCCTTCGCCCACGCTGCATCGGTGTCGGCTTGGGCAACGCCGTTGGACCCGCCGGGAGCGTCGTCCGTGCTGGTCGGCTTCACACTGTGAATATTCGGTCCGCAAACGGTCGTTTTATCGGCCTGGAATCCCCCGGTCTCCCCGGCCCCAGGACAGTTCGGGATCGTGGACGAATAGAGGGTGCCAATCGGGTCCTTGTTAGGATTGAACACAGTCACGAAGTCGGTCACGACAAATCCGGCCTGATCACGCTCCCCTTGCCGGTGTCCGACGTCGCCAGCTGCTACGACCGTCAATATCCCATCTGAAAGGGGCGCGGGCGCATTGGGTTGCGGTCGGTTTTCTCATTCCGATGTGGCGATCTCCAGTTGAGTCGAACCGACTGACCCGTTAGCCACATAGCTCACCTCCCGCGTTACCTCCCCTGGCAGCGGCCATCTCCTCAGGTGTCGACCGGTCTGCGGTCACCCCCTTCTTCGTCGCGTCCCATCATGAGCGCCCCGAAGCGCTCGACCTCCATGACGCGATCGGAGGCTGGGAAACGAGGGTGTACGCCTCCACACGCCATACGCGCTGACACCGGTGATCCCGAAGGCGAGGAGGAGGAGCGTGGAGGGGGCAGGCACCGTCCCGGTCAGTGAAAACGCCGCATTGAAGGGGCCCTGGTGGGTGATGTCCGTGCCTATCCGTAGCCAATCCGGCGCAAGGTTGTCGTTGCGTGTCCAGCTCTGCAAGTCAGTAGCACCTGGTGGTTTGGGAGCCGATAGCCATAGAAAATTCCCGCTCGACAGCAACGCCTCCGGGCGGAAGAAGTAATGGTCCGCCGGCAGGTCGACCGGGACCGTGAAGGTCACAC
>VAYJ01000089.1 GCA_005888465.1 Actinomycetota bacterium
CGGGGATGACCACCCCGAACTCGTCGCCGCCCAGGCGCGCGATGAGGTCCCGATCCCGAAGCGCTCCCTGCAGCCGGGGCCCGATGTTCTCGAGCAGCCGGTCGCCGTAGTGGTGGCCGAGCGCGTCGTTGATCTCCTTGAAGTCGTTGAGGTCCATGATCATCACGGCGACTCCGGTGTTGCAGTCCGCGGCCTCCTCCACGGCCTCGTGCAGGCGCTTGGCGAAGAGCGCCCGATTCGGCAGCCCGGTGAGCGAGTCGTGGAAGGCCTGCCATTGCTGCTCGCGCTGCTTCGTCTCGAGCTCGCTCGTGGCCTTCTGCAGCGAGTGCGTTCGCAGGAACATCTGCCGGGCGAATGCGAGCGGAGCGACGAACACCGCGATCGACCAGATCCCGACCTTCGTGAACGAGGTCGCGACGAGGACGCCGAAGAGCGCCAGGCCCATGTAGCTCAGGACGAACTCGCCGAAGATGCCGACGTGCATCTGCCGGAGGACCCCGAAGACGGACTCCTCGGACTCCAGGTGGAAATCCCACGCGACCACCCCGGCGTTCAGCATGTAGCCCACGATCGTCGCCGCGAAGACCGCGGGGACCAGCAGGAACCACGGCGAGTGCAGCGACGCGTCCGCGTGGAAGAGCAGGCTCTCGGCCGCGACCGACGCGGCGATCTGCGCGCGGTTGAACAGGGCCTTGTTCACCGGGATCTGGCGGCGGATCTCGCGCAGGTCGCTCGTGCCGAGGAACGCCACGAAGGCCGCGACCGGGACCGGATAGACGAGGGCGACCGCGAGCTGGAGCGGGAAGCTCAGACTGAACCGCAGGTCGATCGAGGCCGGGACGGGCATGAGGTCGACGATGCCGATCGAGACGGCCCAGACCAGCAGGAAGGGGTTGGTCAGCTGTCGCGGCTCCCGGATGGCCGTGAGGGCCAAAAAGGCGAGCATCGGCAGGGCGACGCCGTACTCGTAGCAGCGGGTGACCAGGCGCTGCGGACGCCGCGCGCCGGCCTCAGACCCCGACACGAATGGCCTCCTCTCGGCTCGGGAGAGGGTCGGCCTCCCGGCGAGGGCGCATGCACGCGACGATCAGCCAGACGAGCCCCAGGTACGTGGCGATGTCGCCCGGGCTCACGATCTGGTCGATCCCGCCGCCGATCGGGATCGTGTCGGCGAGCGGCAGGAGCGCGTCGGACGCCCGCGCGAGGTGGTGCTTTGCGCCGCCGTCGTGGACCAGGAACGTGAGGGTGCCTTGTTGGTGCGAGGCCTCGAGAGCGTGGCGCGTCACCGGCATGCCGGCGTTCGCCGAGATGACGAGCGCGTTCAGCAACAGGCCGACCAGGATGAGTGGGAAGCCGGGAAGCTTGAGGTTCGCCACGGCGAACGCGGCGAGCAAGGCGAACGAGACGTACAGCAAGGTGAGCGGCAGCACGCGGCCCCCCACGGAGACGAGCTGCAGGGCCAAGCCGACGGGCGCGAGGAGGGGCCAGCGAACCTTCAGGGTGGCGAGGTGTCGCAGCCGGCCGCGCGCGAGGAGGCCAGCGGCGACCGCGATCCCGATCGCGAGGATGGTCAGCTTCACTCGGGTGTCCCGTCCCTCTCCCGGGAACGAACCGCCCCCGACGGTCGCCGGGAGCGGCCGCCGGGGGCTGTAGTGCCCTTCGGAGCCTTGGTCAGCCCCTCCAGCTCGCGCCGATGGCCACGGCCAGCGCGGCGAGCCAACCCAGATGGATTGCGATCCTTCGCACGTTCACTCCCCTGCCTCCCTTCGTGAGTGCCGCTCGCTCATCCCTTCCACTTCGCCCCCGCTGCCGCGAGCAGCGTGGCGAGCGAAGCCGCCGAGAAGAGCAGGCTCTTCCATCGAACGGTTGCGCCCCTCTTCACGAGATCACCTCCCTCGATCAGTTATCGATCAAGGGAGGCTCCGGGGCATCGGTCGCAGGGCTTGAACGGATCGGGCGCAGGTCGCCAGATCGCGAGGGACGGGAGTTAGGCCGTTGGTCGGCCCCCGACCAACGGCGGATCCGGTCCCCGGACCGGATCCCCCTAGCCGACGACTAGCTGACGACGGTCGGCTTCGTCGAGACGAGCACCCGGCGGGTCCCGAAGAACCCCGCGATCAGCGCGACGATGCTGCCTGCGAGCGCCGTCCAGGCGCCAACCCAGGCACCGGGGTCCGGGAACTGCCGGCCGGGCGTCCGGTACAGCTCGATCGTGAACAGCACAAAGGCCACGATCCCGAGCACGCCGGCGAGCCGGGTCAGCCACCCCCCGCGCGGGGCGAGCCCGACGATCGCGAGGAGCCCGAGCACGATCACCACGAACCCGGCCGTCCGGACGAACGTGGAGGTGTTGAGGAACTCGGTCCGCCACAGTGCCCGCGCGTCGAGCTGGACACCGGTGATGCCGTGGATCCACCTCAGGAACGCGCCGACGATCATCCCGGCGGCTCCGAGCAGCGTCAGCACGATGCGGATGACCAGCCCCGGCGACCAGGTGCGAACGGTCGGAGCTGGCGCCGCGACGGGCCGTGCGGTGTACTGGTAGGCAGGCTCGGCCATGGCTTCCTCCTTTCACAGGACGGATGTGAAGCCACGGGTGGGCCTTACCCAGGATCTGCCCCTGCTATGCGTCCTAGCCCGAGGGCGGGCTCGCGCTCACCGGCCCGACGTGGACGAGGCTGGGGCAGATGGATCCCGACGTTGCCACCTCGACGCTCGAAGCGCTCCCGGGAAGGGTCACGCGCGCCCTGTCGACCGACTCGCAGGGACCCAGGTTCGTCGTGACGTCGCTCCAGTAGCTCACGAAGTACAGCGAGCCGCCTGGGGGCACCACGACCTCCGCGGGGCGCCCGTTGATGTTGGGATAGCCTCCGTGGATCACCTGTAGGCCCGTCCAGCCGGTCGGTCCGTGGACGCCGATCGCGGGATACCCGATCGACCGGCACGCGGTCGAGCCTTGGTTCGTGACTCTCCACACCGTGCTGATCGTCCCTGCCGCTCCCTGCTGCGACGCGATGGCGAGCGTCGTTGCGCCGTTCCCGCACGACAGGATCGAGGGCGACGTCGAGGGGGCCGGGACGGTCGCGCTCGAGGCGGGGGAGGGCTTGCCGCCGACGCCGAACGCGCGAGCCAGGGCATAGCCGCCGGCCGCGATCCCAGCCACGACGACGACGGCGAGTGTCGCCGACTGCACGCGCCGCGCGAGCCGGACCTGCCGCTTGCGGCGCGCCACGCGCTCCACGATCGAATCGAGGTCCGGCCGCTAGGCCTGCCGGTCCAGCGCGGTCCTGATCAGCTCCTCAAGGTCGGGCATCGTTGGTCACCTCTTCCGTCGGTTCGTGGACGCCGAGCGCGGGCGCCAGGATCTGCCGGGCGCGGTGCAGGGTGGACTTGACCGTGCCGTCGGACACGCCAAGGGCTGCTGCCACTTCGGCCACCGTCATTCCCAGGTAGTAGTGCATCACCGTCGTGTCCCGTTGGGCTCGCGTGAGCCTGCCGAGGGCCTGCAGGACGTCCACCCGATCGTCCGCGCCGCTCTCGCTCTCGGTGGGGACCCCGTGCCCGAGCGCCGCGCGGGCACGGCGCTCGGCCCGGACCCGCCGGAACCAGCTCCGCAGGTCGTTCCGCGCGACGACGGTCACCCAGCCCGCGAGCTGGTCGATCCGTTCGCCGCGCTCGGAGCGCTCCCACGCCTTGGCGAGCGCGTGCTGGACCGCGTCCTCGGCGGCAGCGCGGCTTCCGCACATCACCGAGAGCCCGGAGACGATCCGCGGGTAGTCCTCGACCACGAAGGCCCGGATCGTGCCCTCGTCCAGGCCATGAGGAGCGCTCATGTCATCTCATGGACGCGCGAGCGAGCGATCCGGTTGGCGCCGCCGGCCATCGCCGCTGGATGATAGGCCGTAGGCTGGCCTCGAACGGTGCGGGTCCTCCTCATTTCGGTGCTGGTCGCGGCGGCGGTCTATGCCGCGCTGCTCGTCGTCCTGATCGTGGCCGGCCGGGGCGCCGCGGCTCGGGAGCTCGCCACGCTCGTGCCGAACTTGGCGCGGCTGTTCAAGGACCTGATCCGCGATCCTCGCGTCCCCCGCGGCTCGAAGGTCCTGCTCGTGATCGCCGCGGCGTGGGTCGCCTCGCCGATCGACCTGATCCCGGAGTTCATCCCGGTCCTCGGTCCGCTCGATGACGCCGTCGTTGCCGCGCTCGTCCTTCGCCACGTCCTTCGGCGTGCGGGGCGCGAGGTGGTAGTGGAGCACTGGCGAGGCGACCCCGCGACGCTCGAACGGATCCTTCGGCTCTTCTCTCTCCGGTAATCAGGCACGGTACGGCCTATCGCAAAGGTGTGGCAGACTCGAGACCGTCCCTCGAGTCCAACGGAGGTGGAGCCATGAACCTGAACAGCATCCTGATCGGTTCGGAGAACCCGGAGCGCCTGGCGGAGTACTACTCGCGGCTCTTCGGCAAGGCGGGCTGGGAGTCGGGCGGCTTCGTCGGCTGGCAGGTCGGGACGGGTTGGATGGTGGTCGGCCCCCACGACCAGGTCAAGGGGACGAACGCGCAGCCCGGACGGATCATCTGGAACCTCGAGTCTGCGGACGTGCCCGGCGACTTCGAGGCCATGAAGGCGGCAGGCGCGACCGTCGTGCACGAGCCGTACGCGCCGGGCGAAGCGCCGGACGGGTTGATCGCAACGTTCTCCGACCCCGACGACAACTACTTCCAGCTCGTCAGCCCGATGGAGATGTAGGCGAGCCGAACGCTCGCGGGTGTGAAGGGCTGACGGGGCCTTCGCCCCATTGCGGGGAGAGGGAGGCTGGTGTACAAGAACGAGGGCGCAGGGCGACCAATCCGCGAGCGCGCATAGCGGCGCGAGGGGGGACGGGGAGAGTTCCTGGCCGGCGTCCCGTTTCCCCGGGCCCCGGGGGACCGACATGCCCCACGAGGACGATCCCCGAGCTGCCGAGCCTCCGTCCCGTCTGCTCGCGACCTGTCCACGCGGACACCCCGTCCCCGAGGAGGCGCGGTTCTGCCCCACCTGCGGCGTTCCGCTCGAGCGGCTCCAGCCCCTGGAGGAGCGCCGGATCGTCACGGTCCTGTTCTGCGATCTCGTGGGGTTCACCTCGGCCTCGGAGCACGCCGATCCCGAGGACGTGCGGATGCGCATCGATCGCTACTTCGACCGCGTCCGTGGCGTGATCGATCGGTTCGGCGGGACCGCCGAGAAGTTCATCGGGGACGCAGTCGTAGGCGTGTTCGGCGTCCCGCTCGTCCATGAGGACGACGCCGAACGGGCGGTGAGCGCAGGCCTGCGCATCCTCCAGGAGATCGCCGAGCTCAACGCGTCCGACCCGTCGCTCGGGCTCGCCGTCAGGATCGGCATCAATACGGGTGAGGTGCTTGCCCGGTTCTACACAGGGGCCGACCAGACCGAGGGGATGGTGACCGGAGACGTGGTCAACACCGCCTCGCGCCTCCAGGGGATCGCGCCGCCCGACGGCATCGTGGTGGGCGAGGCGACGTACCTCGCCGCGAGGGCTTCCTTCGTCTTCACGAGGTTGGAACCGGTCCAGCTGAAGGGGAAGGCCGGGCCGGTCGCGGCCTGGCAGGTCGTCTCCCCGCAGCACGCCTCGCTATCTCCGTTCGAGCCGGCGCAGACCCAATTCGTGGGGCGCGAGGACGAGATGGCGATCCTGCAGGCCACGTACCGCAAGGTCGCGCGGGAGCTGTCCGCCCACGTGCTGACCATCATCGGCGAGGCCGGTGCCGGCAAGACGCGGCTCGTGGCCGAGTTCTCGACGTGGCTCGGTCGGCTCGAGGAGCCGGTCACCGTGCGCCGGGGACGATGCCCTCCCTACGGTGACGGGGTCACGTTCTGGGCCCTCGGGGAGATCATCAAGGCCGAGTGCGGCATCCTTGAGTCAGACGGGCCGGGGGAGGCCGAGGCCAAGCTCGCCCGAGCCGTCGAGGCACGTGTCCCCGAGTCCGAGCGACAGTGGATCCGGGCGAGGCTCGCCCCCCTCGTCGGCCTGCAGTCATCCGAGCCGGGCGAGACCGGTGAGCGGTTCACCGCGTGGCGCCGCTTCCTGGAAAGCCTCGCCTCCGCGGGGCCGTTCGTCTGCGTGATCGAGGACCTGCAGTGGGCCGATCCGGCCCTGCTCGATTTCGTCGGGCAGTTCATCGAATGGGGCAGCGAGGGCCCCCTGTTCGTCATCACCACCGCTCGTCTCGAGCTGTTCGAGCGGCGCCCGGGATGGGGGGGCGGCGCGCGCACCGCGAGCGTCCTCAACCTCGCCCCGCTCTCGACCGCGGAGTGCGCGCAGCTCGTCTCGGCGATCGTGGGGGCCCCGGGGCTCTCGTCTGAGGTCGAGGCCTCGATCCTGGACCGGGTCGAAGGCAACCCGCTGTTCGCCGAGGAGTTCGTGCGGCTCCTGATCGAACGGGGAGTGCTTGTCCGGTCCGGCGAGCGCATCGATCTGCTTCCCGACGCGAAGCTGCCGGTCCCCGACTCGATCGCCTCCGTCGTCTCGGCGCGGCTCGATAGCCTCCCGGTGGATCGAAAGGGCCTCCTTGCGGACGCGGCGGTGATCGGAGCCGTGTTCTGGGCTGCGTCCGTCGCGATGGTGGGAGGCCGTGACCGGGGACCGGTGGACACCGGGCTCCACGAGCTGTCCCGCCAGGAGTTCGTGCGTCCGATCCGTGCTTCCTCCATCGCCGGGGAGGCGGAATTCCGGTTCTGGCACGCGATCGTGCGCGACGTGGCGTACCAACAGCTGCCCCGCAGGATTCGAGCGACCGGGTCGAGGACTTCGCGGAGCTCCTTGCCTACCACTACACGAGCGCGCTCGAGCTCGCGACGGCCGTTGGGCCGCCCGGCCTGGCCGCCGAGGTGGCCGGCCCCGCGCTGCATTACACCAAGCTCGCCGGCGACCGAGCCATGGGCCTCGATTTCGGCCGGGCCGAGGCGCACTACCGTCGCGCCCTGGAGCTCGCGTCGGACCATGGCGCAGAGGGCGAGCACACGAGAGCGGAGCTGTTGCTGCGGCTGGGCTGGACACAGCTAATGGCCGGGGACGGTACGGGTGCTCAAGCCTCGCTGAGCGAGGCGGTGAGCCGCTGGCAGCAGCTCGGCGATCGCCGGCAGGCTGGTCTCGGCCTCGCCATGCTCGGGCGAGTGAACTTCTTCATCGGCGGGGAGACCCATGAGGCGGAGGACTGCCTCCTCGAGGCAATCCGACTCCTCGAGCCGGATGGCCCATCCCGCGAGCTGGTCCGGGCACACGTGTGGACCCTGCCTCTCCGCTACGCCTCCGGCCGGGCGACGGAGGGTCGTGCTGAAGCGACCCAGGCGATCCGAATCGACGAGGCGCTCGGAGGCACGGTGTTCCGGGCGCAGCTCGACACGAGCCTCGGCGTGATGGAGGCGATGGGCGGAGACCCGTCGGGGGCCGATCGGGTCCGAGCCGCGCTCGCCTCGGCGGAGGAATCCGGCGACGTCGAGGCCATCGCTCGCGCCCACCTCAACCTCGTGCTCTCGCTCTACGAGCTGTCCGACAACGCCGAGGGCATCGCCGCCGCGGACGCAGGACGGCAAGCGATACGACGCTTCGGGACCGCGGCCTTCGGATGGGCCATCGCAGGGACGCAGGCGGAGATGCACGTGCAGCTCGGCGCGTTCAAGGACGCGATCGATCTCGCGACCTTCGTGCTGTCGAGCGACCGTGCCCGGATCATCCCCGCAGCCATCGTCTGGGCCGGATCGGCCGCCGCTCGCGCCCTGCTCCGCCTCGGTCGGATGGAGGAGGCGGCGCGCACGCTCGAGGACGTGTTGGCGCCGGCCCGCGAGCTGGGCGGCACCAGCTTCCTTGCTCGCCTCCTGGCGGTGGATGCGGAGCTGCAGGAGGCGAAGGGGGACCTGAGCGCCGCGCGCGAAAAGGCCTCGGAGCTCCTCGGCGTGCTCGTCGGGTCTACGGCGGTCTGCGAGCAGGTGCGGTGCCTCCCCCTGGTCGCGCGGGTGTTGGGACAGGAGGCACACGACTCGCTCCGGGCGCGGCTACCCGTCGAGTCGATCCCCGCCGCGTTCCGCCCGCGCTACAGGGAGGCCGACGGCCTGATCACGAAGGATGCCCGTGCGCTGGCGGAAGCGTCCCAGCTCTACGCGACACTCCGGCTCCCGTACGACGAGGCTCGGTCTCGGATGCTAGCCGGGGACGCCGATGGCTGCTCTGCCGTCTTGCAGACGCTCGACGCTCCCCTACCGGAGCACTGGCGTCCGGTCTGGGGTTCGTGAGGTCTCGCGCTCGGCCGCCGTGACGGTGGTCAGGACGCGTAGCTTGCGGCCTGGCCCCGATAGGAGGTCGTCGAGCAGTCGAACGTGAACTCCCCGTCCCCCTGGGTAAGGAGCTCCGCGCTGTGCAGGCGCCGGCCCAGCTCAGCCAAGATCCAGATGAGCTGGGATCGAGCGCCGCCCTCGTTGGGCGCCCAGACGGTGACCCTGATGGCTCCTTCTCGCGTGGCCGTCGTGGATCCCATGGACCATACGTCGTTCAACGGCCCCCGAACGTTTCGTCTGCTATCGGCGATGCAGCGCGGCCCGTCCATCGCGCACGTACCCGGCGATCGCGAAGTCCACCACCCGGGCCATTCCGACGCGGCAGTCCTGTCGGGCAGCGCCTGAGACGGGGAAGGGCACCGCGTTCGCCGCATTCCTGATCCGCGCCGCGCCGATGCCGCCGGCGACCTCGACGAACGCCGCGTAGGCCTCCTCCACGAACGAGGCCTCGAACGCGACCGGCAGCTGGCTCCGGCCCAGGAACGGCGCGGTCGCCAGGTTGTCCATGGGCACGACGAGGTCGGGGAGCAGGTGATACAGGAGCTTCGACGTGGCGACCCACTTCCGCTCGGTCGGCTTCACCTCGCCGACTGCGTCGAAGAGCTCGAAGAGGTCGTGGCCCTCTCCCCGGCGCAAGCGCAGCAGGGAGGTGCCCGTCCACGAGCCAAGCAATGGAGCCACGCGATCGAGCGATCGCCGAAGCCGTCGTCCATCGAAGCGGGCACCCCGGAAGGCGCGCCACTGCCTCAGGGAGCGTCCGAGGTGCGAGGCGAAGTCCTGCGACCCAACGCCGGCGGCCGGACCCGCAGCTTCCCGGAGCAACCGCGTACACGCCACCTGCGGCGCTGCGGGCCACCAGCCCGGCGAGGCCAGGATCGAGGACCAGGATCGGTCGAACGCACGTGCCACGGCTGCCGTTCGGCGTGCCTGAGCGCGCCGTTTCGCTGCCTCATCCACCTCCACACGCTCCTGCCGTCTCGAACGAGC
>VAYJ01000090.1 GCA_005888465.1 Actinomycetota bacterium
CGGCGGCGACGTTCTACGCGAGCGGGTTCGACGAGGCTGCGGTCCTCACGCTCGACCGCGGCGGGGACTTCATGTCGACGACCCTCGGGATCGGGCGAGGCTCCCGGTTCCAGACGCTCCGCGAGGTCCGCAACCCCCATTCGCTCGGCGAGGTCTACACCGCGGTCACGGGCTGGCTCGGCTTTCACCCCAACGCCGACGAGGGCAAGGTCATGGGCCTCGCGCCGTACGGCACCGACCGCTACGTGCCGGCCTTCCGGGACTTCATCCGGCTCACCCCCGACGGCCTGTTCCGCGTTGACCTGTCCTGGTTCGGCTATCAGCTCGAGGCGAGCCCGCTCTCGAAGCGCTACATGGACCGCTTCGGGCCCCCGCGCGTGCCAGAGTCGGCGATCACCGAGCGTCATCAGGACGTCGCCTTCGGCGTGCAGGCGATCACTGAAGAGGCCGGTCTGCACCTCGCCCGGGCCCTGCACGAGCTGACCGGCTCGCGGAACCTCGCGCTCTCGGGCGGGGTCGCGCTGAACTCGGTGATGAACGCGCGGCTCCTCTCGGAGACCCCGTTCGAGCACCTGTTCATCCAGCCGGCGGCCGGGGACGCGGGAAACGCCCTCGGCGCCGCCCTGCACGTGTGGCACCAGCAGCTCGGCAGGCCGCGTGAGTGGCGCATGGACCACGCGTTCTTCGGCCCCGAGTACTCGAACGCCGACTTCAAGGAGGTGCTCGCCGGCCGCAAGCTGCCCTTCCGCGAGGTCGCCGACCCGGCGGCGGAGGCGGCACGCCTCCTCTCCGAGTCCCGCATCGTCGGGTGGTTCCAGGGCCGATCCGAGGTCGGCCCGCGGGCGCTCGGCGCGCGCTCGATCCTGGCCGACCCGCGCCGGCCCGAGATGAAGGACATCGTGAACGCCGAGGTCAAGCACCGTGAGGGGTTCCGCCCGTTCGCGCCGAGCGTCCTGGACGAGAGGGGCCACGAGTACTTCGACGGCTACTACCCCAACCCGTTCATGCTGCTCGTGCTCCCCATCCGCAGGGACAAGCGCGACGTCATCCCCGCCGTAACCCACGTCGACGGAACCGGCCGGCTCCAGTCGGTGCTCCGCGAGGGCAACCCGCTCTACTACCGCCTCATCGAGGAGTTCGAGCGCCGCACAGGCGTGCCCGTCGTGCTGAACACGAGCTTTAACCTCAGGGGCGAGCCCATCGTGCACCGCCCAGAGGAGGCCCTCGCCGATTACCTCAACACGGGCATGGACGCGCTCATCATGGGGAACCATGTGCTCGAGAAGGAGCCGGTCGAACACACGTTCGCCGGTGCTTGATCTGTCGGGACTCCCCCGGGACAATTGAGCACGAGAGGCCGTCCCCGGACGGCCTCGAAGCGCATTTCGAGCATGACGGAAGGGAGGTGACCAGATGGCGAAGTACGAGGCCTACTGCGTGAAGTGCAAGGCGAAGCGCGAGTTCGAGGGCGAGGAGACCACGCTCAAGAACGGGCGTCGCGCCGCGAAGGGCAAGTGCCCGGTGTGCGGCACGACCGTGATGCGGATCCTGGGCAAATAGCCCGGACGATGGTTCGAGGTCAGACCCGGGGGCGGATCAGCTCGCTCGGTGCCCACACGGGCGGCTTGGCCATCCGCTGATGCCGCTCCGCCAGGTCCGCGATCGAGGTCTGTTCGAACACCCGCCGGATGGCCACGTGCACGTCCCCCCAGAGCTCCTGCAGCCCGCAGCGGGCGTCCTGGAAACAGTCATGATCGGCGTCGTTCAGACAGTTCATGGGGTAGAGCGCCCCCTCCACCGCATCCACCACGTTCGCTACGGTGATCGCGACCGGATCCCTTGCGAGGCGGCACCCCCCGCCGCCTCCCCGGAAGCTCTCGACCAGCCCCGCCTTGTGCAGGGCCCCCAGCTGTTGCTCCAAGAAGCGAAGCGGGATCTGCTGCGCCTCCGCGAGCGCGCGGGCGGGCACCAGGGCCTGAGGATCAGCGTCGCGCCGGATGGCGAGCTCCACCATCGCTCGCATCGCGTACTCGGTCTTCTGGGAGATCTTGAGCATGGCGGCGTACCCCGCCAACTACGGTAGCCCCGGGCGCCGGGCCCGTCAACGAAAGGCTCAGCCGCCCGCACGGGGCGCCGCCCGCTCCCGTTCGTGCGGGCCCCCGTTCGGCTCGGCCGCCGAGGGCACCCCGGGGGGCCAACTCGAGCGGGTGTCCCACACGTACAGGACGACCACGCGGATCGCGGCCACCGTGGGTACGGCAAGCAGCATGCCCCACAGGCCCAGCAGGGACCCCCCCACCAGGAGCGACAGGAGCACCGACACCGGGTGCAGGCGGACGGCCTGGCTGAGCAGGCGCGGCTCGAGCACCCTGGACTCGAGCTGTTGCACCAGGACGAGCACGACCGCCGAGGCGAGCGCGAGGCGCCATCCCCCCGCGACGTGCAGGGCCTGGCCGGAGCCGCGGCTCGCCGTGAGGGCCACGAAGAGGGCCGGGACGCCCGCGATGAGGGTTCCGATGAGCGGCACGAGCGCGAACAGGCCGGTCAGCGCCCCGAGGAGCGCGAAGTAGGGGAGCCCCACGGCCCAGAAACCGGCCAGCGAGCACAACCCCACGAGGAGGGCCAGGAGCAGCTGTCCGCGGAAGAACCCTCCGAGCGTCTCGCCGACCCGTTTGGCGAGGGTGACCACGTCGTCGCGACGTCGCACGGGGACGATCGATTCGGCCCCTCGTCGGATCTTCGGCAGGTCGACCAGCAGGTAGAACGCGATCAGGGGTCCGAGCAGGAACACGAAGGCGAGATGCACGACGCCCGAGGTGAAGGCGGTGAGCCGCCCGAAGAACTGCGAGGCGCTGCCGGAGTTCGGCTCGAACGCCGCGACGATGGCCTTGGTGTCGACGTGGATCCCCAGCCGGTCGAACGCTGCCTGGACGCCCGTCTGCGCCTTGCCGAGGAGCGTCGGGACGGAGTGGACGAACTGCGTGACCTGATGGCCGACCACGTCGGCCAGATACGCGAGCCCGATCCCGACCGCCGAGAGTACGACCACGTAGGTGAGCAGGGTCCCCCAGAGCCGCCCGATCCCGCGCGCCTGCAACCGGCTCACGATGGGATCGAGCAGGTAGATCACGACAAGGGCGACGACGAGCGGGGCGAAGATCACGCGAACCGGATACAGCACGAACCGATATGCCGCCGCGATCAGGATGAGGAGCCCGATGATCGACCATGCGAGCAGTCCCCACCGGGAGGCTCTCGCGACGAAGGGGTTCGAGAGGAAGGGACCCCGCTCCTTGTCCATCCGGATGTCAGCTTACGGCCCGAGGGCGGCCGAGGGTAGACCTCAGGGGCTGGGCGCGATCCCCGCGAAGTCGGTCCCGAGCACGATCGTGACCTGCACGTCGGCGGGGTAGCCCGCCGGGGCGGGCAGGACCTGGGCCGCGGGGAAGTACTTGTGCATGATCGCCTGCGCCTCCGGCAGCGAGTCGGCTCGGTAGTAGATCGTCGTGGTCGGCGTCGTGATGCTGGCTCCGTTCGATCCAGTGAGGTTGCCCGGAGGCTTCAGCGTGTAGCCCTGGTTCTTGAGCACGAGCGACGTGCTCGCAGCGAGGCCGGTGGTGCCCGAGCCGTTCACGAGCTGCAGGACCACGCCGTGCACCTTGGCCTTGCGCTTCGGGGAGGGCGTGGGCGACGCGTGGTGGCCGGGGGAGGGAGACACCTGAGAGCCCGGCGAGCTTCCGGTGCCCGCGATCAGCTCGCTCGCGTTGCCGGTGAACCCCTGGCGGAGCAGGACGACCCCGATCGCGACGGCCGCGATCAGCACGAGGATCCGTTTGAGCGTCCAAGTGGTCATGCCAGCCGCCGATGATACCCGGGCGCCCCGACGGGCGCCCGGTCAGGGGTAGAGCCCGCGCGTGGCGTGCGCCTCGGCCACCCTCCCCACGCCGAGCATGGTTGCGGCGGTTCGCATCTTGACCCCGCGCGACTCCCCCATCGCGAGGACGTCCACGTAGGACTGCTCCATGATCTTGCGGAGCCGGTCGTTCACCTCGTCCTCCGACCAGGAGTACGCCTGGATGTCTTGCACCCATTCGAAGTACGAGACGGTCACGCCGCCCGCGTTGGCGAGGATGTCCGGCACCACCGCGATGCCACGCTGGGCGAAGATCTCGTCGGCCTCCGGCTCGGTCGGGCCGTTCGCCGCCTCAACGATGATCGAGGCATTCACCCGGTCGGCGTTGAGCCGCGTGAGCTGGCCTTCGATCGCCGCGGGGATGAGGAGGTCGCAGTCCAACTCCAAGAGCTCCTCGTTGGTCACGTCCTGCGCGCCCTCGAGGCCCTGGAGGCCGCCCGTGTCGGCCTGGTGCTGCCGGAGCGCCTCGGGCGTGAGCCCGTCGGGGTTGTAGACGCCTCCCTTCACGTCGGAGACACCGACGATCCTGCAGCCCTGCTCGTGCAAGAGCTCGACCGTACCCCCGCCGACGTTGCCGTAGCCCTGCACGACGACGCGCGTGTCCTCGATGGCACGGCCGCGGTGCTTGAGGGTCGCGAGCGTGATGTACATGACGCCGCGTGCCGTCGCCTGGTTCCGTCCGGCGGAGCCCCCGATCGCGAGCGGCTTGCCGGTGACGACGCCGGGAACCGAGAAACCCTCCCGTGTCGAATAGGTGTCCATGATCCAGGCCATGACCTGCTCGTTCGTCCCAAGGTCGGGCGCCGGGATGTCTCGTTCCGGACCGATGAACGGGAGGATCTCCGACGTGTAGCGCCGGGTCATGCGCTGCAGCTCCCCCATCGAGAGCTCGCGCGGCTCGACGACGACCCCGCCCTTGGCGCCGCCGAACGGGATCCCGACCACCGCGCACTTCCAGGTCATCCACATCGCGAGCGCCTTCACCTCCTCCAGGGTGACCGCCGGGTGGTAGCGAATGCCGCCCTTCGACGGGCCGCGCGACGTGTTGTGATGGACGCGGTAGCCCTTGAACACCGTGACGGTCCCGTCGTCCATCCGGGTCGGGACGGAGACCTCGAGCGCGCGCCGGGGATTGCGGAGCACCTCGTGGACGCCGGGATCCAGCTGCATCGCAGCCGCGGCTTCGTCCAGCTGACTCAAGGCGCTTGCCCAGGCGCTGCCGGTCTTCACGAAGCTCCTTTCGGTCGGCGGTGCCGCACGATAGTACGGCCTGGCCGGACCCTGCCGCGCAGGACGACGACGCCTTCGGACCGGAGCCGCTCGGCCTGGAGTCGCTCGTGGCCCGGGACGAGCCGGCCGGTCGAGGTCACCACGCGCCACCAGGGCAGTCCGTCGCTCCGGGCAAGGACGTTCCCGACCGCCCGGGCGGCGCCGGGAAACCCCGCCTCCTCCGCGACCTCGCCGTAGGTGACCACCTCGCCCGGCCGCAGCCGGGAGATCACCGCGCGCACGCGCTCCTCGAACGAGCCCGTTGGGGGCGCCGGCGAGCTGGCGGTGGGATTCGAACCCACGACCTAGCGATTACAAATCGCTTGCGCTACCAGGCTGCGCCACGCCAGCACTTCGGGATCGTAGCAGCCACCCAAAGAGGCCCACGGCGAGCGCCGCGGACGCGTTGAGCGAACCGGTTCGTCCGCGCATCGGGATGGCGACGAGCAGGTCGCACGACTCCTTGACCAGACGCGAGATCCCGGCTTCCTCTGCCCCGAGCACGAGTGCGACGGGTCCATCCGGCGGTGGAGTGTCATCGATCGTGGCGCTCGCAAGGTGATCGAGGCCTGCCACGAACAGCCCTCGGTCCTTGAGCGCGTCGATCGTTCGACGCAGATTCGTCACGCGGGCGACGGGGAGGTGCAGCACCGCGCCGGCCGACGCGCGGATCGCGGCCGGCGTGAGCGGCGCAGCGCGACGCGAACGCACGACCAGCATGGCGGCCCCGGCGGCTTCGGCCGATCGCGCGGCCGCGCCGAAGTTCTGCGGGTCCTCGATGCCGTCGAGGACGACCGCGATCGCGTGGGGCCCGAGGGGCAGACCGGCCAGGGCGCGCTCGTCGAGCTCCGGTGGGGGCGCGACCATCGCGACGACCCCCTGGTGGTCCCGAACGCCGTGGCGGTCGAGCGCCGCTCGTTCGACGCGGGTGACCGACACGCCCGCGGCGTCGGCTTCGGCGAGCAATGCGCGAGCCGGCCCGGACGCCGACAGTCCGTTCGCCAGCAGGATCCGGCGCGCATGGCCCGATCGGATCGCCTCGGTGACGGGACGGCGGCCACCGATGGCGAACTCGAGGCCCCGCCCGTCCGGCCTCATCCCCGAACGATCGCGACGGCGAAGCACCCGACGCCGTCGCCCGAGAGGCCGAGCCCCTCGGGGCGGGTGGCCTTCACCGAGACCGCGTCTGCGGGAACCCCGAGTGTTGCCGCCAACGTCGCGCGGATCTCGTCCCGCCGGGGCGAGACGTGCGGGCGATCGGCGACGACCGTCATGTCACAGCTCTCCGCGGTTCGGCCGGCTTCCGCGAGCAGGGCGACGGTCCGCCCCAGGAGATCGAGCCCGCCGATCCCGCGGAAGGCGGGGTCCGAGTCGGAGAAGTGCTGACCGACGTCCCCCGCCCGGGCTCGTGGTCGAACCGGACGCCACCCAGGACGAGCGGCCGGTCCGGGTCCCACGCGTGCAGATCGATCCCGAGGCCGACCCGAAGATCGCTCACCGCTCGGCCGGGGCCAGCCCGCGACGCGCCACGATCTCCTCGGCGCGGCGAAGGTCCTCGGGCGTCGTGATCTTGAAGTTGCCGGGCTCACCCGCGACGGTCGCGATCGGCATGCCCCTGGCCTCGAGCAGGAGCGCGTCGTCGGTCGCTTCCTCGACGTTCTCGGCATCGTGCGCGGCACGCAGGCTCGCGCAGACGAAGGCCTGCGGGGTCTGCGCCAGGACCACGTCCTCCCTCGGGATCGTGTGCATGACGCGCCCGTCACGCGTGCGCTTGAGCGTGTCGGGTACGGGGACCGTGGGGATGCACCCGTCGACGTCACGCAGCCCCTCGACCACCCGAACGAACAGGGCGGGCGTCGCGAACGGCCGCGCGGCGTCGTGACAGACGATGGTGGTCGCATCGGCCTGCACGGCCGCGAGGCCTCGCTGGACCGAGCGACGGCGGGTCGTCCCGCCCGATACGACAGCGGAGATCAGCGCGCCGCTTCGAAGGTCGGCGATGGTCTCCTCGACGCGACGCCGTTCGCTCTCGGGCACGATCAGCACCACGGCGGAGACCACGCCAGATGCCGCCATCGCCGAGAGCGAGTACTCCAGCATGGGACGGCCAGCCAGGGGCACGAAGGCCTTCGGGATCGCCCACCCGAGGCGGCGCCCCGCCCCCGCGGCAAGGAGCAAACCGGCGCCGCTCACGCGTCACACACCCCCATGCCGGACAGGGTAGCCGGTTGCGTTTGTGGCGGGACCTCAGGCCTCGAGCGGGCGCGTCACGTCCGCGGCGACCTGGCCGAACACCATCTGGCCGGTGGAGGTCTGGATGGCGTTGGTCACCATCACCTTGATCGTGTCGCCCAGCAGGTGGTCCGCCTCCTCCACGACCACCATGGTTCCGTCGTCCAGGTAGCCGACCGCCTGGCCGCTCTCCCGGCCCCGGCGGCTCAGCCGGACCTGCACCTGCTCTCCGGCGACCACCGGCGGCCGCAGCGCCTCGGCAAGTGCGTGGATCGACCGGACGGGGACCTCGACCGCTGCGGCGACCCTCGCGAGCCCCGCGTCGTTGGTCACGATCGCGCCTCCGCGGGCCTTCGCGAGGCGCACGAGCTGGCTGTCGACCGGCTCTCCCGGCTGGAAGGGCTCGTCCTCGACGACGACCAGGTCCACCGAGGGCTCACGCCGCATGCCGACGAGCAGGTCGAGCGCGCGGCGGCCCCGATGGCGGCGGCTGGGGTTGGACGAGTCAGCGACCGCCTGCAGCTCGGCGAGCACGCCGCTCGTCACGAGCAGGGTGCCGTTCAGGAAGCCCATCTGGATGAGCGCCAGGATGCGTCCGTCGAGGATGGCGCTCGAGTCGAGGACGGACACCTCGCCAGGGCGGATGCCTGCCGCGCGAGGCTTCACCCCGAAGAGGCCGAACAGCTCGTCGCTCTTGTTGCGGCCGATCGTGTAGCCGAGATAGCCGGCCGTTGCGTACAGGAACGAGATGGCCGGATACGCGGAGACGGCGGGGAGGTGGAAGAGCGGAAACGAGAGCAGCGTCGCGAGGAGCAGCCCGATCACGAGCCCGATCGCCCCGGCCAGGATCTCCGCCGCGGACTTGCGTCGGAATTCGCGCTCGAACTCGGAGACCGCCGTGGCGGTGCTTCGGCCGAACATCCCGCCCACCACGTAGCCGACGCCCGACCCGACGACGATCCCGACGAGCAGTCGCGTGGAGGCCCGCGGGCCGAGGCTCGCGGCGACCTCCCAGCCGGCCACGGCGAAGATCGAGACCATGATGAGCCGGACGAACTCGACCAGCAGCCAGTGCGGGCGGCGGCGACGGGGCGGCGGTTCGACGGGGATAGGGTCGAGCGGCGCCAGCGGGTCCTCCTCGCGTGGCGCGTCGGTCGCTCGGGAGCCGGTCCGTAGCTTCATCTCGAAGGCGGGGCAGCGAAGAAGCACACCCCTGCTTGTGTACTTCGGGACCGCGAACGGGCGGCTTGAGAACGGCCGAACGGGCGCTAGTGCGATTCCTCGAGGACCTTGTCCAGCATCGCCTCGGCCTTCTCCTCGGTCGAGTCGAAGGCAAAGGTCAGCTCCGAGATCAGGATCTGCCGGGCCTTCGCGAGCATGTGCTTCTCGCCCGCCGACAGGCCCTTCTCCTTCTCGCGGATGGAGAGGTTCCGCACGACTTCGGCCACCTGGTAGATGTCCCCGGAGGAGAGTTTCGCGAGGTTCGTCTTGTACCGGCGGCTCCAGTTGGTGGCGACCAGGGCCTCCTCCTCACGGAGGAGATCGAACACCTTCTTGACCTCGCGCTTGGAGACCACTTCTCGCAGCCCAACCTCCTCGGTGTTGTCGACCGGGACCATGAGGGTCAGGTCGCCGTGGGCCAGTCGCAGCTTGAAATAGGTCCTGCGCTCGCCGAACACTTCGCGTTCCACAAGGTCTTCGATGACGGCCGCCCCATGGTGGGGATAGACGACCTTGTCTCCCTTGCCGAACACGGCACCCCCTGGGGTTGTTCGATGGTTGAGCTGTGGCGGATAGCGAGGATAGCACGGGTGGGGAGGCCACCGCAACTCGAAAGCGCAGGTCAGGGGCCATATGCGGCCTCCGGACCGCCCAATGCCCAGGACAGGGCCTGCCTGATGTGACCAGCCGGGATGACCTCGAGGCCGGGTGGAGCCTCCGACGAGGCCTCCGGCGATGGGGCCATCACGACCCGCCGAACCCCCGCGGCTGCGGCCGCGAGCAGGCGCTGGCCGGTCCCCGCGACGGCCCGGATGGTGCCGGTGAGCGCCAGTTCGCCCAGAAAGCCCGTGTCCGGAGGCAGGGCGCGCCCCGCACTCGCCGAGGCCAGTGCTGCGGCGATCGCGAGGTCCGTGCCGGGGTCGTCCAGGCGCAGGCCGCCGGTCGAGGCGCCGAAGATCTCGGCGCGCCCGAGCCGGGAGCCGAGGCACCGATCGGCGATCGCGGCGACGATGTGGAACCTGCGAGGGTCCAGGCCGCTTACCTGTCGGCGGGGCGGCCCGTCCGTGGGCACGACGAGCGCCTGCACGTCGAGCGCGAACGCGCGCCGGCCGGCGAGCGTGAGCGCGGTCGCGCAGCCCGGCTCCGACTCACCCTGGCCCCAGCGCGGGCCGGCCTCGGCTTCGACCAGCCCGGCCCGCTGCATCTCGAACCACGCCACCTCGCCCTCGGGGCCGAACCGGTTCTTGGTCGCCGCGAGAATCCGAAGGCCCGACCGGGCCTCGCCCTCGAAGGAAAGGACCGCGTCGACGGCGTGCTCGAGCGTGCGAGGACCGGCGAGGTCGCCGCCCTTCGTGACGTGGCCGATCAGGAGCACGGAGATCCCACGGTCCTTCGCCAGCGCGACCAAGGCGTCGGTGCAGGCCCGCACCTGCCCGACGCCGCCGGCGAGCGAGTCCGATCCCGAATCGCGGAGGGTGTGGATCGAGTCCACGATGAGGACGTGCGGGCCCTCCGCCACGGCGGTCGCGACGACCTCGCCGAGGTCCCGGCCGCGGACGAACGAGAGCGCCCCGCCGTCGAGGCCGAGCCGATGGGCGCGCGAGGCGACCTGGCCCCTGGATTCCTCGCCCGAGGCGAGCAGGCAGGGGTGCCCGGCGCTCGACATCCGCGACGCCAACTGGAGGAGAAGGGTCGACTTGCCGATGCCAGGCGCCCCTGCCAGGAGGACCACCGACCCAGGCACCAGCCCGCCGCCGAGGACGCGATCGACGCCGGGGAAGGAGGTCCGGATCCGGGGATCCTCACGGTCGGGGGCAAGCGTGACGACGACCGCCGGCCGAGCCGGCTCGGCGCTCGGTCCCGGGGCGGCGAGGGGGTGTTCGCTGACGGTCCCCCAGCCGCCACAGGACGCACAGCGACCCGACCACTGACCGGACGGGCGGCCGCAGTCACCGCAGACGTACAGCTGCTTGAGCTTGCCCACCCGACCACCATAGCGACGGGGTCTGACACGCCGGAAATGGCGAGAGCCCAGTGGCCCGCAGGCCACTGGGCTCTGCCCTTGACGGTCGTCGGGCGTCCCGGACGGCCGCTTCCTTCGGTGAGCGCCGGCTTAGGACTCCTGGCCGGCGAGCTCGACCGGGGGCGTGTCGGGCGAAACGAGGCCGCCCTCGAAGACGATGTCCCCGTCCCGGGCGTCCACGATCACGGTCTGGCCGGGCTTGAACTCTTTCCACAGGAGCTTCTCGGAGAGCGGAT
>VAYJ01000091.1 GCA_005888465.1 Actinomycetota bacterium
ACGCCGTGATGGGCCCCAACGGCTCGGGGAAGAGCACGCTGGCGCAGGTCCTGGCCGGCCATCCTGGGTACCTCGTCACCGCGGGTGAGGTCCTGTACGAGGGCCGGAACCTGCTCGAGATGCCGCCGGAGCAGCGGGCCCGGGAGGGCATCTTCATGGCCTTCCAGTATCCCGTGGAGATCCCCGGCGTCGCCAATGCCGAGTTCCTCAAAGCCGCCGTCAACGCGGTCCGGGAGCACCGGGGATTGGAGGAGCTCGACGCCGTGGAGTTCCTGGTGGTGTTGAAGGAAAAGATGAAGCTCGTCGATATGGATCCGGCCTTCATGAGCCGGTCCCTCAATGAGGGCTTCTCGGGCGGGGAAAAGAAGCGCAACGAGATCCTCCAGCTGGCCCTCCTCGAGCCCAGGCTCGCCGTCCTGGACGAGACCGACTCCGGCCTCGACATCGACGCGCTCCGGACGGTGGCGGCAGGCGTCAACCGGCTCCGGCGTCCGGACAACGCCATGATTCTCGTCACGCACTATCAGCGGCTGCTCAACTACGTCACGCCGGATCGGGTGCACGTGCTGTCGAACGGCCGCATCGTGAGGTCGGGCGACCAGGCGCTCGCGCAGGAGCTGGAGGCCCGCGGGTACGAGTGGCTCGAAGCCACGCCGGAGGCCCTGCCGCGATGACGAACCGGACGACAAAGGAAGCCTTCCTGGCGGCGTTTGCCGAGCGCGACCGGCGCGGCTTCGCTGATGACCCTTCCTGGCTCCGCGAGGCTCGTCGGGCCGCGATCGACCGCTTCGCCGAGACGGGGCTGCCCACGACCCACGACGAGGACTGGAAGTACACCAGCCTCGCTCCGCTCGTGGCGACGCCGTTGGACCTCGCGACCGAGGGCACAGGGGAGATCCCGGCCGAGGAAGCGCTCGTCTCGCTCGCCGCGGGTTCGTCCTCGTGGAGCCGGCTCGTCTTCGTGAACGGACGGCACGTGCCCAAGCTCTCCACCATCCGGCCCCTCGCGCCGGGGGGTCGCGTGGGCAGCCTCGCCGAGGCGCTGATCACCGACGAGGAGACGGTGCGCGCGTACCTCACCGCGGCCAGGGACAAGGGCGAGGGCGCATTCGGCGCGCTCAACGCTGCGTTCTGGCCGGACGGCGCGTTCCTCCGCGTGCCGGCGGGCGTGAGCCTCGAAGAGCCGATCCAGGTTCTCTTCGTGGCCACCGCTTCCCCGCGGCCGCACGCGCAGCATCCCCGCAGCCTCATCGTGCTCGAACGGGAGAGTCGAGCGGTGCTCGTGGAGACCTATATCGCTCTGGGTGGCGGTACGTACTTGACCAATGCCTCCACTCAGCTCGTCCTTGGCCCGGACGCCGCCCTCGACCACCACAAGATCGTGCAGGAGGGCGGGCCGGCCATTCACGTGGGTCGGACGCAGGCGCGCCAGGAGCGAGGCACCCGGTTGGCTTCTTGCTCCCTGGCTTTCGGTGGCCGGCTCATCCGGAACGATGTCGACGTGCTGCTCGCCGCCGAGGGGGCGGAGTGCATGCTGAGCGGCCTCTTCGTCATCGGGGGACGCCAGCACATGGATAATCACACGGTCATGGATCACGCGCAGCCGCGGGCGACGAGTCGCCAGCTCTACAAGGGCGTGCTGGACGGCCGCGCGCGAGGTGTCTTCAACGGCCGCGTGATCGTGCGGCCGGGGGCCAACGGGACCGACGCCCATCAGACGAACAAGAACCTCATCCTCTCCGAGGGCGTGGAAGTGGACAGCAAGCCCCAGCTGGAGATCTTCGCCGACGATGTGAAGTGCAGTCACGGAGCGGCCGACGGACAGCTGGCGGAGGACGCCATCTTCTATCTCAAGAGCCGCGGGCTCGACGAGGTGGTCGCTCGCGCGCTCCTGACACACGGGTTCGCCAGCGAGGTGCTCAGCGGGCTCCGCGTCGACTCGGTGCGGAGCTGGTGTGAGGATTTGCTGAGAGGCCGGCTGCGTGGCGGCCGAGTCGCGGAGGAGGCGCCGTGAACATGTCTGGATCGTCCTGGGACGTGGAGCGTATCCGGAAGGACTTCCCGATCCTCCACGAGGAGGTGCACGGCAAGCCTCTGGTCTATCTGGACAACGCGGCCACATCCCAGAAGCCCAACGTCGTGATAGAGGCGCTCGTAGACTATTACGCGAAGCAGAACTCCAATGTCCACCGGGGCCTCCATCAGCTCAGCGAGCGCGCGACTGAGGCCTACGAAGAAGCCCGGGTCCGGATCCAGCGGTTTCTCAATGCGGCGCACTCACGCGAGATCATCTTCGTCCGCGGGGCGACCGAGGGCATCAACCTGGTGGCTCAGACGTATGGTCGGCGCGCCGTGAGGGCGGGAGACGAAGTCGTCATCACCGCCCTCGAGCACCATTCGAACATCGTGCCGTGGCAGATGCTCTGCGAGGAAAAGCACGGGACCCTCCGGGTCGCGCCCATCAACGACGCGGGCGAGGTCGATTTCGAAGCCTATGAGGCCCTGCTCGGGGAGCGGACCCGGCTGGTCGCGATCGCCCACGTCTCCAACGCGCTCGGGACGATCCTCCCGGTGCATCGCATGAGCGAGACGGCCCACCGACGCGACATTCCAGTGCTGGTGGATGGCGCCCAGGCCGCCCCCCACCTGTGCGTGGACGTGCAGGCCCTCGACTGTGACTTCTACACGTTTTCCGGGCACAAGACATACGGTCCCACCGGGATCGGGGTCCTTTACGGCAAGACCGAGCTGCTGGAGCAGATGCCGCCTTTCCACGGTGGCGGGGACATGATCAAGTCGGTGAGCTTCGAAAAGACGATCTACAACGACTTGCCGTACAAGTTCGAGGCGGGGACCCCCCACGTCGCGGGCGCCATCGGTCTCGGCGCCGCTCTCGGCTATCTGGAGGACCTCGGGCTCGATAGGATCGCCGCCTACGAGCACGAGCTACTGGTCTATGCTACGGATCGTCTCTCCTCGCTGCCCGGCGTGCGCCTCATCGGCACCGCGCGGGACAAGGCCGCCGTCCTCTCGTTCGTGGTCGAGGGCGTGCACGCCCACGACGTGGGCACCATCCTCGATCTCGAGGGCGTCGCGGTGCGGGCCGGACATCATTGCGCGATGCCGGTCATGACGCGCTTCGACATTGCCGCGACCACTCGTGCCTCGCTGGCTCTCTACAACACCCGCGAAGAGATCGACCTGCTCACCCGTGGACTCGGCAAGGTGCGGGAGGTCTTCCGCTGATGTCCGACCTTCGCGAGCTGTACCAACAGGTCATTCTCGACCACAACCGGAAGCCGCGAAACTTCCGCACGCTGACGAGCCCGACTGGGCGAGCAGAGGGCTACAACCCGCTCTGCGGCGACCGCGTAACCGTAGAAGTCGCGCTCGAAGACGAGGTCATCCGCGACATCGGTTTTCAGGGATCGGGCTGCGCCATCTCCAAGGCCTCGGCCTCGATGATGACGGCGGCCCTCAAGGACAAGACGGTGGCCGAGGCCGAGGAGACATTCGGGCGGTTCCGCGCCATGCTGACCGAGAGCGGATCCAATGGGGAGATGGCGGGGCGGCTCGACAAGCTCGCCGTCTTCGCAGGTGTACGGGAGTTCCCGAGCCGCATCAAGTGCGCGACGTTGCCGTGGCACACGGTCCATGCGGCCCTGGCGGGCAAGACCGAGCCCGTGACCACGGAATAGCGGAGGCGATCGTCATGGTCGACCAGGAGCTGGTTGAAAAGCACGTCATTGAGGCCTTGCGGACTGTCTATGACCCAGAGATCCCCCTCAATATTTACGAGCTCGGATTGATCTACGGTATGGCGGTCGGGTCGACGGGGGCGGTCACCGTTCGCATGACCCTGACCGCGGCGGGTTGCCCGGCGGCTCAGGCACTGCCCCAGGAGGTCGAGGAGCGGGTCCGCGCCGTTCCCGGCGTCACCGACGTCAAGATCGATCTCGTATTCGACCCGCCCTGGGATCGGAGCCGGATGTCGGAGGCCGCGAGGCTTCAGCTCGGGCTGCTCTGAGCCGGGCGGCTAGGGGACCTTGAGGAGACCGGTTGGTCGTTCATGGTGAAGTCCTTCGGCATGGGCGAGCTCATGCAGATGGTCGCTGCCGCACCGGATCCTGACTATTAGCGCCGCTCCCGCCGTGGAGACAGAGCCCATCGGGCACGAGTTCCGATTGCAGGGAAGCTCCGACACCGACCGCTACTGGTGGTCTGACGCGTTCCGCTTGTCGGCCTCAGCCCGGGCTTCGTTCTCCGTCTCATAGTAGCCGACCACGTTCCCGCCCTGCCCCGCCTCCTGAACACACCCGTGCATCCTGTCTCTGTCCCTTAGTTTGCGATTCTGTCGTGAGAGGCTCAGCCGAGAGCACCGCTTCCTCGCTCGGCCGTCATGATGGGCGGGCTCCCGGCATCGGGCAAGACGACGACGGCCGAACGTCTTCATGCCCATGCCGGGGGGAGGGTCTTGATTCCACCGGCCGACTGCCGATCGCGCGAGAAGAAGAAGTAGAGGGGCAGAAGTCGGAAGCTCCTGGCAGTGAACCGCCGGTCGGGGAAAGTGCCGAGCACTTCCTGACGGAGTCGTGATGACCGACGAGCAGCCCGCCCCCGATCTCGAGCAGGAGCGCGCCCTCGGCAAGATGTCGTTCATGGAGCACCTGGGCGAGCTGCGCACGCGCATCGTGTGGGCGCTGGGCTCGGCTGGGGTGGGGCTCGTCATCGCATTCTTCGTTACCGATCCCGCCATGCGCTTCATCTCCAAGCCGCTCGCCAAGCTAAATACCGAGCTCGTGTTCACCTCGCCCACGGAGGCCTTCTGGACCTGGATGAAGGTGGCCATGGTGCTGGCCATCTTCATCTCCATGCCCGCCATCCTCTACCAGGTCTGGAAGTTCGTCTCCCCAGGCCTGCACGCGCACGAGAAGAAGTACGCGGCGCCCTTCATTGTCGTGGGCTCGCTTCTGTTCCTGATCGGTGGCGCCTTCGCCATGCTCGTGATCATTCCCTACGCGTCGAACTTCCTCGTGACCTTCGGACAGGAAAAGGGCTGGAAGCCGATGATCACGGTGGCGAACTACACGGACTTCGTGATCAAGTTCGCCCTGGCCTTCGGCGTCGTCTTCGAGCTGCCCGTGGTGATCACCGTGCTCGCTCTCATCGGGGTGGTGACCCCACAATTCCTCTCGAAGAACCGCAAGTACGCCATCCTCATCAACTTCATCATCGCCGCCGTGCTGACCCCCACGCCCGACATGATCAACCAGACGTTGATGGCAGGGCCCCTCTGCATCCTCTACGAAGTCGGCATCATCTGCGCGCGGCTGGCCGTGAGAAAGCGCAAGGCCCAGGCGCCTCCCACCGAGACGGCCGCCACCTCATGAGCCCGCTCGACTTCATCTCGCTGGATCTGCCCGAGCAGGTGCTCCAGGGCATCCGCGACGCGGGGTTCGTGGTCACCACGCCCATCCAGGAAGGCACGCTGCCTCTCGCGCTGAAGGGCAAGGACGTGGCCGGCCAGTCCCAGACGGGCACGGGCAAGACGGCCGCGTTCCTGATCGCCGCCTTCACGCGCTGTCTGCGTCACCCCGCGCCCGCCAAGAGCGGGCCGACCGCGCCCCGCGTGCTCATCATCGCCCCCACCCGCGAGCTGGTCGTCCAGATCGAGGCCGACGCGCGGCTCCTGGGCGCGCACACCGGGCTGCGTATCCTGGCCGTCTACGGCGGCATCGACTACAACAAGCAGCGCGAGGAGCTGCGCCAGAGCTGCGACGTGCTCGTGGGCACTCCGGGCCGGCTCATCGACTACCTCAAGCAGCACGTCTGGTCGCCCCAGCGCGTCGAGGTGCTCGTCATCGACGAGGCCGACCGCATGTTCGACATGGGCTTCATCGCCGACCTGCGCTTCATCCTGCGCAAGCTGCCCAAGCCGGAGAAGCGGCAGTCCTTCCTCTTCTCCGCCACGCTGTCCTTCCGGGTGATGGAGCTGACCTGGGAGTTCATGAACAACCCGACGCAGATCTCCGTCACCCCGCTGCAGAAGACGGCGGAGAACGCGGTCCAGGTGCTCTTCCACGTCGGGCGCGAGGAGAAGTTCAACCTGCTCCTGGGTCTCCTCAAGCGCGAGGGCGGCAGCCGCATCCTGATCTTCTCGAACACGCGCGAGGAGGCACGGCGGCTCGAGGATCGTCTGGGGCGCAACGGCTGGCAGGCCCGGGCCCTCACGGGCGACGTCGACCAGAAGAAGCGGCTCAAGATTCTCAACGATTTCAAGGAAGGCGAGCTGCCCATCCTGGTGGCCACCGATGTCGCCTCGCGAGGACTGCACATCGAGGGCGTCACCCATGTGGTCAACTGGGACCTGCCCCAGGACCCGGAAGACTATGTCCACCGCATCGGCCGAACGGCGCGCGCGGGGGCCTCGGGCGATGCCATCAGCCTGGCCGACGAGGCGGGCGCGCTCCAGATCGAGCCCATCGAGAAGTTCATCGGCCAGAAGATTCCCGTCGAGTGGGCGGAGGACGAGTGGTACCTGCCCGAGATCAAGCCCACGAGCGAGGAGCGCCGGAAGTATGCCGAAGAGAAGCGCGCGCGGATGGCGGCGCGCGGGCGGCCGGGCGGCGGTGGGCGAGGCGGGCCCGGTGGCGGGCGCGGCGGGCCGAGCGGCGGCCACGGCGGGCGCCGCAGCGGTGGGAGCGGTCACAGCGGGCATCCGCGGGGGCGGGGCGGCCG
>VAYJ01000092.1 GCA_005888465.1 Actinomycetota bacterium
GTGAAGGACGAGGGTGGCGACGACACAATCGACATGATGCGCGGCTGGGGCGATGTCGAGTTCGTCGCCACCGACCACCGCGTGCCGACCATCTACTACGGTCCGGGCACCGTCGCGGCCGCCCACACGGCCGACGAGTACATCGATCTCGACCAGTACCACACCGGCGTCGCCGTCTACGAGCGCGCGATCCGAGAATTTCTGGAGACGGCGAAAGCTTCCTGAGGACGACGCTCGACGCTGCGTTTGACAAGAAGTCCGCGCTACCGTAATACCCCGCTAGCAATGAAGCGCTCGATCTGGCTCGTCTGGCTCCTCCTGAGTCTGATGGTAGGCCTCACGCCGATGGCGTGGGCAAGTCCTCCCAATCCTACCTGGATCACAGGCATCTACGACGTTCGAGACTTTGACGATGTCGTCAGCTATCTGACGGGCGACATGGCGGGCATCCCTGCGCCACCCGTCGTATACAAATTCGAACTGCTTACCTGTGTCCCCGCAAGTCCCCCTCCTGATCAGAGACCAGAGGTGTGTCTCCTCTCCCCTAATCCTCCCCGCGCGCCACCCCTCCCCCGCGTAGCTGACCGCCACCCAGAGCCGCGTTGCTCGCGGTCCCTTACCGATCGACCGTCGCGCCGTCTTGTGAGGCGGTCTGGTTATTGCGGGCCGACGGATCCCGCTCGTAACGGCTTCCCCGATCCTGCGAGGAGTGTTTCTGGCGCCGAAGGCTCCCGGCCGGCGCCCAACAGGAGACCCCGATGCCGAAGGTCGATGTCGAGAAACTGAAGGCTGTGATGACGGCGGAGAAGAATCAGCGCATCGCCGAATCAAGATTCCATCGGGCAGACGTGAGTCAGGCCCCAGAGCTCGTCAAGAACCCCGCAGCCCTCCAGGAGGCCGCCCGATCCTATTTCACCAAGACCGGCCTAGGCGTCGCCAACATCGATCGGCTCCTCGCGAAACGCCAGAAGGAATGGAACGAGTATTCGACGAACAGCGCGAGGAGCGGCTGAAGAACGCCGCGGCCCGTGAGAAGACGTTTCGTCAGGGATTGGCGAGCCAGCGCGAGGCGTTGGAGCCTCTCGCGCGTCCGCCGGTTTTGCCATTCACGCCCTACTACCTGTATCTGGACACGCCGTTCCTGATCTGGGAGATTCCCCATCCCACCCTCGATTTGCTGCGGGATTCACATGTCGAGTCCTTCGGGAGCTGGGTCCGAATCAACGTCGACTACAAAAACGGGATCGAACCAGACATGGTTCACGTTTTGCTACTCTGGTTCTGTGACGACCCAAGGGCGACGTCACCGGCTCTATTTGGAAGCAACCGGACCGACGTTCCCCGAATCTTTCTGGAAGACGGACGACAGCCATTCGCAATCGTTCGATCACGTGCCGGTCAATCTGAGCTATCCGATGTTTCGAATCCCTCCGAAATCGGTGGCCGTGTTCGAAGTAAGTGCGCATTTCACATTCGGGTTCACGAGTGGGGGGTTGTGCTTGAGGGACGCAATCAATGCGGACTTCGCCAGCACGGATTTGAACTATTTGATCATGTGTCCGTTTATCACTCTCGAGGTTCTGTCGGCTTGGGATCGCCCGCAAGCATGAGAATGCACACGGAGTAGCTCGCCCCCTCACCCTGCCCTCTCCCCCTATCGGGGGAAAGGGATGTTCAGGCGCCGATCTGGTCAAAGCGCTTGTTTGACGTGCCGCTGGCGATCTGGCACGATCGGCCGACATCACCATGACCGCTTCGCACGGCGCCGAGCTCGAGCTGGTGGCGGTGTCCAAGTCGTTCGGAGCCGTGCTCGCGGTGGACGACGTCTCCCTCAGCGTGGCCTCCGGCGAATTCCTGACCCTGCTCGGCCCGAGCGGCTCAGGAAAGACGACAACCCTCATGATGATCGCCGGGTTCGAATCGGCCACGGCCGGCGAGATCCTGCTGGGAGGCCGCCGGCTCACTCACGTACCCCCGTACCGGCGAAACCTCGGCATGGTGTTCCAGCACTACGCGCTCTTCCCCCACATGACGGTCTACGACAACCTCGCCTTCCCCCTCCGCACGCGCGGAGTGACGCGGGCCGAGGCCGACCGGCGTGTGGAGGAAGCGCTGGCCCGTGTGCGACTCCCGGGCTACGGGGCCCGCTTCCCGGCGCAGCTCAGCGGTGGCCAGCAGCAGCGCGTGGCCCTCGCGCGCGCGCTCGTCTACGGGCCGCCCGTCCTGCTCATGGACGAGCCCCTCGGCGCTCTCGACAAGAAGCTGCGCGAGCAGATGCAGCTCGAGATCAAGCACATCCAGCGGGAGCTCCGGCTCACCGTGATCTACGTCACGCACGACCAGGAAGAGGCGCTGACCATGTCGGACCGGATCGCGGTCATGCGCCAAGGACGGATCGTGCAGCTGGGACCGCCCGAAGACCTCTACGAGCGTCCGGCGGACCAGTTCGTCGCCGACTTCATCGGCGAGTCGAACTTTCTCGAGGTCACCGTGCGGGGCGTCGAGGGCGACGTCGCCACCGCCCTGACCGACGACGGGCTCGATGTGTCTCTCGCCGTGGGAGACGTCGGCGCGGACGGCACGCGGCTGACGCTGGCCCTTCGCCCCGAGCGGGTCCGGCTCGCCCCCGCGAGCGGCCAGGGTCGGGCGCCGATCTCCCTCGACGCGAGCGGGTATCGGTGGTGGAACGGCGTGATCGAAGAGGTGGTATACATCGGAGCGACGCGGAAGTACCAGGTGCGGCTGGGCGGGCAGCTCCTCGTTGCGCAGCAGCAGGCGGGCGCCGATGTCCCGTGCTTCCGCGAAGGCGAGAACGTGGACGTCGGCTGGTCGATGGCCGATCTGCGGGTCGTGCACAAACACTAATCAGGAGACATCCATGCGAAGACAGGCCGGAACGTTGACGTCACTCCTCGGGGTGGCCCTGCTCGGGCTGGCGGTCGGCACTCTGCTCGTCGCGCCCCCGGGCGCGGTCGGGCAGGACAAGGGCAAGGTGGTCGTCCAGATCGGCGGCGGCGACTGGGCCGATGCCAACTTCGAGGCGTACGTGGCGCCCTTCGAGAAGGAGACGGGGATCAAGGTCGTGGCCGTGCGCGACTGGATGTCCATCGCCAAGCTCAAGCTGATGGTGGAGAGCAAGAAGGTGGAGCTGGACGTGGCCGACATTCCGCGGCTGCACTACCTGAGCGCGGTCAAGGCGAACTACCTCGAGAAGATCGACTACGGCGTCTACAGCAAGGCGGAGCTGTCCAAGATCGACGACCTTTCGAAGCAGGCCTACGGGGTGGGCGCGGCGTACTTCTCTTACGTCATGGCCTTCGACAAGCGCCCGACCACGTGGGCGGAGTTCTGGGACGCCAAGAAGTTCCCCGGCCCGCGCACGCTCCGCGCCGGCGTCTACGGCACGGGCGCCTACGAGGAGGCCCTCCTGGCCGACGGCGTGCCGATGGACAAGCTCTACCCGATGGACGTCGATCGCGCCTTCAAGAGCCTCGACAAGATCCGGCCCCACGTCACCACCTGGTGGAAGGAAGGCGCGGAGGGACAGCAGCTCTTCGCCGACAAGGTGGTCACGCTCGGCGACGTCTTCAACGGCCGGATCGGCAACCTCCAGAAGAAGGGCATGCCGCTGGACATCGAGTGGAACCAGGGGAAGCTCCAGCTCGACTACTGGGTGATCCCGAAGGGCGCGCCGAACCCGCAGAACGCGCAGAAGTTCATCGAGTTCGCCACGCGGGCCAAGCGGCAGGGCGCGTTCAGCGAGCTGATTCCCTATGGGCCCACGAACGTGGCGGCCTTCGAGTACGTCAAGCCGGAGACGGCCAAGCAGCTGCCGACCTATCCGGCGAACCTCAAGAAGCAGTTCCACCGCAACGAGGACTGGTACGCCGAGACCGGCCCCGGCGGCAAGAGCAATCTCGAGCTGATCATCGAGCGCTGGAACAGGTGGACGGTCCAGTAGTCACCGCCGCGTCGTCCCGGGCGCGCACCCCGCGTCCGGGACGAGGCTCTCCTTTGCGGGCCCTGCAAGAGGCGGCCGCCGCGCGGTGGCAGGGCACCGTCGGATTGCTGGTTCTTCCCGCCGTAGTGTTCCTGCTCGTCTTCTACGCCTTCCCGCTGGTGCGGCTCCTGCTCGTGAGCGTCGAGGCCCCGCGCTGGAGCCTCACCCACTATGCCGACTTCTTCACGGAGCCGGCTTATCTGCGGATCCTCACGCGCACCTTCCGCGTGAGCCTCACCGTCACCTTCTGCTGCCTCCTCCTCGGGTACCCGACCGCGTACGTCCTGTTGCGCGTCAGCGGGCGACGGCGGCGGTTCCTCCTGCTGCTGGTCATCGTGCCGTATCTGACGAGCTTCCTGGTCCGGACCTACGCGTGGATGGTGCTGCTCGGTCCGAAGGGAATCATCAACTCGCTCCTGCTCAAGGCCGGGCTCATCGACACGCCGCTGAAGCTGCTCTACAGTGCCGTCGGCGTGCACGTCGGCATGGTGCACGTGCTGCTGCCGTTGATGATCCTGCCGCTCTACAGCGTCATGGTGGGCATCGACCGCACGCTGCCGCGGGCGGCCCAGACGCTGGGCGCCGGGCCCCTGCGCACGTTCCTCCGCGTGTTCCTCCCCCTGAGCCTGCCCGGGGTGCGGAGCGGCTGCGTGCTCGTGTTCCTGGTCGCGCTCGGCTTCTACATCACGCCCGCCATGCTCGGCGGCCTGCGGGACTCGATGATCGCCATGCTGATCGAGTCCCAGATCACGCAGCTCGTGAACTGGGGATTCGCCGCAACCGCGGCCGTCGTCCTCCTCGCCGTTACGCTGGGGGGCTTCTCGCTCGCGGGGCGGGTGAGCGGGATGACCCTGCTGGTGGCCTCCGAGGTAGCGGGCCAGACGGTCCCGGCCGTGACGTGGGACGGGATCGCCGGCAGTCGGCAGAGGGAAGGGCGACCCTGGATGCCGCGCCTCCTCCATCTCGCGCCGGTCGCCGCGCTCGGGCGGCGGCTGGACGCGGTGATGAGCGCGTGGCGCCGGCGCCGCTGGGCGCGTCTGCAAGGACGTGAGATGCGCGGGGCCGGCCGCGGGCGCGCGGCGCTCGACCTCTACGCCGGCGCCGTGTTCTTCTTCCTGATCCTGCCGACGTTCGTCGTCGTGCCGATCTCGCTCAGCGCAGGGGACTTCCTCGCCTTTCCCCCGCCGGGCTGGTCGCTCAAGTGGTACGCGTCCTACTTCAGCCAGCCGCCGTGGCTGCACGCCACGCTGCTCAGCTTCCAGGTCGCCGTCGTCACCATGCTGGCCTCGACGGTGCTGGGCACGCTGGCCGCGTATGGTGTCCTGCGCGGACGGCTGCGCCGGCGCACGCTGGTGGTCAGCCTCATGATCTCGCCGATCATCGTCCCCCCCATCGTCATCGGCGTGGCCATCTATGGGCTGCTCGCGCAGTGGAACCTCATCGGCCGCTTCCTCGGCCTGGTGATCGGCCACGCCATCGGCTCCATCGCCTACGTCATGGTGATCGTGAGCGCGACCCTCGCCGGCTTCGACCGGTCGCTGGAGCGGGCCGCCATGAGCCTGGGGGCCGGTCCCCTGCTGACCTTCCGCCGCGTGACCTTCCCGCTCATTCGGGCGGGCGTGCTGAGCGGCGCAGTGTTCGCGTTCATCCACTCCTTCGACGAGGTCATCATCACCATGTTCATCAGCGGCGTGCACGTCCAGACGCTGCCCCTCAAGATGTGGGAGGATATTCGCAACCAGATCGACCCGACCATCGCCGCCGTCTCCTCGATGCTGATCCTGTTGCCGGTCGCCTGGCTCGTCGTGCTCGAGGTTGTGCAAGGGCTGCAGCGGGCGACCACGCGCGCCGCCCCGGCCGATTCGGCCTAGCCCGGACTATTCGCGAAACAGCGCCACCCTCACTCTGCCCTCTCCCTCTCCGAGGGAGAGGGCAGGGTGAGGGGGAGGCCGTGAATGATCATGAATGGCGCAGGAAGGGCCGCGGGTCCGCCGCGAGCGCGGTATGATCGGGGCCGACGTCGCTAACACGCTGCTCATCCTGTCAAGGAGGTCGTGCATGGCGGAGGAAGGGACCAGGGTACGTCAGGAGTTCGCGGGGCTCCGATTCACGCCGGGATCGCTGGACAAGAAGACCGATACACTGCTCGCCTACGCCTGCGCGTTGATGGCGGGGTGACTCCCCTGAAGCAAGAATCGCTTCGCGGGCGCGAAGCAAGCGGGAGCAAGCGAGGACGAGCTTCGGGAGGCGACCTTCATTGCCATGCGCCAGGCCGCCGCGCGACTGCGCACGCTGGCGGAAGAGGCGACGGGGCTCGAGCTCGGAAAGTAGTGCCGGCGCCGCGCTGGGGGCTCGACCCCTCAGCGCGGCATCGCCGTGACTTCCACGTCGATCATCAGTCCTTGATCCGCCAGGGCGGGGAGCGAGATCCCCGTCGTGGCGGGGCCCGGCTCCGTGAAGCACGCGGAGCGGACCCTCAGGTTGTCATTCAGCTCCTGCGCTGTCCCTCCGCTCTTGAAGAACGCGTTGACCTTGACCACCTCGTCCAGCGAGAGGCCGAAGCCGGACAGCAGGGACCGGATCTTCGCCATCACGGTGTGGGTCTGAGGGACGAGCGCGTCGGGACCGAGCACCGTCCCCATCGCGTCCGCCGAGACCTGGCCGCTCACGTAGATCATCTCGCCACACTGTAGCGCCGGGCTGAATGGTGCCGGGACCAGCGCCGAGGCGTGCTCCTGTCCCTGCACGGACCGTCGCGGGAGGCGCCGGCCGTCCGCGCCCAGCATGGCGATGACCTCGGTCTTGATCACGAGGCCGTCCGGGAGCCATCGCAGGGGAATGCCGGTGACCACGGGGCCGGGGGAGGGAAAGAAAGCTCGGCACGCGTCGATGCTCTGGCGCCAGGCTTCGCCATGGCCCGCGTCGACGTAGTAGCTGTTGATCTTCACGACGTCGTCGAAGGTGGCGCCGTGCTCCGACAGGATCCGTCCCACGTGCTCCATGACGTCGGTGGTCTGGCGCGCGAGGTCGCCTGGATGGCGGACCCCACCGGAGGGGCCCCGCGCCACTTGCCCGCTGACGAAGATCGTGTCCCCGCAGCGCAGGCCCTGCGAGAAGGGGCCGGCCAGGCGCCAGTGCCCCGAGGGAGCGCTCACCGTGCGCGGCAGCGCCATCTGATCCTCGCCCCGCATGGCGATGGTGTCGATCTCGACCAGCATTCCCGGATATGCGAGGTAGGGGATCGGCACCGTCGTGAGCGCCGGCGCCGGGCCCGCGCCAAGCTGTGAGCGGAGATCCATGAGGAAGGCATCCTCGTCCACGCTCCCGTCGTTCACGTAGAAGGCGACGAGCTTGACGATGTCGTCGAGGGCGATGCCGAGCTCGCCCAGCACGGTGCGGATGTGATTCACCACGACGCGGGTCTGCGTCTTCAGGTCATAGTGGTGCAGGACGAGGCCCTTCATGTCCTTGTCCACCTGGCCTCCGACGTAGGCCATGCGCCCCGACCGGATCCCGTGCTTGTGCGACACGGGAATCAGCCAGCCCCAGTGTCCTGCCGGCCACGAATACGTCCGCTTCATCGCCTTCCCTCGGACATGTGATGGTGGATACCCGCCGAGCTACGCGGGCGGCGGCGCGGCGAGATCGGTCAGCAGCTGGGCCGTCGTACGGATGCCCTGAAAGAGGTGATCGAGCTTCATGTGCTCGTTCGGGCCGTGCTGCCGGTTGTTCTCGTTGGCGTAGGGCACCAGCAATGTCGGGATCTTCAGGATGTCGGTGAACACCCACATCGGCACGGTGCCGCCCATGGTCGGCAAGAGGACGGCGCGCTCGCCTCCGTGCGCGCGCTCGACGGCGGCGATGATCTCGCGGCTGACCGGCAGGTCCAGGGACGTCTTCGCGGCGTCGTAGCCGCGCTTGTCGACGACGCGCACGGCCTGGCCGCGCAGGTCGTCGGGCAGCGGCTCGTCCCCGGATTCGAGGACCGTGAAACCCTGGGCGCGGAGATGCTCGAGCAGGCGTCCGTAGACCTTCGTCCATTGTTGGTTCTTCACCATGCGAATGTCGAGGGCCACGGTGGCGCGATGCGGAATGATCGTGTTGGCCTCTGCGCCCACGAACCCGCTCTGCAGCCCGTTGATGGTGAGCGTCGGGTGGAACATGATGCGCTCGACATAGTCGGCGGGCAGGCGAACGCCCAGGTCTTTCTCGAGCGCGGGGAGGTCCAGCGGCAGCGCCGCCATCATTTGGCGTTCGGCCGCCGTCGGTCCCACCACGTCTTCCTCGAAGGCCTCGATGAGCGGCACGCCGTCGGACGTCGCCATGGACGCGAGGAGACCGTTGAGCTTCCACGCCGGGTTGGGAGCAACGAAGTTGCCCGAATGGACGTCCCGGCGGGCGGCCTCGATCACAAGCTCGACCTTCATCATGCCCCGCGCGCCGCCGGAGATGGTGGGTCGCCCCCCCGCGTGCTGGGGCCCATCCGTGAGGATGACGACGTCGGCGGCCAGCAAGTCACGGTGAGCCTCGGCGAACGGTCCCAGGGAGGGACTGTCGATCTCCTCCTCGCCGTCGAAGATGAATTTCACGTTGACCGTCGGCGACCGCCCCAGCGCATCCATCAGCTCGAGCGCGTGGAGGTGGCTCCAGATCGGCCCCTTGTCATCCGCGGAGCCGCGGGCATAGAGGGCGAGGCTTCCCAGGTCGTCGTCGGCGAAATCGCCGAGCGGTTGCCCCGGCCCTCCCTCTTCCGGGAGCCCGCGGCGGAAGACCGGCTCGAGGGGATCGGGCTGGAGCCATCCCGCCGGAGGAATCGGCTTGGTGTCGTAGTGACAGTAGATCAGCACGGTGCGCGTCGCGCCGGGCACGCGACGCTCGCCGAAGATTATGGGGTTGCCCGCGGTCTCGAAGAGTCGTGCCTGAAGGCCGCGGGCCCGCAGAACACCCGTCAGCCACTCGCCGGTGACGCGCACCTTCGCCGACTCCTGGCTCACGGAGTTGAGGCGCACGAACTCCACGAGCCCCTCGACGATCGCGCGACGGCGCGACGCGAGCTGTCGATCGAACGCCGCCCAGTCGGTCATCGTCACCGCGGCATTCTACCCCAAGGGGTCAGGTCTCACATTCCAACATTTCACCCATGGCCACTCACTCTTCAGGTGCTCGCCGTAACCCAATGTCATTTTGTGAGACCTGACCCCGACAGGTAGTCGAACGACGAGAGCACGTGCATGCGTACGACGTGGAGGAACTCCTCGATCTCCACGTGCTCGTCGGCCTGGGCCATGCCGCGGGGAAACGGCCCGTGCACGAGCGCGGGAATACCGCGCTGGCGCCAGAGGCGGGCGTCCGTGCCCCCGAGGCTCACGATCGGCGCCGGGTCGGGCCGGCCGAGGGCCTTGGCGTTGGCGCGCAGGATGCCCATCATCTCGTGGTTGGGATCGCAGACGCTCGGCGCGCTGTAGTTGATCTCCTCGAACGTGGCCTCGGGATAGCGCGCCACGATCTCCCGGATCCGCGCCAGGATCTCCTCCTTGCCCAGACCCGGCGGGACGCGGATGTCCGCCTCGAACCAGCACGTGCCGGGCACGATGTTCACCTTGACGCCGCCGTGAATGACCCCGATGTTCAGCGTGACGCGCTGGACGATGTCCTTCGCGCCCGGGCCCTGCGCCTCGTCGATGGCCGCGGCGGCGCCGG
>VAYJ01000293.1 GCA_005888465.1 Actinomycetota bacterium
CATCAGGGTCTTCATGGCGACCACGCCGACGCCCTTGGCCTTCGCCTTCTGGAGCACGCGGGGCAGGTCTGCCTGGCGCGCGATGAAGTCGAACGAGCGGGTCAGCCCCTGATAGAAGGCCGGATCCTGGCCGAAATTGTAGGCGACGAGGATGACGTCCACACCGTTGGTGTCGAGGGCATAGTCCAGGCACTGGATCAGCCGCCCGGCGTGGCCCGACATGCCCACGAAGCGGATCTTGCCCTGCTGCTTTGCGCGGGCGGTGAACTCGTGCCACTCGGGGTTCTTCAGCCTGTCGACGTCGTTGACGGCGTGGTTGAAGTAGACGTCGACGTAGTCCGTGCGGAGGCGCCGCAGGCTCTGCTCGAGAGAGCGCATCATGGAGTCCCGGTGGTCGCCCGGGCTCGCGTAGGTCTTCGACGCGAGGTAGACGCGGTCGCGCTTGCCGCGCAGAACCTCTCCCACGGTCGTCTCGGAGTCGCCCCCACGATAGCTGTCGGCGATGTCGAAGTAGTTGATGCCACGATCGAGGGCATGCCGGACGACGTTGCCCTCTCCGGCACCGAGCTGGCTCCCCCCGAACGAGATGTCGGACACCTGCATGCCCGTGCGCCCGAGCGTCGCGTAGCGCTGCACCTTGGCACCGGCCCGTGCCGCCGGCTGGGCCGACGCGCGCAGAGGAAGCAGGCCCATGCCGAGCCCCGCCAGCGCCCCTCGCTGCAGGAGCTCACGGCGGCCGAGCTGATGATTGTCTTTTGGACTGCTCACGACATTGCCCTCCGCTTAGTGGGCCTCAGCTGCTGCGTCCCCGCCAACGGTATCGGGTGTTGGCGACTCCGTCCTGCCGCCACGTCTTCACTCACCCGTCGTCCATCGATGAGTGTATCCTAAGCGTGGTATTGACCATGCCGGAAGAGGCTGATTCAATGAAACGTATGGGGCTCTACGACCAAGTCAAGTCGGCATTCCAGGATCTCATCGCGCCGGAGCTGCACGCCATCCGGGGCGACATACATCGCTTGGATCAGAAGGTCGACGGCGTGGATGCGCGCCTCACCACCAAGATCGACTCCGGGATTGGGTCACTGCGGACCGAGGTCGGGTCCTTGCGGACCGAGATGAGCTCCATGAAAGGGGAACTGGTTCCGCACGGCTATCGACATCCGGGAGCGTCTCGCCGCCCTCGAAGCGCGCCGCTCGTAGCACGGTTGCCCAGACTGCGCGCCGAACTCCTGACGGCCTGCTACGATACCCGGCCATGAGGTACTCTTCGTACTCCATCTGCGCGGTCGCCCTGCTCGGGCTGCTGTCGGTGGGGGTGCCCGCCAATGCGCAATCGAAGATGCCGCGGGTGGGGGTGCTCCTCACGGGCTCGCCGTCGAGCGGCGCGCACTCTCTCGAGCTGGACGCCTTCATGAAGCAACTGGGCGAGCTGGGCTGGGTCGAGGGAAAAAATCTCGTGGTGGATCAACGCTGGACCGAGCGGGCCGATCAGTTTCCAGAGCTGGCCGCCGAGCTCGTCCGTACAAACGCCAGCGTCATCCTGGCGCCGGGGCCCGAGGCGACGCGGGCGGCCACGGCCGCGACCTTGACGACGCCGATCGTCATGATCGCGTCGGCCGATCCACGCACGGTGGGTGTCTCGAGCCTCGCCCGCCCGGGTGGCAATCTCACGGGGCTGACGATCGGTCAGGTCGAGGTCGTCTTCGAGAAGCGCCTGGAGTTCTTCAAGCAGGCGATCCCCGGGCTTTCTCGCGTGGCGGTCCTGTGGGACGTGGACCGGATGACCGAAATCGGCGATAGGTCGGCGGTGCTGGACAATCCCGCACGGGTTCTCGGCCTGCGACTTCAGCACGTGGATGTGAAGAGCGTTCGGGATTTCGAGCCGGCGTTCAAGGCCGCCAAGGCCGGTCGCGCCGGGGCCGTGCTCCTGGTGGAGGGTCCGCGCGGCGTCGCGAATCGGGACCTCATCGCAGAGCTCGGCTTGAAGAACCGGCTGCCTGTGATGGGCCATTTCAGACCTATCGTGCAGGCGGGAGGGCTGATGTCGTACGGGGTCGACCTGAACGACCTGTTCCGCCGCGCCGCCGGCTACGTGGACAAGATCCTCAAGGGAGCAAAGCCCGCCGACCTGCCCGTCGAGCAGCCCGCGAAGTTCCAGCTCGTCGTCAATCTGAAGACCGCGAAGCGATTGGGGCTGACGCTTCCGCAATCGCTGCTGCTGCGGGCGGATGAGACCCTCGAGTGATGGGCCAGGCCTCCGGGCTAGGCCGGTAGCTTGTCGCCGTCGGGCGGCGCGGCGACTTCGAATGCGTTGACCACTCCTGACAGCAGCGCGAAGTAGTTGGCGGCCGCCGTCATCTCGACCAGCCACTGGGTGCCGTGTCGCTTCTGGAGCGCGTCGAAGACCGCCTGGTCGACGCGGTTCGTGCGCATGAGCTGGCGAACGTAGGTCACGATGTCGCGCTCCTCTGCGGGAAGCTTGGCGGGATCGCCCTTGGCCCGGAGGAGGTCGATGACCTCTTCGCGCAGGCCATTGCGGCGCGCGGCGCCGACCTGGGCCGCCCACACGTACGCCGCCTCACGCTCGCGCACGGCGCTGAGGATGGCGAT
>VAYJ01000098.1 GCA_005888465.1 Actinomycetota bacterium
CCGACGACCTCCTGCACGGGGGTGGTGTCCTCGGCCGACAGGCCCAGGTCTTCGACCGAGAGCTGCTCGAGCGGCTTCTGCTTCGCCTGCATGATGCCTTTGAGCGTGGGGTAGCGGGGTTCGTTCACCGCCGCCGTGACGGTGACGAGCGCGGGAAGTGGGCATTCGATCGAGTCGTAGCCGCTCTCGGTCTGACGCTCGACGAGGAGGCTGCCATCGCGGGCCTCGATCTTCCGCGCGAACGTCGCGCTCGGCAGGCCGAGGAGCTCCGCAACCGTCATCGGCAGCGTGCCGGTCGAGCCGTCCGTCGACTCGACGCCACCGATCACCACGTCGAACTCCAGGCGTTTCAGGGCCGCCGCAAGCACGCGCGCGGTGACGAGCGCGTCGGCGCCGCGCAGGCGGTCGTCGGTGACCAGCACGGCCTTGTGTGCGCCCATCGAGAGCGCCCGCCGGACGCCGGCGAGCGCCACCTCGGGACCCATCGAGACGATCGTGACCTCGCCGCCGGAGCCTTCTGCCAGTTGGAGGGCCGCTTCGACGCCGTGCTCGTCGCCGGGGTCGAGCGCGCCCTCGACGCCCTCGCGCTTCAAGCGGAAGTCGCTTCCCATCTCGGGGACGCCGTTCGGATTCGGTACGTACTTCGCCAGGACCACGACGTTCATGTCGCCCCAGACCTTACCAACCGGAACGCGGAGGAAACCCCGTGGCTCTAAGCGGAGATCGGCATGCCCGCCTGCTCCAGCATGAGCTGGAAGTCGTGACGCTGCGAGGCGATCTGCATGGCGTCGACGATCGAGACCAGGCCGCGCTGTACGAGCGAGAACAGGGACTGGTCGAACGTCTGCATCCCGTAGAACTCCCCCTCGGCGATGATGCCGTGGATCTCCGGCGTCGCGTTCGAGTCGACGATCCGGTCGGCGACGCGCCCGTTGTTCACCAGGACCTCGATCGCCGGGATGCGCCCGCCGCCGATCCTGGGCACCAGGCGCTGTGAGATGACGCCCCGCAGCACGCTCGCGAGGGTCGTTCGGATCTGGTTCTGCTGGTAAGGGGGGAAGAAGTCGACGATGCGGTTGACGGTCTCGACCGAGTCTTTCGTGTGCAGGGTCGAGAGCACCAGGTGGCCGGTCTCGGCCGCGGCGAGGGCGGCCTTCACGGTCTCGGTGTCGCGCATCTCACCGATGAGGATCACGTCGGGGTCCTGCCGCATCGCTGCCCGCATGGCGTCGACGTAGCTCTCGGTGTCCACGCCCAGCTCCCGCTGGTTGACGGTGCCGCGCTTGTGCGGATGCAGGACCTCGATAGGATCCTCGATCGTGAGGATGTGCACGGGCATGTTCGCGTTGATGTAATCGACCATGCATCCAAGCGTCGTCGTCTTGCCAGCGCCGGTGGGGCCGGTGACCAGGACCAGACCACGCGCCTCGCTCGCGAGCTGGCTCACCACCGGCGGGAGCCCCAGTTCCTCGAAGCTCCCCGTGGAGGTCCGCACGCGCCGCATCACCACGGTGATCGCTCCGCGCTGGTGGAACACGTTCACGCGGAAGCGGCCGACGCCTGCGAGCGAATGCGCGAAGTCCGCCTCCCGCTTCTGCTCCAGCTGGTCGCGGCGATCGGGCGGCATGATCGAATGGGCGATGAGCGCCGTGTCGTCGGCCGTGAGGGGCTTGCCCTCCAGCCGGCGTAGCTCGCCGTCGACGCGGATGAGCGGGGGCGAGCCCGCGGTGAGGTGAAGGTCCGACCCGGAATTCTCGGCGACCGTTCGAAGCAACCCGGTCAGGTCGAGCATGTACCTCCTCGCAGACGCAATCTGGCGACGGTTCCCTACAGTTCTCGGGCACGACGGCGCTCACCTTGAACTGCACCGACGTGCGGGGTCGCCCGTCCGCCGTGGGACCGATCTGCCTACGACGGTGACGCCGCCCGAGACTAGGCCTTAGGCCGAAGGGCGGATGGCGCGGATCGGCCGAACCCATCAGACTTGAGCCCACGTGGATCCCGCCGATGCCATCGCCCCGTGGCCTCGCGTCCTGCTGGTCGAGGACGATCAGGCCAACCGCAAACGCATCAGCGCCATTCTCGCCGAACAGGGCGTGACCGTCATCGGTGAGGCCTCCGACGGCGCGAGCGGCGTTCGGCTCGCCCGCGAGCTGGAGCCCGACGTGGTGCTGATGGACATGCGCATGCCATTCATGGGCGGCCTCGAGGCGACACGCGCAATCAAGGAGAAGCTGCCGCTCACCCAAGTGATCATCCTCACCAGCTACGAGGGGCCGCTCCCCTCGCGGAGCGCCGAACAGGCGGGCGCCTACGCCTACCTGGTCAAGGGCTGCTCGGCCCAGCTGCTGCGCGAGATGATCTTCCAGGCCTGGACCTATCGCGCGGGGCTGCAGCGGGCCATCGAGGAGCAGACCGCCGACGGGTTCACCTCGATGTTCTTCGGTAGTGCCCGTCCGGATGAGCCCAGGGGGCAGGGCGACGTGCCGCCCCGCGACCCGGGGGAGCCGATGGACCCGTTCGGACCGGAGGACGCGCTTCCGGCCGAGGAGCCGATGCCTGACGCCGTCCCCGAGGACCTGGTGGAGCGGTTCGGGCGGGAGGCCCGCCAGACCGTCCGGTTCCGCAACTCCCGACGCTACCGCTGGTTCCGTCAGGCGAAGGGGGGCTTCCGCGACTTCCGCGACCGCGAGGTCTGGACGGTCGCGGTGATCGTGTTCGGGATGGCGCTCTTCGGCCTGGCCCTGATCGCGGCCCTCGGCTACATGATCGTGCTCTGGCCGTGGACGGGCCTGTTCATCGTCGCGCCCGTGATGGTCCTGCTCCCGTTCTCGCTCTGGCTCGCCGTGCGCATCGTCCGGCGCGAGCGCAAGGATCGCGAGGAGCAGGGCAAGATGTTCACCTCCGGCTGGTAGGAGCGCCCGGAGTAAGATTCGGCCCATGACCGAGCGGGCCGTCGGCGATCTCGACGAGGTCCTGGGGAACCTCGGCGTCTTCCGCTCCTCGCCGGACGATCTTCTGGCCACCTGCCCGTCGGGCTTCCGCCGTGTCCCGATCACGCAGGGCGACGGCTTCTATATCTCGCTCCAGGGCTTCGCGCCGAACCAGGTGGCGTTCGCGCATACGCATCCGGACTCCGAGGAGTGGACGGTCGTGCTCTCGGGCACGGGGCGCGCGCTCCTCGCCGACGAGCCGGTCCCGCTCTCCCCAGGCGTGGTGGTCGGGCGCGCGGCCTCGCATCCGCACGGCTTCGTGAGCGGTGACGAGCCGCTCCGCCTCCTCTCGATCCAGCTCCCGCGTCCGAAGGAGGGCGCCACGACGTGGGACGAGCCGGGGGGCACGTCCGATCCCATCGAGTGCCGCTGGGGCGGGAGCTGCCGGCGTTGCCCACGGTGCGGCGGGCACAGCAAGCGTGCGACCGCCGGGCTCTTCTCCTGCGAGAACTGCACGCTCGACTTCTCCGGCGCGGCACAGGCGTGACGCCCGCGGCGAGGCCGCCCCTCGAGCCGTCGGCCGAGGAGATGCGGGACATGGCGTCCCGGGCGACCGAGCTGCTCGTGTCGTTCATCGAAGAGCTTCCCGACGCGCCGGCGCACGACCTGGACGGCGCCCTCGAGATCGCGCGGACATACCGGGAGGCCGCGCCCGGGCGTGGCCGCGGCATCGACGAAGTGCTCGCGCGGGTGTCCGCAGCCGCCGAGAAGGGCTTCAACACGGCCGGGCCGGGCTACCTCGCATACATCCCCGGCGGGGGCCTCTTCGCTGCGGCGCTCGCCGACTACCTCTCGCTCGGCCTGAACCGCTACGTCGGGGTGTGGAACGCGGCGCCGGCGCTCGCCCAGATCGAGGCCACCGTGATCCGATGGCTGTGCGACCTGTACGACTACCCGGTGGAGGCGCGGGGCATCCTCACGAGCGGCGGCTCGATGGCCAACTTCTCCGCGATCGTGGCGGCGCGTCGGGCGCTGCTCCCGGAAGACTTCCTCGCCGGGACCCTGTACGGGTCGAGCCAGCTGCACGCCTCGGTCTCCAAGGCGGCGGTGCTCGCGGGGTTCCCGGCGCGGAACGTGCGCTCGGTCGCCACGACGCCGGACCTCCGCATCGACGTCGCGGCGCTCGAGCGCATGATCGAGAAGGACCGCGCCGCGGGCCTGCGCCCGTTCCTGCTCGCTGCGAACGCCGGCTCGACGAACACCGGCGCGGTGGACCCGCTCCGCGAGTGCGCCGAGGTGGCCGCGCGCGAAGGGCTCTGGCTGCACGTGGACGGCGCCTACGGCGGGTTCTTCCAGCTGACCGACCGCGGCCGGCAGGCGTTCGCCGGGATCGACGCTGCCGACTCGATCACGCTCGATCCACACAAGGGGCTCTTCCTGCCGTACGGGACGGGGTGCCTGCTCGTGCGCGACGGGCCGCGCCTGCGGGAGGCGCACCAGGTAGCCGCGGCCTACCTGCAGGACCTGGCGCCCGAGGACGAGATCCCGAACTTCGCCGACTCCTCGCCCGAGCTGTCTCGCGACTTCCGTGGCCTGCGCGTGTGGCTGCCCGTGATGCTCCACGGGATGGATGCCTTCCGCGCAGCGCTCGACGAGAAGCTGGACCTCACCCGGCTCCTCTACGACGCGCTCGCTGACACGCCGGGGTTCGAAGTCCCCTGGGCGCCGCAGATGACCGTCGTGGCGTTCCGGTACCGTCCGCGCGAGGGCGACCCCGAGGCATTCAACCGGGCGCTGCTCGAACGGATCAACGCATCCCGCCGGGTCTTCCTGTCGAGCACCACGATCGAGGACCGGTTCGTGCTGCGCGCCTGCATCGTGAGCCACCGGACCCACCTGGATCGCATCGAGGAGGCGATCGACATCATCCGAACCGCGGCCGTCGACTTGGAGGCAAGCGCATGAGCGGCGTGCTGATCCTCACCGAACGCGACATCCCGGCGCTCCTTCCCGTCGGGGAGTGCATCGACGTGATGGCCGAGGCGCTCGCCGCCCTGACGCGGGGCGACGTGACCATGCCCCTTCGCACGATCGTGTGGCTTCCCGACCGCCACGGGCTCCTCGTGTCCATGCCGGTCGCGCTGGAGCCGGACGGGATGGCGGCGTTCAAGCTCCTGACCGTGTTTGCGGAGAACCGGGCCGTCGGCATCGAATCACATCAGGGTGCAGTCCTGCTCTTCGAGCTCGAGCACGGCCGCCTCCTCTCGATCCTGGACGCGACCTCGATCACCGCCATCCGCACGGCGGCCGTGAGCGGCGTCGCGACGCGGCTCCTCGCGCGCGAGGACGCGGGCGATCTGGCGATCCTCGGCTCCGGGACGCAGGCCGGCACGCACCTCGAGGCGATGCGCGCCGTGCGTCCCATCCGGCGGGTTCGCGTGTGGAGCCGCTCGTCGGACAACGCGCGGCGCTTCGCCGAACGGGCGTCGGCCAGCCACGGCATCGAGGTCGAGCCGTCCGCGACCGCCGAGGATGCCGTCACGGGCGCGGACTTGATCTGCACTACAACTGCCTCCCGCGAGCCGGTGCTGCGCGGCGAGTGGCTCGCGCCCGGTGCGCACGTGAACGCCATCGGTGCCGTCGGGGCCGACGCCCGGGAGCTCGACACGGAGGCGATCCGGCGGAGCCGGTTGGTCGTCGACCGCCGGGAGAGCGCGGTGAACGAGGCGGGCGAGTTCGTGCTGGCGAAGGCCGAGGGCGCGATCCGAGACGACCACATCGTGGGCGAGCTGGGCGAGCTCGTGACGGGCGCGGTGCCGGGCCGGACGTCGCCCGAGGAGGTCACCGTCTTCCGGAGCATGGGGATCGCCGTCGAGGACCTGGCCGCGGCGCAGACCATCCATCGGCGGGCGATCGAGCGCGGCGTCGGGGTCATCGTCGAGCTCGGGGGCGGGAGCGATGCCGGCACGTGAGCCGGTCCCGCTCGAAGCGATCCTCGCGGCGCGCGATCGCCTGGCCGGGATCGCCATGCGATCGCCGCTCGTTCGCCTGGCCGACGACGACCAGCCCGCCGAGATCTGGCTGAAGCTCGAGAACCTCCAGCCGATCGGGTCGTTCAAGCTCCGCGGCGCGGGGAACGCGATGGCCCTGGCTGACCCCGCCGAGCTGGCGCGCGGCGTCTACAC
>VAYJ01000294.1:0-1996 GCA_005888465.1 Actinomycetota bacterium
CGGGTGTTTGCGGGCCCCACGTCGGCGATGATGTCCAGTCCGCCCTGCGCGAGGAACGCGACTGGCACTGCCGGCGTCCCGTGCTCCAGGCGCCGGGCCGTCGGGTGGTAGTCCAGGTGCTGCAGGTCGAACGAGAACGGCTCCTTCGTCGCGAACCAGCCGGTCACCAAAGGCTCCAAGGACGGAAGCAGGTCCCTGCGTGCATAAAGGAAGGTGAGGCCAGGGCCGCCGCAGAGCCACTTCAGCACGCCGGTCGTGTAGAAGTCGCAGCCGAGGTCGTGGACGTCCACCTGGACGATGCCGGCCCCGTGGAAGTCGTCGACCACGGACCAGGCGCCGGCCTCGCGGGCCATCCTGGAGATCTCCTTCGCGTCCACCAGGGTGGATGACCGGTACAGGACGCGGTTGATGCAGACGGCCGCCGTCCGCTCGTCGATGGCCTCCGCGTAGGACTCGAGGAACACCACCTCGGCCCCACGCGCGCGATTGGCGAGCGACACGTGGCCGTCGGTGGGGAAGTCGAGCTCGGACAGGATGATCTTGTGGCGTTTCGTGAAGTCCACGCATGACATCACTGCCGCCAACGCCAAGGAAACGTTGACGGTGATGGCCAGCTCGTCGTGATCGGCGCCGACGAGCGCGCCGAACGTGTCCTTGAGCTGATGCATCCGCGGGAAGATGTCCTCGAACCAGACGAGGTCGGGAGCACCCTTCGCTCCCCAAGCGTCGAGGTACTCGTCGATGTACCGGCGCGCGCGACGCGAGATCGGGCCCAGGCTCGCGCTGATCAGGTAGGACTTCGGGCCGACGACCGGGAACTCGTCGCGGTAGGACTCGAAGTCGATCACGACTCGTGCTTCAGCAGGTAGTCGAGGTAGATGGGGCGCAGGGCATCGGCGAGCGCCCCCTCGTCGGTCTTGAACAGGTCATCGATCAGCATGACCGGCGCGTAGCCCGCCCACGAGGAGGGGTTCACGTCCTCCTCGGCGCGCGCGAGGTTGCCGCTCGCCGCCCGCGCGGCGGGGATCTCCTCCAGCAGGCGCCAGAGGAACTTCACGTCCAGGTGGTGCCGCGCCATCTTCATGGCCCGGTCGTGCAGCTCCTTCGACGAGAGCCGCTCGAGCTCCTCCTGGGTCGCCACGGCAGCCAGCCTACCGAATCTCCTCTCGGCGGCGCGCCCAGGCGATGAACCACGCCGTCACGACGCCCACCACGACGTAGGCGCCGATGTAAGCGAACTGCAGCGGATGCGCCGAGAAGTGGAAGACGGGCAGGTAGACGAGCGCGGCCGCCGTGATCGGCGGGATGAGCCCCAGCCCGCCGATCGAGTACGCGAGCACGGCTCGCGCTGACCGTCCCCGCGCGAGGACGAGCGCGCTCAGGGCCAGCGACGCGTAGAAGGCCCCGAACGCCCTGAGCGTGAAGTGGGAGAGCCGTTCGGGGAACACCCGCATCGTGACGCCCGCGGAGGGACGAAGGAACGCCACGGCCGCGATGAACCCGACACCCAGCACGAACACCCATACCAGTCGTTGGATCCAACCCGGTGTCGGGGTGGTGGCCCGGATCCCCGAGCCCGATGCACACGAGGTACGGCCACGTCAGCACGTGTGCGGATTGGATATGGGAGCGGAACCAGACCGCGACGACAGCCTGGAGGATGCCGAAGGCCCAGAGGTAGGCGAGCAGGCCGATCGATCGGTCCCACGCGGGGTCGCGCGCGACCCGGAAGGCAATCCAGGCGGTGCCCAGACACCACCCGCCGATCGTCATCTTGACGAACGCCGAGGTCTCCCAAGCGAAGCGGCCCGACGACCACCGTGGGGCGAGGAACAGGACCGCCCCCAGCAGCCCGAACACCGCCGCCAGCGCGGCGACGAGCCACCGTTGGACACGGCCGAGCGACGCAGCCGCCACGCGTTCGTCCATCAGCCTCCCCCCGATGCGAGCGGGCGGAGTATGCCCCATGACCTGGGCAAAGGTCATGTTGGCGGCC
>VAYJ01000294.1:2002-4921 GCA_005888465.1 Actinomycetota bacterium
AATTCACGGTGCCCGAGAGCACAACCTGAAGAACGTCACGCTCGACCTTCCCCGCGGAGCGCTCATCGTCTTCACGGGTCTCTCGGGGTCCGGGAAGAGCTCGCTCGCCTTCGACACCATCTACGCCGAGGGCCAGCGGCGTTACGTCGAGTCCCTCTCGTCCTATGCCCGGCAGTTCCTGGGCCAGATGGAGAAACCCGATGTCGATTTCATCGAGGGGCTCTCGCCGGCCATCTCGATCGACCAGAAGTCGACCTCCCGGAACCCCCGGTCGACGGTCGGGACCATCACGGAGATCTACGACTACCTCCGGGTCCTCTACGCGCGGATCGGGCAGCCGCACTGCCCGAAGTGCGGGAGGCCGGTCGGACGCCAAACGCCGGACCAGATCGTCGACCAGGTGCTCCAGCTCCCCGAGGGGACGAAGTTCCAGGTGCTGGCGCCGATCGTTCGCGGCCGCAAGGGCGAGTACGAGAAGCTGCTCACGGACTTCGGCCGGCGCGGGTTCGCGCGGGCGCGGATCGACGGCGTGGTGCACGAGCTCTCCACGCTGATCCGGCTCCGCGACCTGGGCAACACGCTGATCGTCGTCGACCGCCTGGTCGCGAAGCCCGATATCCGCCGGCGCGTCGCGGACTCGATCGAGACCGCGCTCGAGCTCGCCGAGGGCGTGGCCGCGATCGCGATGCAGGTGGACGGCAAGGAAGAGGTCGTGAACTTCAGCCAGAAGCTCGCGTGCACGTTCGACGGGATCTCGTTCGACGAGCTCGCGCCCCGGAACTTCTCGTTCAACTCGCCGTACGGTGCGTGCCCGACGTGCGACGGGCTGGGGACGCGACTGGAAGTGGACCCCGAGCTCGTGATTCCGGACCCGGATCTCTCGATCGACGAGGGGGCGATCGCGCCGTGGTCCTCGACGCGGCTGGAGTACTGGTTCCGGCTGCTCGAGGGGGTTGGGCAGGCGTTCGGCTTCACCACCGACACGCCGTGGCGCAAGCTCTCGAAGGAGGCGCGGCAGGCGATCCTGTACGGCTCGCCGGAGGAGATCCAGATCACCTACCGGAACCGGTACGGCAGGACGCGCTCCTACAAGGCCACGTACGAGGGCGTGATCCCGGTGGTCGAGCGCCGGTACAAGGAGTCGGACTCGGACGCGCAGCGCGAGCGACTTGAGCAGTACATGCGCGAGGTGCCGTGCCGCTCCTGCAAGGGCGCCAGGCTCAAGCCCGAGTCGCTCGCCGTCACGCTCGGGGGGAGCAACATCTCGGAGATGACGCGCCGGCCGATCCGCGACGAGATCGCGTTCCTCGACGGGATGCAGCTCACCGAGCGCGAGCATCTGATCGCCGAACGCATGCTGAAGGAGATCCGCGCGCGGCTGCAGTTCCTGGTGGACGTCGGGCTCGACTACCTGACGCTCGACCGGACCTCGGGGACGCTGGCCGGGGGCGAGGCGCAGCGGATCCGGCTGGCGACGCAGATCGGCTCGGGCCTGGTGGGGGTCCTCTACATCCTGGATGAGCCAAGCATCGGGCTGCACCAGCGCGACAACCGCCGCCTGATCGACACGCTGATCCGGCTCCGCGACCTGGGCAACACGCTGATCGTCGTCGAGCACGACGAGGCGACGATGGAGGCGTCCGACCATGTCGTGGACATCGGGCCGGGGGCGGGGGAGCTGGGCGGGCACATCGTCTACTCGGGCGACTTCAAGGGCTTGCTCGACGACCCCGAGTCGCTGACGGGCGCGTACCTCTCGGGCCGGCGGTCGATCCCCACGCCGCAGGTTCGCCGGCAGGCCGCCGGCTCGTGGCTGCGGATCGAGGGCGCGCGCGAGCACAACCTCAAGGACATCGAGGTGCGCATCCCGCTCGGCACGTTCGTCTGCGTGACGGGGGTAAGCGGCTCGGGCAAGTCGACGCTCGTCGAGGACGTTCTGCACCGGGCGCTGCTGGCGAAGGTGAACCGGTCACGGGTCGTCCCCGGCAAGCACCGCAAGCTGGTGGGGTGGGATCGCGTCGACAAGGTGATCAACATCGACCAGTCACCGATCGGGCGCACGCCCCGGTCGAACCCGGCGACCTATATCGGCGCGTTCGACCACATCCGCTCGCTCTACGCGCAGGTGCCGGAGGCGCGCGTGCGCGGCTACCGGCCCGGCCGGTTCTCGTTCAACGTCCGGGGCGGGCGATGCGAGGCCTGCACCGGCGATGGGCAGATCAAGATCGAGATGCACTTCCTGCCGGACGTGTACGTGACGTGCGAGGTCTGCAAGGGAAAGCGGTACAACCGCGAGACCCTCGAGGTGAAGTACAAGAACCGCTCGATCGCTGACGTGCTCGCCATGAGCGTCGACGAGGCCCTGGAGATTTTCAAGAACATCCCGCCGATCGCCCGGCACCTGCAGACGATCTCGGACGTCGGACTGGGATACATCCGGCTCGGGCAGCCGGCGCCCACGCTCTCGGGGGGCGAGGCGCAGCGCGTGAAGCTCGCCTCCGAACTCTCCAAGCGCGCGACCGGCCGGACGTTCTACATCTTGGACGAACCGACGACGGGGCTGCACTTCGACGACATCCGCAAGCTGCTCTCGGTGCTGGAGCGCCTGGTCGCGGCCGGCAACACGGTACTCGTGATCGAGCACAACCTGGACGTGATCAAGACGGCGGACTGGATCATCGACCTAGGGCCGGAGGGCGGCGACGCGGGCGGCGAGGTGGTCGTGGCCGGGTCGCCCGAGGACGTCGCGCACGACGCGCGCTCGCACACCGGCGCGTTCCTCGCGGAAGTGCTTGGGATCCGTCGAGGCGAGCGCCAGCCGGTGGGCGCCAGGGCGTGATTCGCGGAGCGCGAAGGGGCCGTGGTTAGAATTAGCGCCGCTGTGCTCCCGGTCATCCGACGAACACGATCGAAGATCGC
>VAYJ01000122.1:0-11888 GCA_005888465.1 Actinomycetota bacterium
GCCCGAGCGAAATCGCTGCAGGTCGTCGGCCAGGTCCTCCGCCGTCTGATACCGGTCCTCGGGATCCTTCGCCAGGCATCGCATCACGATCGCCTCGAGCTCGGGCGGGACGCCCCGTGCCTCGTCGCTCGGGTGTGGCGGGTCCTCCTGTACGTGCTTGTACGCGACCGCGACGGGGTTCTCGCCGGAGAACGGCGGGTGACCGGTCAGCATCTCGAACAGGACGCAGCCCAATGCGTAGATATCCGAGCGGGCGTCCACGGCCTCGCCCTGCGCCTGTTCGGGAGAGAAGTACGTGGCTGTGCCGAGCACGGCCGCCGTCTGCGTGAGGCTCTCGCCGTTCGTCGTGCGGGCGATCCCGAAATCCATGACCTTCACGGCGCCTTCGCTGCTCAGCATGATGTTCGCGGGCTTCACGTCGCGGTGGACGAGGCCGGCGCGATGCGCGAACGCGAGCGCTCGCGTGACGGCGAGCGCGATGGTTGCCGCGCGATCCGCAGGGAGCGGGCCCTCGTCGCGGATCACCTTGGCGAGCGTCGTCCCCGCCACGTACTCCATGACGATGTAGTGCGTCCCGTCGTCGGAGCCGGTGTCGAACACGCTCACGAGGTTGGGATGGTTCAGGGCGGCGGCTGCCTGCGCCTCGCGCCGGAACCGCGCCACGAAGGACTGGTCGCGTGCGAACTGCGGGCCGAGCACCTTGACCGCCACCTGCCGGCCCAGGACCTGGTCGGTTCCATGGTAGACGTCGGCCATGCCGCCGTGGCCGAGGAGGCCGTCGAGCGCGTAGCGCGACGCGAGGACGGTCCCCTTCGCCAGCCGGCCTGCATCCGAGTCCTCAGCCATTCCCCCCGCCCTTGTCCTTCCCGTGTCGTGGCGACTCAACGTACACCGTCACGACCGTCCCGGGCAGGACGGCGGTGCCTGCGGGCGGGTCGGTGCGGATGACGACGTTCGGCTCTGCGTGCTCCACCTGGACCATGACGATCGACGCTGGGAACCCTGCGGCGGCGAGCTCCTGGACCGCTTGGTCCTGGTGCATACCGGCCACCGGGGGGATCGTGAGGAGCGCCACGCTCGGGGACGAGGACGGCGACGGCGAGCTCCCCGGCGGGGACGAACCCCCGCCGAGCTCTGCGCGTGCGACCAGGATCGCCCCGACGAGAAGGGCGAGTGTCGCGAGCACGGCCACCCACGGCCACCTCGACGGGCTCCGCGGGGGCCGCGTCTCCCTCATGGTGGGAGGTGGGGCCGGGCCCGCCGGAGGCAGGGGGACCGTCGCCGGGGCGAGGCGCTCCGTCCGGGGCGAGGTTGCGCCCATGGCCTGGCTGAGCTCACCGGCGAACGCTTCCGCCGACTCGGGACGGTCACGCGGATCCTTGGCGAGCGCCCGCTCGACGACGGCGGCGACCCCGGCCGGCACCTCCGGCCGGGCCGCGCGGATGGGTTGTGGCTCCTGTTCGGCATGCGCGAGCGCGATGGCGACGGGCGAGGGGCCGTCGAAGGGGGGCAAGCCGGTCAGCATCTCGTAGGTCACGACGCCGAGCGAATACACGTCGGATGCCGCGGTGACCCGCTCGCCCCGCGTCTGCTCCGGTGACGCGTAGGTGGCGGTCCCAAGCCCCGACCCCTGGGTGAGTCTCGTGTTCGACGCCGCGGCCGCGATGCCGAAGTCCGTGATCTTGACGCCACCCGCGCGGTCGAGCATCACGTTGGCGGGCTTCACGTCCCGGTGGACGATCCCGGCGCCATGTGCTGCCTCCAGCCCCGCCGCGATCGCGCGGGCGATCAGCGCGGCGTCAGCGACCGGCAGGGGGCCCTCGCGACCGATCCGGTCGTGCAGTGTCTCACCGTCGATGAGCTCCATCACCAGGAACGGCGTCCCGCCGTCGTCGCCGAAGTCGTAGACGCGGGCGAGGTTCGGGTGCGTGAGCCGCCCGGCGGCGCGAGCCTCACGGCGGAACCGCTCGACGAACTCGGGGTCCGCGGCCAGGCCCTCGGCCATCGACTTGAGCGCGACGGGACGGTCGAGGAGAACGTCGTGCGCCTCCCACACGGTCCCCATGCCGCCCGCGGCGATCAGGCGGACCAGTCGATACCGGTCCGCGAGCAGGGCGCTGGTCTCGATCCGGGTCATCTGCTCAGCCTCGGAGGGCCGCCTGGAGGACGGCGCGGGCGATCGGGGCGGCCACGTGGCCACCCGTAGCTTCACTACCCAGACTGCCGCCGTTCAGCACCACCACGGCGACCACGATCTGGGGATTCTCGGCCGGCGCGAACGAGACGAACCAGGCATGCGGGTTCCCGCTCGCGGTCTGCGCGGTCCCGGTCTTGCCGGCCACGACGACGCCGGGGATCTGGGCCGCGGTCCCGGTCCCGGATTGGACGACACTCACCATCATCTGGGTGAGCGCCGACGCCGTCGCGACGGAGATGGGGGTCCCGTAGACGGTGGGGTCAACGGTCGCGATCACGCGTCCCGAGGGGTCGCGAAGCTCCGAGACGAGCCTGGGCGCCATCTCGGTCCCGTGATCGGCGATCGCCTCGGCGACGAGCGCCATCTGCAGCGGGTTCGCCAGGACGTCCTCCTGCCCGATCGCGGAGAAGGCGACTGCCGGCAGCGCCTGCGCGAAGCTCTCGGCAGGCGGGATGCGGCCCTCCGCCCACGGGAGCGCGAAGGGAACGGTGTCGTTGAAGCCGAACTTCTCGGCCTGGGTCACGAGCGCGTCGGCGCCGATCTTGAGGCCCACCTCGCCGAACACGACGTTGCAAGAGATCTCGAACGCGAGCGCGAGCGTGATCTGTGGCGTCCCGCCGGCGCAGTGCTCGCCGCCGAAGTTCTGCAAGGCGTGGTTCGTCTGCGGCAGGTCGAGCTTCGGCGGGTTCGCGAAGAGAGTGTCCGGCGTGATGCCGTTCTCAAGCGCCGCGGCGGCGGTCACCATCTTGAAGGTGGAACCGGGCGGGAAGAGCTCCTGCGAAGCACGAGAGAGGAGCGGCTTCTGCGGGTCCTTCACGAGCTTCGCCTGCGCCGCGCCCGACACCTTGGGGTCGTGCGACGCGAGAGGATTGGGGTCGTAGGTCGGGTTCGCGTACATCGCGAGCACGTCACCGGTCCTGGGGTCGAGCGCGACGACCGCGCCGGGGAGGTTCCCGAGCGCTCGCGCGGCGGCTCGTTGCAGCTTCGGATCGATCGTCGTGACGACCGTCGCGCCCTGCACCGGACGGCCGAGCAGCTCGTCGAGGAAGCTCTCCGGGACCAGGCCCGAGCCCTCCCCCTGCAGCGCGTCGTTCTGGGCGGCCTCGAGCCCCGCGTTGCCGAATAGGACCGAGGCGAACCCGGTCACCGACGCGTAGAGCTGGCCTGCCGGGTACACCCGCAGGTAGCGGAGCGAGGATCGATCCGCGCCGCACCGCGTACACCTGGATCAGGTGGCGCTGGTTTGCCGGGTTGTCGGCGAGGCTCTTGGCGGCGAACACCTGGAGGTAGTTCACCTGGCCGAAGAGGAGCAGGAACAGGACCAGGAAGGCGAGCCCGAGGCGCCGGATCTGCCGGTTCACGGGTGTGACGCCTCCCCGGTGCGCGTCCCTGACGCGCGAACGAGCAAGCCGAGCAGCACGAAGTTCGCGACCAGGCTGGAGCCACCATAGGAGACGAACGGCAGCGTGATGCCGGTGAGCGGGATGAGCCGCGTCACCCCGCCCACAATGATGAAGGTCTGCAGGGCGATCGTGCTGCTGAGCCCGATCGCGAGGAGCTTCGTGAACGGGTCCTGCTGGGTGAGAGCGAGGCGCAGGCCCCGCGCGACGATCACGACGTAGAGCAGGAGCACCGCCACGGTGCCGAGGAGCCCGAGCTCCTCGCCGATCGCGGCGAAGATGAAGTCCGTCGCGACGAAGGGGATCAATCCGGGGTGGCCCTGGCCAAGCCCCGTGCCGCCGATCCCGCCTGTCGCGAGCGCGAACTGCCCCTGCGCCAGCTGATACCCCCGATCCTTGATGTAGGAGGGGTCGAGCGCGTGGAACCAGATCGCCACGCGATCCTGGACGTGCGGGAACGCGAGGTAGCCGAGCAGCGCGGCGATCGCGAACAGCACGATCCCGAGCACCAGGTACGAGGCGCGGCCCGTACCCGCCCAGAGCATCGCGACGAAGATCGCGAAGAAGAGCAGCGACGAGCCCAGGTCCTTCTCGATGAACAGGACCGCGAGCGAGACCCCCCATGCGATCAGGAGCGGCCCCAGGTACTTGGGCTCGGGGATCCGGATCGGTCCGATCCGCCGCGTCGCCACGGCGAGCAGCTCGCGGTGGCTCGCCAGGTAGGACGCCATGAACACGACCAGGAGGACCTTCCCCGCCTCGGAGGGCTGGAAGCTGATGGGACCCAGGCGAACCCACAGGCGCGCGCCGTTGATCGTCTCGCCGATCTTGGGCACGATCGGGAGCAGCAGGAACCCCAGGCCGATCAGCCCGATCGTGTAGGTGTAGCCGTCGAGCGACCGGTGGTCGCGGACCAGGACGAGCGTGAGCACGAAGAGCGCGAGGCCGAGGATCAGCCAGCCGAGCTGTTCCGCGGCGAGGCCCGCGTTCAGCCGGTAGATCAGCGCGTACCCGAGGCCCGCGAGCAGCGCCGCGGTGGGGAACAGGATCGGGTCGGCGCCCGGCACCAGGTTGACGATCGCGACGTCCGCCGCCAGATACGCGATGGCGATCAGGGCGACGAAGCCCGCCACGCCGTGCGGCGTCTCGCCGGTGAGCCCGAGCGTCACCAGGACGTACGCGCCCACGGAGAGCACGATCGCCCCGAGCGTGAGGCCGAGCTGTGTGCGCCAGCGAAGGAGTGCGTTCATCCGCCCGCCACGCTCGCGGCGGCGAGGTCCGCTCGGATCTGATCGACGATCGCCTGTGCCCGTCCGAAGCTCGTTGCGGTGATCCCGTCGTGGATTCCCGCCCACGGCTCGAGTTGTTCCGCGGCGGCCGCGGAGAGATCGGTGGTGGCCGCCACGTGGGAGAGGTGCACGCCCAGCACGCGCGCCGGGATCCCGTGATAGATCGCGACCCGGCCGTTCGACGTCGCGACGTACCACTGCCCGTTCGCGTAGGCATGCACCCCGACCCACCCCGCCACGAGCAGCGCGACGACGATCGCCGCGGTCAGGATCGCGGCCCGACGCCACCGGCGGGGCTGGCGGACCTCAGCCGGCGTCGAGACCGCCGGCGGGGCCATCGTTCCCGTGCCGGCCGGCTTCGCCGTCTCGGGAGCGGGGCTCGCCTCGAGCACGTCGATCACGACGACCGTGATGTTGTCGTCGCCGCCCGCGGCGTTCGCCGCCTCGACCAGGCGATCGCTCGCGCGCTGCGGGTCCTCCTCGCTCGCGAGCACCTCGCGGATCGCGTCGTCGGAGAGCATCCCAGTCAGGCCGTCCGTGCAGAGCAGCAGTCGGTCGCCGAGCCGAAGCTCGATGGTCGAGGCGTCCACGTCCACCGACGGCTCCACGCCGACCGCGCGCGTGAGGATGCTCCGCTGCGGGTGCCTTCCGGCCTGGTCGGCGGTGATCCGCCCCTCTTCGACCAGTTGGTGGACGAGCGTGTGGTCCTGCGTGAGCTGTTCGAGCCCGCCGTCTCGCAGCCGGTAGGCGCGCGAGTCGCCGACGTGGGCGATGGTCGCGTGCTCACCCTGCAGCAGCAGCGCGGTGATCGTCGTGCCCATGCCGCGGAGGTCGCGGTCGGCCTCGCCCCGCGCGAGCACCGTCTGATTGGCGGTCCGGATGTCCTTGACCAGCTCCGAGGCGCTGTCCCCGTCCGTCCCGCCGGCGTCGAACGCCCGGATCGTCTCGAGCGCGACCTTCGACGCGACGTTCCCCCCTCGGTGTCCTCCCATCCCGTCGGCCACCGCGAAGAGGGGATCGCGAACGAGATAGGCATCTTCGTTGCGCGCGCGCGCGCGACCGATGTCGGTGCGAACCCCCGACCGCACGGTCACGGGCGCACCTCCAGCAGGGTCCGCCCCACGCGGACGCGGTCACCCACCTTGATCTCGGCCGGCGCGGTGACGCGACGCTCGTTCACGTAGGTGCCGTTCGTCGAACCGAGATCCTCGACGAACCAGGACCCGTCCCGCGCGAACAGCCGCGCGTGGATCGAGGACGCGAACGTGTCGGTCAGCGGGATCTGGCAGCTCGGGCTCCGCCCCACCTGGACCGCGCCCGAGAGCGGGACCGCGCCGATCGTGGCGCCGTGCTCGTCGGTGAGGGCGAGCGATCGCGGCACGGGCCTCCCGTCGGAGCTCGACGGCGTGGATACCGGCGCAACCACGGCGCGCGGCTCCGTCCCGAGCTCCGAGCGCGCGGACCGCAGCGCCCAGAATACGAACAGGTACAGCAGGGCGAGGAACACCGCCTTCAGGAGGATCAGCGCTGCCGGGGCCACCTCACCGCCTCCGGAACTCGAGGACGCTCCCTCCGATCCCGATGCGGTCCCCCTCGAGAAGGGTCCGCTCCTGCACGGCCTCGTCGTTCACGAGCGTCCCGTTCGTCGAGCCGAGGTCCTGCAGCACGAACTCGCCGTTCTCGCGGCGCACCTCCGCGTGCCGGCGACTGATCTCGGGGTCCGGGAGCACCACGTCCGAGTCGCCGAGCCGGCCGATGATGACCACGTCGCGTTCGAGCGGGAACGCCTTCGCGTCGACGCCGTCCTCGATCAGCACGAGCTCGGCCGATGTCGGCGGGGCGGGCACCTGCGGCGACGCTGCCTCCTCTGGCTCCTCGGGGATCTCGCCCTCGATCAAGACGGCCTGACACGTGAACTGGCCTTCGCGCAAGGACTCGTTGGTGTCGAACTGCACCTCGGGCGGACCCACCAGCCCCCACCCTCGCTCCTTCGCGCCGTCGCGCACCACCTGCTCCAGCTCGGTACGGAGCGCGCGCTCGGTCTGCTGGAACCGCTCGCGATCGGGCGGCGAGATGCCGAACAGGAAGCCGTTCGGTACCCACACCTGCCTGACGCCGACCGTCTTGTTCGCCTCCATCTCCTTGAGGATCCGCTTGGCCATCTCGACCGGTTGCAGGCTCGTTCGGAAGGCTTTCCCGAAGACCCCCTCGATCACGCCCTCGAGGCGCCGCTCGAATTCGTTCAGGATGCCCAAGGTCTCATATCCGCAGGTCAGAGGGATGGAAGGGCAGGACTCGATGATATCAGCGACCCCTCTCGCGAACGTCCGGGGCTGTGGAGATGGCCTGCTACCATCGCGTCTCGCCCGGGGCGAGTGGCGGAATTGGCAGACGCGCAGGATTCAGGATCCTGTGAGGGCAACCTCATGGGGGTTCAAGTCCCCCCTCGCCCACCACCATTGCCCTCATCGCCGTCGTGCGAACCCGCAGGCCCGTGACATTCGAGCTCGAGGGTCGCGTGTTCGATCCCGAATCGGCTGAGGAGCATCGCCTTGATCCGCTCGCCTTCGAGCTGCGCGTCGTGCATCGAGGGTTCGCCGGCGAGGACGACGTGCGCGGAGAGCGCTGGCGTGTCCGACGCGAGGTCCCACACGTGCAGGTGATGGACGTCGCGGACGTTCGGCTGCGCGACCAGCGCTCGTTCGACGTCCGCCGCATCCATGTCGGATGGTGCGCCCTCCATGAGGATGTTCAGCGTGTCGAACAGCAGCCGGAGGCCGGCCCACACCACGAGCCCGCTGATCAGGATCGAGACGATGGGGTCCGCCCGATGGTTGTCCCAGATCAGGATCACCGCGCCGGCGACCATCGCGCCCAACGAGCCGAGCGCGTCGGCGGCGAGGTGCAGGAACGCCCCGCGAACGTTCAGGCTCTTCGTGCCCACGCGATGCAGGAGCCACGCGCTCCCGAGGTTCACGACGAGCCCCAGGGTGGCGACCACGAGTAGGCCGCTGCCGGAGACGTTCGCCGGGTGGGCGAGGCGCCTGATGGCTTCGACCAGTACCCAGGCCGCGACGCCTAGCAGGATCAGCGCGTTCGCCTGCGCGGCGAGCACCTCGACCCGCAGCATCCCGTAGGTGTGCCGGCTGGTCGCCGGCCTTGCCATCAGCACGACGGCGAGGGAGGCGAGCCCCAGCCCCGTGACGTCGGTCAGGAGATGCACCGCGTCGGCGAGGAGGGCGAGCGAGCGAAACGCGAGGCCCGCGACGATCTCGGCGACGAGAAGGATCGCGTTCGCGATGAGCGCGAGGAGTAGCACGCGGCCGTGCTGCGGCTGCCGCCGGTGCGGGGCGTGTTCGTGCAGCGCGATCACCCGTTCATCGTACGATCGGCGCGAGCGCTCCGGTCAGGATGAACGTTCGCATCGAACCCTTGCCCTTCACGTCGATCACGCCGCGCTCCTCGAACGCGAAGGCTTTCGACAGGCGGAGGTAGGCGCGCTCGGTCACCTGGATCGAGCCCGGGATCCCGTGCGACTCCATCCGCGCCGCAGTGTTCACCGTGTCGCCCCAGAGGTCGTAGCTGAACTTCCGCCGTCCGATGACGCCCGCGACGACCGGGCCGATGTCGATGCCGATGCGAACTTCGAGGCCTTTCACTCCCGCCGCATCGCGCATGTCGAGCGCCATCCGGGCCAGGTTCTCGGCGTGGTCGGCGCCCCCTCCGAGGAGGCCTGAGGCGACCATATAGGCATCCCCGATGGTCTTGATCTTCTCCAGCCCGCGATCCTCGGCGAAGCCGTCGAAGATCGTGAATACGTCGTTGAGCAGGCGTACGACCTCGTCCGGGTGCATCGCCTCGGACAGGGGGGTGAAGCTCGCGATGTCGGCGAAGAGGACCCCGACGTCGGACACGCCGTCGGCGATGATCGACTCGCCGGACTTCAGGCGCTCCGCGATCGCTCCGGGCAGGACGTTGAGGAGTAGGAGCTCCGAGCGCTCCCGCTCGGCAGCGATCAGCCCGGCCGCGTGGTCGCGCTCGCGTACGAAGTACTGGAGCAGGAAGTAGCACGTCCCGGTGACGCCGAGCACGTTGAGGGCGAAGAAGGCGAGGCGGAGCCCCGGGGGAATCTCCTTCGCCGCGGCGGGCAGCAGCGGGTCGAGCGCCGCCGCGAGCACGATGGCGATCAGGAACGCCACGAACCACCGTGTCGCCTCGCGACGGCCCGCGAACAGCAGCGCGCCGAGGGGTGCCGTGAACGACCAGAGGATCACCCCGCTCGAGCGCACGAAGCCGCCGAGGGTGAGTTGCAGGGCGAACGGGAGGGCGAGGCTCAGCGCGAGCGCGGAAGCTCGGAAGAACCGGTACCGCCTCGTTCGAGCGAAGACGGAGAGGTTGACGATCGACACCACCTGGTAGACGAAGGGGATTGCGGCCGCCCAGTACAGACCGAGGATCGAGTAGAAGTCTCTTTGCGGAGGGCCTCGTCGCGGGAGTCCGTCGGCAGCACCCCGATGCGGGCGAGCCGGCCGATCAGGGCCCGCCAGCCACTCGCCTCGTGCGTCTCCACGCCGCATAGTCAAACCCGGGAAACCGCGCGTGGCAACGGCGTCTACCATCCAGGTCGATGACCCAGGAGGGCGGGGCCTCCCGTCGATACCTCGTGGCACGCGCGGTCGCGATCGTCCTGCCGGTGCTGCTGGTCGTCGCGATTGTCGGAGTGATCGTGTCGCGCCGGGGCGCCGGACAGACGACAAGGCCGGATCTCAGCACGGTCACGTTCGTTGCGAGCCCGGTCCCGGAGCACCGAACCGCGCCCGGGTTCACGTTGCCGCTCCTCGACGGCACCGGGCCGACCTCACTCGCTCGGTACCCGGGGAAGATCGTCGTGCTGAACCTGTGGGCGTCGTGGTGCGGGCCCTGCCGCGACGAGTCCCCCCAGCTCCAATCCGTTTGGGAGTCCTACCGTTCGCTGGGCGTCCAGTTCCTGGGCGTCGACCAGCAGGATTCGAAGGCGGAGGCCAGCGCCTTCGTGCGCGAGTTCGGACTGACGTATCCGATCGCGTTCGATCCCGACGGCTCCGTCGCGGCGAGCTACGGTGCGCTCGGGCTTCCCACGACCTTCGTGATCGACGCGTCGGGCGTGATCCGGTACCGCTTCCTCGGCCGCGTCGATCCGGTGGGGCTGCAGGACGTCCTCCAGGGCTTGCTCGCAGAGCGCGGGTGATGCGCCTTGACCCCCTCGGGTTGCGCGCCGAAGATGCAGAAGAGCCCCCATGAGCGACGCGCATCCACCCCGACCCGATCAGCCGTCCTGGATCACGCCGTCGGCGCAGCCCGTGCACGTCCCGACGCCCGCGCCGGACCGGGCGGGCAGGATGCCGGCGCAGATGGCGGCGGCCTTTCTCGTCGCGGGCTTGGTCTTCGTCCTCGGGCTTCCCGTCGTCGGCCGCATCGGTGGCTCGAAGACCCAGGTGCACGTCAGCCTGCCGGACCGCCAGGTCGACCGGGCGCGCTTCCCGGATGCAGCCATCAGCGATCAGCTCTCCCTTCGGCTCGGTTCGTTCATTGCGTCAGGCAACTGCCAAGAGAACTCGGTGAACGGGCTTGCTGACGCGTACGCCTCGGACTGTGTCGGGTGGTCCGGAGTGGCGGATCACGCCGAGGTCTTCCAGGTCTCGCTCATCAGCAATTCAGATCAGTTCATCGAATGGTCGCTAGGTCAACTCGTCCTGCAGTCGGCGACGGGAAGGCTGGTCCAGCCGCTCCCGCCGTTCGATCGTCTTCTCGCGCTGCCGGACTCCGGCACTCTGCAACCGCACGACGTGGTGTCTGGGCTCGTCGCGTTCGCTACGGGCAACGACTTCACCCCGCAGAGCATGCTCTACGAGGATCAGGACGACCTAGTCGTAGACGTGTCGGGGTCCTAAGGACTCAACCGTCGGACGTGAGGGTCGCGGGCAAGACCGTGACGCTGCGAACGCCGGCAGAGCCGCGAAGGAGCGCCGCGAGCTGCTCGCTTCGATCCACGGGTCCCACGGCCTCGATGCGCGTTGCCGGCTCGCTGCCGGCGCCCGGTGGTCGACCACGCGTCGACCGCGCCAGCGCCGGTCAGCTCCGAAACGATCGCCTCCACGGCCCGCCCCTCCAGGCCGCGCGCAAGGCCGGCGACGAGCACCGCGTTCGCCTGCGCGCCGGTCGGAGCCGTCAGCAGCCCGGTGCGCTGCTCATCGCCGATCACGACGCGGAGCACGTTCGGAAAGTCGAGCCGAAGCGTCCCCGCGCCGTAGCCCACGTTCTCCGAGCGCATGACGGGCATGTCGCCGTAGCCCTCGCTGAGCGCGGCCAGGATCGCGGCGCCCGACGCGGTGACGAGCTCGAGGGGAATCCCGCGCGAGTACGTCGGCGCGCCGCGAAGGAGCTCGAGCACCACCGGCGAGGGGATCGGCGTCATGCCGTGTTCGGTCCTGATCATCCCGAGGCCCGTCGGGACGGACGATGCGTAGACGCGCTCGACACCGAGCGAATGCAGCGCGATCGCGCAGCCGACGAACTCGATCAGGCATTCCATCTCGCCGAACTCGGAGAACGTGACGACGTCCACCTCCTTGCTGTGGACGCGGGCGGCCGCCTCGGCTAGGCGTTGGTAGATGCGGAGCGCGGTTCGTTTCGCCGCGTCCGGGAGCTTCGCCTCCCGCAGCATCCCCCGGACGCTCCCGTACGTGCGGATCACGTCCAGCGGGTCGGCGTGCACGTGGATGCGAAGCGCGGCGATGTCCTGCACCTCGACCGGCTCCTGCTCCAGGACGAACCCGCCGATCGGCATGTCCGAGATGGCGCTCGAGATGAGCGCGAGATCCGCCCCGGCGTGCACGAGTGCGCCCAGCGCCATGCCGCCGGTGATCCCCGAGAAGCAGTCGAAATAGGCGAGGCGCACTAGGGAGAGACCGCGAGGAAGCTCATGCCGAGCGAGCGGTTTCCGCAGCTTCCCCGGTTCATCGG
>VAYJ01000122.1:11895-21597 GCA_005888465.1 Actinomycetota bacterium
CGTCCTCGTCATCATCAATCTGGTGCTGTTGGTGTGCGTGCTCTATCGGCTGCTGGGGCGGCCGGGCGCGCGTTCGCGACGAGGACCGATCCGGGCCGGGGGCGAACGGCAGGCCGTGGCGGCTGAATCGCACGGCAAGGCGATCCAGCGACTCGAGGCCGCCGTCAAGAAGCTCGCGCAGGGCCAGCGCCAGCTCTCCGACATCGCAAAGGACTCGGTGCGGCACGTCGGCGTCGTCCGGTTTGACGCGTTCGAGGACATGGGGGGCCGGCTGTCGTTCTCGGCGGCGCTCCTCGACGGCCACGGCGACGGGGTGGTGATCACCTCGATCAACGGACGGCAGGACACCCGGTGCTACGCCAAGCGGATCCAGAACGGAACGAGCATCCACAACCTCTCCGACGAGGAGCGGCAGGCCATCCGGGAGGCGCTCGAGGGCACCCGGCAGATCGTGGAGGCGAGCTGATGTTCAGACGCGGCGAGCAGGAGGAGCGCGACAAGCCCATCGAGGCACGGGAGGTGCGCATGAGCGAAGGCGCGAGTACGGAGGTCACCGTTGTCGGGCAGGGCGCCCGCCTCGAGGGGACGGTGCTGTCGGCGGGGTCGCTTCGGATCGACGGTCAGGTGAAGGGCAAGATCACGGCGGACGGCGACGTCACGCTTTCCGCTCAGAGCCAGGTGGAGGCCGACATCAGCGCGACGAACGTCACGATCGCCGGCAAGTTCAAGGGCAACATCACGGCGAAGTCGCGCGCCGAGCTCGCGAAGGGCGGACGCGTCGACGGCAATATCACGGCGAAGACGCTCGTCGTGTCCGAGGGCGCGACCTTCAACGGCCAGTCGCTCATGGACCAGTCGGCGACCGGCGCCGCCGCCACGACCTCGTCGAGCGAGTCGACGAAGGCCGACGTGACCACACGGATCGAGGAGCCGGCGAAGGCCCGGTAGGGCCGGCGCGGGCACGGCGCAGGCAGGCTGGGCTGCTCGACCTCAAGGCGATCCGGGAGGACCCCGAGCCGTACCGACGCGCGCTGGCCCGCCGTGGCGCGCTCGACGATCTCAACCGTGCCCTTGAGCTGGACCAGCAGCGCCGCGAGCTGATCGCGCGGGTCGAGGAGTTGCGCGCACAACAGAACCGTGGCTCGAAGGCGATCACGGCGGTCGAGTCCGCGACGGAGCGCCAGGCGATGATCGAGAGCCTCCGCGACGTCTCCGACGAGCTCAAGCAGGGCGAGCCCAAGCTCGCGAGCGTGGAGGAGGAGCTCCTGATCGTCTCATCGAGGCTCCCGAACGTCCCCGACGACGACACGCCCGACGGCGCGACCGACGAGGACAACGTCGAGATCAAGAAGGTCGGGACGCCACCGCCGTTCGACTTCGAGGTCAGGGACCACGTGCAGCTGGGCGAGTCGCTCGGCATGATCGACATCGAACGCGGCGTGCGGACCTCGGGCGCGCGCTTCTACTACCTCACCGGACCTGCGGTGCGGCTCGAGTTCGCGCTTGTCCAGTACGCGCTCGAGTTCGCCGACCGACACGGCATGACGCCTGTGATCCCGCCCGTGCTCGTGCGCGAGGACGCGATGTATGCGACGGGGTTCCTGCCCACCGACGCGGTCAATCTCTACGTGACGAACGAAGACGATCTCTACCTGACTGGCACATCCGAGGTCGCTCTGGCAGCACTCCACGCGGGCGAGATCCTCGACCCGGCCGACCTGCCCAAGCGCTACATGGGCTTCTCCACGTGCTTCCGTCGCGAAGCGGGCACGTACGGCAAGGACACACGCGGCATCTTCCGCGTCCATCAGTTCGACAAGCTCGAGATGTTCAGCTTCGTCATGCCCGACCAATCCAAGGAAGAGCACGAGCATCTGCTCGCGATCGAGGAAGAGTGGGTCGCGTCCCTCGGGCTCGCCTACCGCGTGGTGAACGTGTGCACGGGTGAGCTGGGCGCTCCCGCTGCGAAGAAGTACGACATCGAGGCGTGGTTCCCTGGCCAGGGCGCGTATCGCGAGATCACTTCGACGTCGAACACCACCGACTTCCAGGCGCGGCGCATGGAGTGCCGTGTGCGTCTGCCCGATGGGAACCGGCCGCTCCACACCCTAAACGCGACGCTCTGCGCAATGGGCCGCACCATCGTGGCTCTGCTCGAGAACGGCCAGCGCGCGGACGGCACCGTCGAGCTGCCTGAGGTGCTAGGCGAGTTTCTCCCGGATCGGATCCTTCAGCCGCCAACGATCTGAGTCGCTCCTCGGTTGAGCATCGAGTTCAGGGTCGGGGGGGTGTGCCGTGCTGTCGAAAAATATCACCTGTGGGTCGAGGACTTCCCGACCGCTCACGATCGAGTCATGTTGCTTGGTGCCAGGGTGCTCAAGGCCGCAGGGAACGTGGACTCGGGCGAGAACTTCCAGGTCTACGCGGACCCCGCCAGGCATCCGTTCTGCCTGTGCTGGGTCGAGGGACGCAAGCCGCGCTAGTCAGGCCAGCGCCGGCTCGCGTCGGCCTCCCTCAGCTCATTGCGTATGCTCCGCGGCGCCCCCTGTGCCGCCACTGCAGAGCAACGATCACGGCCACAGCGACCAGCAGGCTCAGGCTGATCAACGCCAAGGCCCGCCAGAATCCGGACGTGACAGTTCGGACCTTCGCCGCCGGTTGGGCGACGGGTGCCTGCGGGTTCTCCACCGGGACCGGTGCGGCCAGGGCCTGCGCGGCACTCGGAGACCCCGCGTCTCCGACTACCACCGCCCCCACCATTCCCGGATGGATGATGCAGGAGTACGGGTAGATCCCCGGCTGGGCGAACAGGTACGAAACGGCATCGCCCTGCGCGAGGTCCCCGCCGCTTCCCCAACGAAACCCCAAGCCGGTGACGGTGTGCGCCGTGGAGTCCTCGTTGGTCCAGGTCACGGTCTCTCGGGGAGTCACGTAAAGCACGGTTGGCCCGAAGCACAGCTCGCTCAAGGTCACCCGGATCCCTGCCGCGGCGACAGCGTCGGAGTGACAACCTCCGCCCGCGTTCGCTGCGGGCGCCCCGAGCGCCAGCGAGGCCGCTGAGATGGCCAGGAGCATCAGGCTCCAGGAGATGAACCGGCTCTTCGTACGCATCACTGCACCTCACNGCCGCAGCCCAGGGAAGAGTTCCCGAGACAGGTTGGTTCACGTCTCCCGATGGCTAATCTCGGCGTCGGCTACACGCAGAGAGGCGCCAGAGCGTTCATGACGGAGCGGATGGACCAGACAGTGGCCCTCGGCACGGAGGGGGGGTCGGAGCCGGGAGCAGGACCCGCTTCGGGCTTCGAGTCGTTCTTCCTGGCCGAACATGTTCGTCTCTATCGGGCGCTGTATGTGATCACCGGAAGCACTCACGACGCCGAGGAACTCATGCAGGAGGCCTTTCTGCGAGTGTGGGAGCGGTGGGAGCGGGTCGCTCGGATGGATGACCCGATCGCGTACCTCTATCGGGTCGCGATGAACGCATTCCGAAGCCGATACCGGCGGGCGAAGGCCGCGGCGCAGCAGGCGCTGAGGTTCAAGGAGCCACCGGATCTGTATACCGAGGCGGATGACCGAGACCTCGTCATTCGCGCCCTGCGAGGACTGGCACCGCGCCAGCGCGCCGCTCTCGTGCTGACGCAACTCCTCGATATGTCCTCCGAGGAGGCGGGCCGGCTTCTCGGCGTGTCGGCGGCTTCGATCAGGGCCTTGGTCCATCAGGGGCGCGCCGCACTTGTTCAGCGCGGGGAGGTCACAGACATTGAGTGATCTCAAATCAGACCTCGAGCGGCTGGCTGGGCTCGCGACGCCAAGCGGCGATGCCCTTGATCGCCTTCAGCGCGCCCGCCGGCGACGGACCCACAACCGACGTATTCGGGCCGCCGTGGTGGCCCTTGTCGTTGCGGGGGCGGGTATCGGGACATCGTTCATCGCATTCGGCCGATCCAACCTCAAGCCACTGCCGGCCGTGCCGGTCGGTCACGGCTATGTCATCCGTTTCCCGGATGGTCCGCTGGGTTACGAGAAGAAGGGCCTTGCCATCCTGGACGCGGCCACGAACCTCCCCGCCGGTACGAAGGTCGACCTCTACTACTTCTCCGCGGAGGAGGAGAACCCTGGTGAGACCGACGTCAAAGACGGCCGGATCCCGATCAGGCTCTGGAATGGGTTCTGCCACGCAACCGAGCGAGGACTTGAGGGAACCACGATGAAGATCACGGCCATCGTCAGTCCCGTCTCGACCGAGGTCTTGGGTGGAGGGGGAAGGATTCGACAGCCCGCGCCCCCACCGCCGTGGCAGCCGCCGAGCGTGCAGGCCGTGCTTGGGCCGTATTTCGAGAAGGTCAGCGGCGACCAAGTGGTGGAGCAGGGCGGACAACGGGAACTGGTGGCGTCAACGCTGTTCCAACTTCCCGCGGGCACGTGCCAGAAGGTGTACGGCGACGTCCCGCCCGGTCCCTTTCCGCAGCCCCCGTTCACCTCGTGCCCGAACCCGGACGGAGCGCTGCCCGTTGAGGCAGGCGACTGGAACACGACCGGAGATGTAGCTTCTGCCTTCGATGCTGCCCTCACGGCGGGCGACACCCAGACTCTCCATCGCCTCGCTGATCCCTCCGTGTCATCGTTCGGTGCGTGGGCGTCCACGGGCTCGCGGCACCCTTCGTGGACCGGGAACGTTCCCTTCGGCGACCCATCCGTGGCGACCGGGTGCGGTGCCCTCGTCCACCTGCGAACCGTCGGCGCGCAACTTGCCCCGTCGGACGGGGAGAACGCCGCCATGACCTATTTCCTGATCTTGCGGCCAGATGGGTGGAAGGTGTGGGGGCAGCTGCCGGTGACGCCCTGATCCTCAGGCCTCGCGGAACCGCGCGTCCCGCCAGGCGATGGCGGCCTTCAGGCCTTGCTCCTCGCGGACGCGGTTGAACTCCCGACGCTCAGGGACCTCGGCCGATTCGATGATCGCGTCGAGGTCGACGTTGGCCATGAGTGCCTCGCGGAAGCCTGCGACCTCGAGTGATCGGTTGATCGACCGCTTGGTGAGCGAGATCGCGACGGGGTCCAGCTTCGCGATGCTGGTCGCGAGGTCGAGCGTGTGATCGGAGAGCTGGTCGGCGGGGACGACGCGGTTGACCAGGCCGATGCGGAGCGCCTCGGGGGCGTTGATGCGATCTTCGCCGGTGAGCAGCAGCTCCTTCGCCTTGCGTGCGCCGAGGAGCCACGGCATGACCATCGTGACGACGCCGGAGCCGAACCGGATCTCGGGCTCGCCCAGGAGCGCATCGTCGGACGCGATCGCTATGTCGCACATCATCATGAGGTCGCAGCCGCCGCCCAGGCAGTAGCCGTGGACCTCGGCGATCACCGGCTTGGGGTGGTCGAAGATCTCGAGCATCCGCTGGACGTCGCGTGCCAGCTCGGAGCGCCAAGCGGCGATGTCGGGCGATCCTTCCTTCGCGCGTTGCTCGGCCTCCTCCTTCAGGTCGTAGCCGGCGCAGAACGCGCGGCCGGCGCCACGGATGACGACCGTGCGGATGGCGTCGTTGCTTGCTGCATCGGCGAGGCCCGACGAGAGAGCTTCGACCAGATCGTGGGAAAGGGCGTTCAGCCGCTCGGGTCGGTTGAGCGTGAGGCGGCGAACGGGGCCCCGGTCCTCACTGAGTAGGATCGGGTCGGTCACGTCGCCCTCGGGATGACGAGCGCGTCGACGGCGACGCAACCCTCGGGTGACGCGATGAGGGGATTGACGTCGACCGCCTCGAGGTGCTGGCCTAGGTCCTCGGCCGCGAGGGACACGCGCGCGATGGTTTGCGCGACGGCGTCGAGGTTCACGGGGTGACGGCCGCGCACGCCTTCCAGGAGCGGTCTGACGGCGAGCCGGTCGAGCATCCGGCGCGCGTGGGCGGGATCGATCGGCGGGAGCGCGAACATCCGGTCGCGGAGCACCTCGACCAGGAGGCCTCCCGCCGCGACCATGACGAGCGGGCCGAACTGGTGATCGCGCACGATGCCGAGCGCGAGCTCGACGCCAGGCGGCGCCATCTTCGCGACGACGACGCGCGGGCCGAGCCGCGACGCGAGGTCGGTGTACTCCGCGCGAAGCTGGTCCGGACCCTTGACGTTGAGGCGCACGCCGTCGGCATCGGACTTGTGGAGCAGACCGGCGGCCGCGGCCTTCAGCGCGATCGGCCATCCCAGCGCAGATGCGGCTTCCAGCGCTTCGTCGAGCGAATCGGCCGCCCGCATGGGAACGACCGGGACGCCGTAGTCCGTGAGGAGGGCGAGGGCTTCGCGTTCGTCGAAGACCTCGCCGGTGCCGACGCGATCGAGCCACTGGGTTCGAACCGCATCGGGAACGGGCGTTGCGGGGACCGGGAAAGGGCGCGCTCGCCAATCGCGGTGGTCGAACAGGTGCCGGAGGGCGGCGAGCCCGGTCGACGTCCCTTCGAGCACCGGCACGCCGGCCGCACGGATGAGGGTCGACTGGAGCGGATCGATCGCGCTTCGCAGGTTCGAGAGCACGGCGACCGGCTTGTCGGTTCGCCCGACCATCTCCTCCGCGGCACGCGCGTAGCCGGCACCCGGCGCCACCTCCGGGGTCAGGTCCACGCAGAAGGCGAGGGCCGCCGTGTCGGGATCGTCCAGCAGCGCTTGCATGCACTCGACGAACTGCGCCTCGGCGTCGCGGCCGGTCCCCCACGCGTCGAGCGGGTTGACGGCGGGGAGGCCGGGGTCGAGGGCCTCCTGCAGGCGGGCGACAGTGTCGAACCCGATCTCGGCGAACGGGACGCCGGCCTCCTCGGCCGCGTCGATCAGGTGCGCGCGCTCGCCGCCCGAGTCGTGGATCGCCGCGAGCCCGCCGCGCGCCGCCCGGCGCCCGGCGCAGAGGAGCTCGAGCGTGTCGGCCATCTCGTCCATCGTTCGCACGCGAAGGACGCCGAACGCGTCGAACAGGGCCTCGTAGGCGCCGTCCTCGCCCGCGAGCGCGCCGGAATGGGCCGCGACCAGGTCCTTTGCGGCATCGGCGTGACCCACCTTCATCGCGACGACGGGGAGGTCGCGCTCCGCCGCGCGGGCGAGGGCCGCTCGGAAGCCTTCCGGGTCGCGCACGGTCTCCATGAAGAGCGCCGCGGCGCGCGTGCTGTCGAGGCCCAGTGCGTACGTGAGGTACTCGTCCATGGTCGTGGCCAGTTCCAAACCGGAGGACACGACCAGGTTGAAGTGGAGCCCTCGTCTGTTGTGGAGCATCGCTGAGAACGCGGAGCCCGAGTGGCTGATGAAGGCGATCCCGCCGGGTTCCAGGTCGGCGGGCTCGTGGAAACCGCACGCCCGCAGCCGTCGTTCGACGTTGAGGAACCCCATACCGTTGGGGCCGCAGAGCGCCATGCCGGCATCCACGGCGATCCCGCGCAGGCGCTCGGTGAGCGGCGGGCTGTCGGACGGGGGTTCGAACGCGCTCGCGAACATCACGGCGGATCGCGCGCCGGCGCGTGCGCACGCCAGCAGCTGCTCTTCGAGGAGGGCGTTGGAGACGCCGATGATCGCCAGGTCGACGGGCCCCGGAACGTCCGCGATGGTCGGCGCGCACGGCAGCCCGAACAGCTCGTTGTACTTCGGATTGACGGGGTGCACGGCACCGTCGAACCCGCCGGCCGTGACGAGCTGGATCATCATCTGCTCGCCGAACGACCCCGGCGTGGCGCTCGCGCCGACGACGGCGACGGAGCGCGCCTCCAGCATCGTGGCCACGGGCGTCCCGGTCATCGCGGCCAGTGTGGCCGGTGCGGGTGAGGGGTTCAACGCAGGCGGCGAGCTTTGAGGTCCGCGAGGATCTCGCGCGCCGCGTTCTGCCCCGGCGCGCCCGTGATGCCACCGCCCGGGTGCGCGCCGGACCCGCACAGGTAGAGGCCGTCGACCGGCATGCGGTAGCGGGCGAACCCTAGGAGCGGCCGCCAGGCGAAGAACTGATCCAGTCCGGGTTCGGCGTGCAGGGGGTGCCCGCCGGTGAGCCCGAGGTCGCGCTCGAGGTCGAGCGGCGTAAGGACGTGCCGCGCCGTAACGATGTTCGAGAGACCCGGGGCATAGGTCTCGAGCGTCTTGAGCACCAGGTCGCCCAGGCCCTCGCGTTCGGCGTCCCAGGTGGCGCCGTCACGCAACCGGTACGGCGCGAACTGGACGAGCACGCTCATGACGTGCCCGCCGTTCGGGGCGAGCGACGGGTCGGCGAGCGTCGGGATCGTCGCTTCGAGGAACGGCTCGGTGCTCATGCGACGGTATTTCGCCGCGTCGGCGGCGCGCTCGACGTAGTCGACGCCCGGCGCGATGACGATCCGCGCGCGCAGCCGCTCCGGGTCGTCGGTCCCGCCGAACCTCGGCACCTCCGCGAGCGCGAGGTTCACCTTCGCGGTGCAGCCGGGCGTGCGGATGTTCGACGCGCGCCACACGAGCGTCGGGCCGAGCTCCTGCGGGTCCAGGAAGCGAAGGAGTGTCTGCTTCGGGTCGACGCCCGAGACGACGGCACGTGCTGCGATCTCCTCGCCGCTCGCAAGCACGACGCCGGTCGCGCGGCCGTCGCGGGTCGTGACGCGGGTCACCTCGGCACCGGTTCGGATCTCGGCACCGGCGTTCCGCGCCGCCGCGACGAGCGCGTCGGCGAGGGCGCCGGGACCGCCCTGCGCGAACACCGTCTGCCCGGCCGCGCCGCCGTCGTTCCCGGCCGAGTCGGCCAGGAGCACCGCGGCGGTCCCGGCCGTCCACGGGCCCATCGCCGTGAAGAGCACCGCCCGCGACGCGATCGCCGCCTGGAGGTCATCGCGCTCGAACGTCTCACCCACCAGGTCGGCGACCGGCATCGGGAGCGCCCGAAGTGTCTCGCGGCCCGCCCGCGCGCCGAGCTTTCGGAACGCGCGGCCGAGCCCGAGCCCGTGAAACGCGTCGGCGAGCGTCGGGCTCTTGAGGTCGGGTGGCGTGATCGCGTCCAGCCTGGCGACGAAGCTCGCGATCGACCGCACCTTGCGGTCGAACTCGGGGTACGCGCGCGCGTCGTCGGCCGAGCGCGAGCGGAGCTCGTCGGCCGTTCGACCAGGATCGGCCCACAGCGTGACGCCGCCACCGTCGGGGTTGGGCGCGAACACGCGGACGTCGGGGCGGATCAGCCGCAGGCCGTGCGACTCGAGCGCCAGGTCGCGACCCACCGACGCGCGCAGTCGCCCGACCGTGTGCAGGAGGTACGGTCCCCGGACGCCTGGCGCCATCTCGGCCGTCGCCGCGATCCCGCCCGCGTGGTCGCGACGCTCCAGGATCAGGACACGTCGCCCGGCCTTCGCCAGATAGGCGGCCGCGACGAGCCCGTTGTGCCCACCGCCGACGACGACGGCGTCGTAGCGGCCGTCCCCGGTTCTCATGCCGCCCTACCCCGCGTCCGTCGCGCCGATCGGAGCACCTGCATCGCCGCGATCTTGCCGGGAGCGCCCATGATGCCGCCGCCGGGGTGCGTGGCCGACCCGCAGAGCCAGAGATTCTTGATGGGCGTGCGATAGCGCGCCCACCCGGGCACCGGCCGATTGAAGAAGAGCTGCTCCAGCGTGAGCTCGCCCTGGAAGATGTTGCCTTCGGTCAGGCCGAACGTCTCCTCGATGTCGAGCGGAGTGAGCACCTGCTTGCCCACGATGATGTCGCGGATGTTCGGCGCCGATTCCTCGATGA
>VAYJ01000117.1 GCA_005888465.1 Actinomycetota bacterium
CGCCCGATCGCGCGGACGACGCGATGCAACTCGCTCGAGCTTTCGGCGACGATGCGGTGATCATCGGGCGCATCGTCGACGGCCCCGGCGTCCGGTTCACGGGATGAGCGCGCAACGTCAGCGCGTGCTCCTCATCGTGGACGACCTCGGCGTCGTCTGGCCCGCGCGCCATGCGCTCGAGGCGGCCTGCTACGAGGTCCGCTGGTACGGCGACGGGAAAACCGCGCTCAATGCGCTCGACGCCTTCGCGCCCGAGCTCGTCATCGTCGACGTGATGCTGCCGGGCGGCGGCGGATGGACCGTGGTCGACACGATCCGCGCCCTCCCGCAAGCGGAGCGGCCGAGGCTGCTGGTGATCTCAGAAGCCGTTGGGTTGGAACAGACCTCGCGCATTGAAGGTCTGGGCGCGACGGCGGTGATCTCCCGGCCGTTCGAGGTCGATCAGCTCGTGGCGCAGGTGGCCCGGGCCCTCAGCCGGGGATGACCTTACCGAAGCGCACGCCGAGCGCCGGGACGCGCGCCAGGCTCCCGTCCTTGGTACGCACGAGGTAGGTGTTCGCGCCCTCGTCCCACAGCTCGAGCGTGCCGACCGCCTCGCCGACGTAGCCGTTCGGCAGCTCGAACTGGAACGACACCCGCTTGCCGACGTCGCCGGGTCCGACCGTATTGCGGGTCACGGTCTCACGCTACCACCCGGGAGATCCGATCCTTCGGGGGCTCCGGGAACGACTCGGGGTGGATCGCCCACGCGAGGATCTCGAGGCCGTCCACGATCCGCGGGCCGGGCCGCGAGAAGTACGACGACGCGTCGACGGCGAACACGGCGCGACCGCGCGCGGCCGGCGTCTCGGCGAGGTAGGGGAGCGCGAACAGCGATTCGAGCTCGTTCTCCGCGTCCTCCAGGTAGTAGCCGCAGGGCATGAACACGATGACCTCGGGCATCGCCTCGGCGACCTCAGGCCAGGTGATTCGTTGCGACGGTTCCTTCGGTGTCGAGAGAAGGTTCGTGCCGCCCCCGGTCTCGACCATGCCGGGTATCCAGTGGCCGCCGGCGAACGGCGGGTTGCTCCATTCGAGGGCGAGCGTGCCGATCGACGGCAGGCGGAGGGCCGTTCGTTTCACGGCATCGATGCGCCGGCGGAGGTCCGCGACCAGCTCGGTGGCCTTCGGTTCGGTCCCCGTGGCTCGGCCGACGGTGAGGACGCCCTCGAGGATCTCGTCCAGGGTATTCGGATCGAGCGAGATCACCTCCGAAGTGCAGCCCAGCTCGGCGAGCGCGTCGGTCACCTGACCGGACGGGACCGCGCAGACGCGACACAGGTCCTGCGCCAGGATCAGGTCGGGCTGGATTCGGCGGATGAGGTCCTTGTCCAGGGTGTAGATGGGCTCGCCGCGGTCCATGAACTCAGCTACGAGGGCGTCGGTCTCGCCGGCCGAGAGCGGGCGGTCCTGCGGCAACGCGGTTTCGACCACCACGGGCTTGGAACGCGCGTCGGCCGGGTAGTCGCACTCGTACGTCACGCCGGCGAGGTCCTCGCCCAACCCGAGCGCATACACGATCTCGGTCGCGGAGGGCAGGAGCGAGACGATCCGCACGGCTAGCGCGGGAGGGCCCGGAGCCCGGACGGGCTCTGGAGTAGCTCCCCCAGCGCGGCGAGCGCCCGGCCGGCCTCCGCACCGTCCAGCACGCGATGGTCGAAGGAGAGCGAGAGCGTCACTGCCGGTCGTGCCTCGACCCGGCCGTCGACGACGAGAGCGCGGGGCTCCAACACGCCGAGCGCGAGGATCGCCGCCTCGGGATGGTTGATGATCGGCGTGCCGAACTCTGCTCCGAATGAGCCGACGTTCGTCACGGTGATCGTCCCGCCCGCCATCTCCTCGAGGGTGATGCTGCCGGATCGCGCCGCCGTCGAGAGACGGGCGATCTCGCCCGCGAGCTCGAGGATGCCCCGTTCGTGGGCGTCGTGTACGACCGGCACCAGCAGGCCCCGCTCCGTGTCGGTCGCGATGCCGACGTGCTGCCGGTGGAACACCCGGATCCGGGAGCCGTCCGCGTCGAACGATGCATTGAGCAGGGGGTGCTCGCCGCAGACCTCGACGAGCGCCCGCACGACGATCGGGAGCGGGCTCACGCGCGCGCCGGCTTCCGCCGCGAGCTCTTCGCGGAGCGCCTGGATCTCGGTCGCGTCCACCGTGAGGAACGTGGTCACGTGCGGGATCTCGCGCGCAGAACGCGCCATCTTCTCGGCGATCAACCGGCGTGTGCCCCTGACCGGGACGACCTCGACGTCCTCGGTAGCCGGCTCCTGCGCGGCGGTACCACCAGCGGCAGCGGCCTCCACGTCCTCGCGGGTCACGCGCCCACCCGGGCCGGTCCCGGCCACGGTGGCGAGGTCGACACCCAGCTCCTTCGCCAGGCGCCGGACGGGGGGCGAGGCCGCGACGGGGGCCCCGCTCTCGCGGCTCGCGCCAGGGGTCCCGCCGCCCGCACGCCGCGGCGCCTCCTCCTCGACCGCCACGCCGTAGCCGACGAGGAGGGGTTCGCGCTTCGGCTTCTCCTCGTCGGCGGCCTCACCTTCCACTTCGATCGAGACCAGCGGCTGGCCGACGCGCACGACGTCGCCCTCGCCCGCGTGCAGCGCCTGCACGGTTCCCGGCCACGGCGCGGGGATCTCGACCAGGGCCTTCGCGGTGTTCACCTCGACGAGCGTTTGGTTGAGCTCGACCGTGTCGCCCACGGCGACGCGCCACGCGACGACCTCGGCGTCCTCCAGGCCCTCGCCGAGGTCGGGGAGCAAGAAGTCGCGGACGGTCATCAGAACGAGGTGACCCGCGCGACCGCGGCGAGGATGCGCTCGGTGTTCGGCAGGTAGTGCGCCTCGATCGTGGCCGGCGGGTACGGCGTGTCGTAGCCCGTCACGCGAAGGACCGGCGCCTCGAGGTATTCGAAGGCATCCTCCATGATCCGCGCCACGATCTCGGCGCCGAAGCCTGCCGTCATCGGGGCTTCGTGCACGACGACGGCCCGTCCGGTCGAGCGGACCGACGCGGCGATCGCGTCGAGGTCCAGCGGCACGAGCGACCGGAGGTCGAGGACCTCGATCTCGGTGCCGTCCTCCGAGGCCTCCTCAGCAGCCGCGAGCGAACGCGCAACCAGTCGGTGCCGCGTCGCGCGACCCTCGCCTTCCCGATCGGGAGCGGGTCGCCGTTCGCGCCGAGATCTCCATGCTCCTTCGACCAGTACCGGCTCTTCGGCTCGAAGAAGATCACGGGGTCGGGGTCGGCGATCGACGCGCGGAGGAGGTCATAGGCGTCGAGCGGAGTGGACGGGACGACGACCTTCAGGCCCGCCGTGTGCGCGTAGTAGGCCTCGGGGCTCTCCGAGTGGTGCTCCGCGGCGCCGACGCCGCCGGCGAACGGGATGCGGATGACGAGCGGCGCCGACTGACGTCCCCGCGAGCGGTAGCGGTACTTGGCGATGTGGCTGATGACCTGGTCGAGCGCCGGGTAGGAGAAGCCGTCGAACTGCATCTCCGCGACCGGGTGCCAACCCGCCAGCGCCAGGCCGAGCGAGACGCCGGCGATCGCGGCCTCGGCGAGCGGCGTGTCGAACACGCGATCCGTCCCGAACGCCTCCTGCAACCCGTCGGTGACGCGGAAGACGCCGCCCAGCTTGCCGATGTCCTCGCCGAGCACCAGCGTCCGGGCATCGTCGCGGAGCGAGTCCCGGAGCGCCTCGTTCAACGCCTTCACCATGGTGACCTCAGTCACCGAGGACCTCCTGGCGCTGGCGGCGAAGGTGCTCAGGGAGCTCCGCGAAGACCCACGCGAACATCTCTTCCACGGGGCGCGGCTCGGACGCGATGACGCCGGCGCGCAGACGCGCCGCGAACGCACCCGCCTCCTGCTCGACCTCAGCGAAGAAGCCGTCGTCCGCGACGCCGGCCCGTACGAGCCGCTCGCGATACCGGTCGATCGGGTCGCGCGCCTTCCACGTCTCGAGCTCCGATGCCGGCCGGTACCGTGACGCGTCGTCGGCCGTGGAATGCGGGCCCATCCGGTACGTGACGGCCTCGATCAGTGTGGGGATGCCCTCGTCCCGAGCCCGTGCGGCGGCCTCGCGCGTGGCCTGGTACACCGCCAGGACATCGTTGCCGTCCACCTGCACGCCGGGAAAGCCGTACGCATCGGCCTTTCGCCAGATCGGCGCGACCGTCTGCGCCGACACCGGCACGGAGATCGCCCACTGGTTGTTCTGGCAGAAGAAGATCACCGGCGCGTGGAAGACGGCGGCGAAGTTGCAGCCCTCGTGGAAGTCGCCCTCGGAGGTGGCGCCGTCCCCGAAGTAGGCGAGCGTGCAGAGCGAAGCACCGTCCAGCTTCGCCCCCATCGCATAGCCGACCGCGTGCAGGATCTGCGATCCGACGGGGACGCTCACGTAGCCGAACCGATGCGCGGTCGCGTCGTAGGTGCCGCCGTGCCACGTCGCCCGGTAGAAGTGCAGGTACTCGACGAGGTCCACACCGCGCACGACCGCCGCACCCAGCTCTCGGTAGGAGGGGAAGATCCAGTCCGATTCCTCGAGCGCGTAGGCGCTTCCCACCTGAGCGGCCTCTTGCCCCGCGAGAGGCGGGTACACGGCGAGCTCGCCCTGGCGCTGGAGCGCAGTGGCCTCGAGGTCGGCGCGGCGCGTGAGCGCCATCATCCGGAAGAGATCCCGGAGCCCCTCCTCCTTGAGGCCCAGGGACTCGAGGTCCGGGTCGCTCACCGCCCGCCCCAGTTCTTCGCCCATCCCCGCCCGCCGGGCGTCCAATACAGCCGAACTCGGCCGATGCGGCCGATGCGCTCGGTCGCGAACGCGTCGGCTGCCGCGGACGTCGTGACGTGGCGGTCGCGCGCGATGTTGAAGATCTCCCGGAGCGTTCGGTAGATCGATTCGACGCGGGCCCGCGCGCGCTCGGCGTTGTAGCCCTGCAGCTCGTCGGCGACGTTGATGAGCCCGCCCGCGTTGATGACGTAGTCCGGCGCGTAGAGGATCCCGGCCCCGGCGAGCGCCTCGCCGTGCTCCGGCCGGCCCAGCTGGTTGTTCGCGGAGCCGGCGACGATCGAGCACTTCAGCTCGGGGATCGTGTCGTCGCGGATGATCCCGCCCATCGCGCACGGCGCGAAGATGTCACACTCGGCCGCGTGGATCTTGTCGGGGTCCGCCGTATCCACGCCGAAGTCCCGCACCGCGCGCGCGACCAGGTCGACGTCGATATCGGAGACGACGACGTTCGCCCCGCCGTCCTCGACCAGGTGCTTGACCAGGTGGTACCCGACCTTGCCGACGCCCTGGACGGCGACGCGCCGGCCTTGCAGCGAATGCTCCTGCCCCACTTCTTCCATGCACGCGAGCATTCCCAGGTAGACACCGTATGCGGTCACCGGCGAGGGGTCGCCCGAGCCTCCCAGCTCCGGCGCGACGCCGGTGACGTAGTGCGTCTCGCGTCGGATGACGTCCATGTCGTCGCGCGCGGTGCCGATGTCCTCGGCCGTGATGTAGCGGCCGCCGAGCGTCTCGATGAACCGCCCGTACGCGCGCAGCAGCTCCTCGGACTTGTCCCGCTTCGGGTCGCCGATGATGACCGCCTTGCCGCCCCCGAGATCGAGTCCCGCGGCGGCCGCCTTGTAGGTCATGCCGCGCGACAGGCGAAGGACGTCGCGGAGCGCTTCCTCTTCGGACTCGAAGGGCCAGAACCTGGTTCCCCCGAGCGCGGGGCCGAGGGCCGTGGAATGGATCGCGACGATCGCCTTCAGCCCGGTCGGCGGGTCGTGGAAGAACACGACCTCCTCGTATTCGGCTTCCAGCTCGTCGAAGACCGACACCCGGCTATATATACAGCACGCATCGGCGGGCCGACTTCGGGCTCGTCCGGCGCCGAACCTATAATGCGAGCCGTGATCCCCTGCGCGTACCTCCGGGTCTTCCGGCCATTGGAGACGTTCCCGCCGGAGGAACGGGCCCAGTGGGAGCGCTTCATCCTCGAGGGTGGCGCGCCCGCGTCCCGCCGTCCCGTCTACCGGGAAGAGGCGCTCATGAAGGAGGGCCACGTCGGGCTCCTCGCGTCGGCCGAGGGGGAGTACGCGGACATCCGGCTTGTGGAGGGCGAGTACTTCGTCTGCCCGTGGCGGACGCGTCTTCGAGTGCTCTCCTCGATCCTCTCGCTCCGCGAGGCCGTGCCGGTGGACATGTTGGATGCCTTCGTCCCGGAGAGCGAGGCGAAGCGCGCGGCGCGTGAGCTCGCGCGCCTGAAGCGTCGCGAGCCGTTCGCGGTGCCGGCCATGCTCCAGAGCCCGTGGCACGTCCCGGTCCGCTGGTTCGTTCTGGTGGGCGACGCCGAGCGGCATTTCGTAGAGACGAGCCCCGAGCAGTACCGCCTGTACTACTGGACCTCGATCGGCGTCGCGCGCAAGCGTGCTGAGCACGCACTGCAGGTGCTTCGGCGCTCGGAGCTCGCGCCGATCGCCGAGCCTGTCCAGGAGCTCGCGGAGTGGCTCTCCGCGTTCCATCCGAAGTCGATGCTCGAGCTCGACTACGCATCAGTGTCCACGCTCTTTGGGTGGGACGAGCTGGACGACGACCACAGCGCCCGCGAGGTCCAAGAGGCCATCGCGGCGATCGCCGACCAGGATGCGGGAGGGATGGCTCGTGCCGGCGAGCTCTACCAGTCGGTCGCGAGCCGCTGGGCCGACGCGATGAGCCGCGAGTCGATGAACTAGGTGCCGGTCGACCGTCCGACCTTTCGCTACCGAGGTCATCGCGTGGTGAAGGCTCAAGCGGGTTGGACGATCTGGCTCGACCGTCGCGAGATTGGCTGGGCCTCCACGCGCAACAGGGCGAAGCTCCAGATCGACGAGCTCCTTGACGGCGTGAGCGATTCCAGAAGGCGGTAGTGGCGAGGGGCAGGATCGAACTGCCGACACCGCGGTTTTCAGCCGCGTGCTCTACCGACTGAGCTACCTCGCCGCGGACACGGCGCGCATCGCGGTCCCGACCGGATTTGAACCGGCGTTCTCCGCCTTGACAGGGCGGCGTGTTTGACCAGGCTACACCACGGGACCCCTATGAAGTTCTGCGTACCCCCAACGGGATTCGAACCCGTGTCTCCGCCTTGAAAGGGCGAGATCCTAGGCCGCTAGACGATGGGGGCGAGCCCACCAGCCCCAGAGCCCGGGGGCAGCTAGGGCAGTATACCGTCAGCCCCCCTCGCCCCTCGCGAGCGCGGCGGCGTGCAGCGCCCGCACCGTCTCGATCGTGTCGGCGTCGGCGGCGGACTTGTCGGGACGGTAGCCCTTGATCCGGGCGAACCGCAGCGCGAGGCCGCCAGGGTAGCGTGAGCTCGCCTGCAGGCCATCGAGCGCGACCTCGACGACCAGCTCCGGCCGCACGTACACGGTGTATTCGTCGCGCGAGGTCTCCAGCTCCTGCAGGCGCTCGGTTTGCCAGGCCAGCACCTGGTCGGTCATGCCCTTGAACGTCTTGCCGAGCATCACGAACTCGCCGGACGCGGCGTCGCGCGCGCCGAGGTGCAGGTTCGAGAGCCAGCCGCGACGCCGGCCGTGGCCCCACTCGGCGGCCAGGACCACCAGGTCGAGGGTGAGCGCGCGTTTCACCTTGAGCCAGCTCGCGCCGCGGCGCCCGGCTTCGTATGGAGCGTCGAGGGCCTTCACCATCACCCCCTCGTGGCCGCGCGCGAGCGCGTCCTCGAAGAACGCCGTCGCGCGTTCCGCGTCGTTCGCCACGATCCGCGGCACGACCATGTCGGGGGGCAGGGCCGAGGCGAGCTTCGCGAAGCGGTCGGACTGCGGTCGGTCGATCAGGTCCTCGCCGTTCAAATGGAGGCAGTCGAAGAAGAAGGGCCAGAGCGGCACCTGTCGCCGAAGCTCCTCGACGCCGACGCGCGACCCGAACCGGCTCATCGTCACCTGGAAGGTCTCCGGACGACGATCGCGGCGGATGGCGATGGCCTCGCCGTCCAGGATGACGCTGCCAAGCGGCAGCGCCCGGACCGCGGCGACGATCTCCGGCACGCGCCGGGTCATGTCGGCCAGGTTACGCGTGAACGCCCGGACCTCGTCGCCCTGGCGATGGACCTGGATGCGGGCCCCGTCGAGCTTCCATTCGACGGACGCGGGGTGGATCCGGTCGAGCGCCTCCGCCGGGTCCTCGGCCGTCTGGGCGAGCATGGGGGACACCGGGTTGAGGACGGTCATCGTGAACCGCGAGAGGCCCGCCTGTCCCTGAGCGATGGCCGCCGTGGCGACGGTCCCCAGGTTCCCGGCGAGCATCGCGGCGCGACGGATGGCCGCGGCCGGAACACCTCCGGCGCGAGCGACCGCTTCGACCATCACGCCCGCGAGCGCGCCCTGGCGGATTTCGCCTTGGAAGAGACCGATTAGGAAGCGCCGTTCCTGCTCGGTCGCGCGAGCGAAGAGGCCCTGCAGCTCGGCTCGCCGCCGGCCCACGGAACCCTGGCCGGCGTCCGCGGCGATCCGGCCGACTGCCGCGTCGACGTCCATGAGCTGGAGCGTCCCGGGCGGGTTCGCTGCGGGCGGGAGGTCTCGGAGCGACGCCCATCCGATGCCGACGGAGCCCTGGGGCAACTCGCCCGAAAGGTACGCGACCGCCACCGGGACCTCCTCGGGGCGCAGGCGCTGCAGCGCTCCCGCGAGCGTCGCGATCTTCGCCAGGCGCGATGAGGACGCGGCCACCTCGGCAGATGCGTTCGCGATCTCTTCCAAGCGCACGGTCTGAGGGTAAACTCCGGAGCCCAGATGCAGGAGTCGCCGGCACTCCGGGCCAGCAGGCGCGAGGATCCCGTCCAGCGCACCATCGTCGTCGCGATCCTGCTGCTGGCCGGCTTCTTCGACGGGATCTCGGGCAACCCGATTCACTCGATCCTGCTGTTCGGCGCGGCCGGATCGCTGGTCTGGGACGCGGCGCGCCATCGGAGCGCCGACCGGGTCGTCGAGGTCCCGACCGTGCGGCCCATGCGTCCCACCAAGGGCTTCGCGACCATCGCGGTCCTCGGCGTCCTGGTGTTCGCGATCGTGGTCGGTGGGTTCGCGAGGTACTCGTGGCCAATGACCTTCTCGGTCGTGATCCCGGCCGTCCTCGTGCTCGTGATCGCCCGGCCGGGCTCGATTCGTTCCGGGCCCGAGCCCGAGAAGATCGGACCGGTCGGCATCGTCGCGTGGACCTCCGTGTTCCTCGCGCTCGCGCTCTGGGAGCTGACGTCGCTCCTGCTGCAGCCCACGCTCACCACGGATTCGTACGCGCACCCCACGATCAGCGTGATGACCGACCCGATCCTGGCTTCGCACCTGGGCCGGACCGTGGCGCTCGTGGCCTGGGCCGCGCTCGGCTGGTTCTTGGTGGAACGATGACGAGCCACGACTTCACGATCGCCGTCTACCTGCTCATCGTCGCGATCGGCGTCGGGCTCGAGATCCGGAGCTCCTCCGAACGAAGCCGGATCCCCTCTCTCGGCGCGGTGTTCAGCCGCGTGATGCGAACCCGATCGGGCCGGGTCGGCATCATGGCGGGGTGGGTCTGGCTGGGGCTGCACTTCTTCGCGCGCTGAGGCATGGGCTCACGTGATACACATGAGCCACGGACGGTCGCCGAGTTCTGGGCGTCCGCGCTCGGCTGGCGCGTCGTCGAGGAGGAAGACCAGATCGTCAGCATCGCGCCGTCGGACGCGTCGTGGCCGACCATCGACGTTATTCAGGTCCCGGAAGGCAAGACCGTCAAGAACCGACTTCATCTCGACCTTCGGGCGGACGGGTCGACCGCACAAGAGGAGGTCGATCGACTGCTCAGCTTCGGCGCCCGTAGGGCCGACGTCGGGCAGGGCGCCGATGTCACCTGGACGGTGCTCGCGGACCCGGAGGGCAACGAGTTCTGCGTTCTGCTGCGGTCGGTTCAAGACATGTTGAGCGAGTTGTCCGGCTGAAGCCCGGCGGGTTGACGGGGAAAGCGGTCACGATATATCGTGTGCTATCGAGATAGTCCTGACCAACGAGGAACGACGATGCACACGGACATCCTCGAGCACCACGAACGACATCACGGAAGACACCACCACGAGGCGTTCGGCCCGCCCTGGGGACGGTTCCGGGGAGGCTGGTATGGCGGGCATGGACGTGGCCGGGTTCGTCGTGGAGACGTGCCGCTTGCGCTCCTCACCGTTGTGGCGGAGCAGCCGCGACACGGCTACGAGCTGATCCGGGAGCTCCAGGACCGAAGCGGCGGGCTCTGGCACCCGAGCCCCGGCTCGATCTATCCCACCTTGCAGCTGCTCGAGGACCAGGGCCTGCTGACGAGCGAGGACGTCGATGGCAAGCGCGTCTACTCGATCACCGAGGAGGGCCGCACACACCTCGAGGAACGCCGGGCCAAGGGCGGCGACGCGCCGTGGGACGTCGCAGGCCAGGGGAGGGAGCGCTTCGGAAAGCTGTTCGGCGCCATGTCGCAGCTCGGCGCCGCGGTGATGCATGTCGCTCGCACGGGGAGCTCCGAGCAGGTCGACCGCGTCACCGAGATCGTGGACGGGGCGCGCAAGAGGGTCTATGCGATCCTGTCCGAAGACTGAGCCTCAGGGACTTCGTGTGTGGTTGGTGGGCTCGCGCGGCACGGTCGCGAGCATATCCCGTGGGCCGTGTAGGGATCGAACCTACGACACGAGGGTTAAAAGCCCCCTGCTCTGCCACTGAGCTAACGGCCCGCCGCGATTCTACGAAGGGCTAGAGCCCGGCCAGCCGTCGCAGGCCCGTCACGTTCTTCAGGATGTAGCGTCGCCCGTCGCGGGCGACGAGCTTGCGCTGGCCGAACTCCGACAGGATCCGCGTGATGTTCTCCCGGCTGCCGCCGCAAAGGCTCGCCAGGTCCTGGTGCGTCACCACCGAGGGCAGGATCGCCCCGTCGGGTGGGAGCTCGTCCAGGCTCGGGCTCACGAGCTGCAGCAGCCGCTTCGCGACGCGGCCCTTCAGGTCCAGGAACAGCAGGTCCTCGACGAAGGACTCGTGCGCCTGGATCTGGCGGGCCATGCTCCGAAGGAGCGCCCGGGCGACCTCGAAGTGCTTTGCCAGGAACCCGAGGAACTCTTCGCCGTCGATCACGAGCACCATGCAGTCCTCGAGCGCAACCGCCGTCGCCGTGCGCTTCTGCTCGCCCACGATGCTCAGCTCCCCGAAGAACTGGGCCGGCTCCAGGGTCGTGAGGAGCTGCCGGTGACCCGTCACCGAAAGCGAGGTCAACTCGACGCGCCCCGTCCAGAGGAAGAAGACCTGGTCGGACGCGTCGCCCTGATAGAAGAGGTAGGTGCCCCGGCGGTAGAGCCGGATCGTCCCCATCCCAGCAAGGTCGCCGATGGCGGACTTCGCGGAGTGTTCGAGGAGGGGCGTGGCGCCCATGACGCGGTCGAGCCCGGTTCGGTTTCGCGGCGCAGCCTGCGTGACCATCGCGGCGCAGCCTAGCGGACGCTTGGCGCATCCACCAGTTCCCGACATGGAAGAGCGGGCCCGGGGATTCCCTCCGGGCCCGCTCCGAAAATCTGCTTCGGATGTGCGCGCGATGGCTAGGCCTTGCGCCCGCCGCTCAGCTTGCGCCCTCCCGACTTCGAGACGCGAGTGGCTGCCGTCTTCCCACCAGCCTTCGCCGCCTTGGCCGCCGGCTTCCTCGGTGTCACCTTCTTCGTTGGCATCTGTGTCACCTCCCCCCGTCGACTCGCCCTGCGTTTCTTCGTTCGTAACTACAGCGCATTGTGGGGCGATCGGTGGGAGATGTCTGTGCCGCGCATCACCGAATGCGACGTGACGCTGATCACTGTCTATGTTGTGACGCGCGTCACATCGCGTTCAGTCGACCTCG